>NZ_CAUJAM010000007.1:0-358335 GCF_963082475.1 Methanobrevibacter sp. V14
TAGATACAGAAATGTTTTTAGCAAATGATTCATACTTATCATCCCCAGAATATGCAATATTAACATTGTGTTCACCTTCACATAATTCAAGGATTTTAATTTTAGCATTGCCTTTTACTAAAGTTTCAACATAATTTTTACCACCAACACTAACTGTTAAGTTACCAGTTGCATCTAAAGGTAAATTAATAGCAAAATATAGGCTATTGTCTTTAAAAGAATTTATATCCAATACTTTATCAATATTAACGATTTGAACTTTAGATACTTTAATACAAGTTGTGTTTTCATTTGAGCAATATTTATCATCACCTTTGTAATTTAAAATTAGGATATAAGTTCCTTCTTCAGAAAAGCTTAAATTTAAAGTTGAAACACCATTTATAATAGTTAAATTTTGTTTTATATTGTTAAGCTCAACAGTTAGGTTTCCAGTAGCATCATTAGCTAAATTAAAGGTTATATTTACCTCATCACCCACTTTAACATCACTAGGAATTAGGATATTAATTAACGGATTAATCTTATCAACAGTTACAATAACATTTTTTGTTTTTTCTCTGTATTTTTTATTTCCAGAAAACTTCACAATTAAATTATTATTTCCAAAAACTAAATTTGGAATATCAATATTAATAGTACTATTAGTTAATTCTTTTGTATAATTTTTATCCCCTACAAAAACATCAATATTACCATTAGCATCAGAAGGCACAATAATTTTTAAAGTTGCATTTTCACCAACTTTGATTTCACTTGGAGCGATTACATAAATCTGATAATCATCAACTTTAGATACAATAAAATTAACTGAAGTTAAACCATGAATATGATTTACTTTATCAAAAAAGTAAATATTAGCCGTATAATTACCTTCATCTAAATCATTAATAGTTACATTAACTAAAGCTTCATTATTTATACTTAAAGAATGAGTTTTATTATTAATAGTAACATTAACAATGCCAGATATAGCCTCAGGCAAATTTACAGTTATATTTGCATTTTCAGTAGGATGAATATTATTACAGCTTGCATTAATGCCAATATTTTTAAAATTTAAATTAATTATTTGTTCATCTAATTTAGCAGTGATCTTGTTATTTGAAGAATTGCTAGTGTAAATTACTTTAAAAGTACCATTTTCTAAAATTGCAGTCCATGCTAATTCACCTGTATTTGAAGATAAATTAACCACCATAGGTCTTATATTTTTAATAACTTCATTTGTACCATTCCTCATTAATTTACCAATGATTTCATATTTATTATTTCCCAAGTATTTTTCACAAATAGAAAATACCGCATAACTTGAAACTAAACATTTACCAATAGCCCACGTACCTGAAGGATAATAAGTCATCTGCCCACTAAGGGTAACAACATAATTAGGAAGAGTATTTTGACAGAACCAACAATCTTTTAACATTCCTATTTGTGATGTAGTCATCATTCTTGCAAAAAAATGAGACTCAGGATCTTTATCTAAAATACAGTATTTAAATAATGCCTTAACATTAAAATAATATTTTTCAAGAATTATATCACACTTACTAAACTTACAATTAATAAATTCAAAAGGAGAATGGTAAGATAAAACATAAGTACGGTAAAAATTTAAAAAAGTACAATTATGAAATTTGCCATCCATAAATTTACCTTTCACTACATTAAACCAACTATAATTACCACTAATTGGAGTATAATTTTGTACATAACCATAATCTTTTGCATCAAAAGTAATATTAGAAAATGTAAAATTAGAAGACGCAGAAACAAATCCTAGTGACTGTGAATAACTATTAGAGTTAACTGGTTTAATAATAACATTTCCACCATTAATGGATTGCATTAATAAATTACTTGTATTAAATTTTAAGTTTGATCCAACATAATAAATTCCATCAAATATATTAATTTTTACATTACCTTTGCCATTAACATCAATACATGCTAAATCTAGAGTTGCAAAAGGATTTTCATAAGAACCATTACCTCCATCTTCAGTGATGTTTTGACCAACATGAACTTCATAAAACTCTTCAGATGATTTTTGATTATTATTAACTGAACTTAATATGTTCTCATTATCAATATCATTAACAATTATTTCATCTCCATCATAGGTTAATGAACTATTATCATTTGTTGCACTAACTTGCCCAACACAACAAATTAATAAAATCATCATTGTTAAAACAAAAACTTTTAACTGTTTTTTCATCGTTTCACCTTCATTTTAGTATTAAACAATTAATTAAATAAAAAAATAATATAAAAATAACATTATATTATCAATAACATTATTTTTTAACTGCATTTTTTATTTGCATTATCCTTTAAGTAAGATACATTATAACTGTATTTTTTTCCAACTTTTAATTTTTTAAGAATGTTTTTCTTAATATTAAAAGTTGCAAGTCCTTTTTTATTGGTTTTTGCGTTATATATTTTGCCCTTGAATTTTAAAGTGATTTTTTTGCCTTTTAAATATTTTCCATTGATTTTATTCAAAGATACTTTAATTTTAAGTGTTTTAGCAGATTTTTTAACTTTTAGATTTTTAGCAGATATTATGCTTTTTACTGTTATTTTATTAGTTGTTTTAACTCCATTATACATTGATATTACGGTGTATTTTTTGGAACTAGGATTTAAATTAATCTTAAATGAAGCATAACCATATTTATCAGTTTTAGCTTGTGTTTTTTTACCGTTTACCATGAAAGTTATGGTTTTACCAACTAAATTTACATTTCCCCAAGTTAGTCTAACTTTATACTTAACCCCACTAGTATACGGCATTATAACATCAAAGCCAGATAACTTCACAGGAGGAATATTTACAACACAGTAATGAATATTCGCTGCATATTTATCATCCCCAAGATATATAATAAAAATATTATGATTTCCAGAAGATAGATCTGGAATTTTTAATAAAGCACTACCTTTGACAAGATTTATAATATAAGCTGTACCATCAACATAGATAGTTAAATTCCCAATTGCATCATCAGGTAGACTAATAGTGAAAATTGAATTTCCATCAGATTGAATCTTGTTATTCATATTAATCATTGGAATATCCTTAACAACAAAACTAGCCAATTTACTAACCTTATTAAATCTCATATCACCACTATATGTGACGTTAATTGAATAATTACCAATTGGTAAATTTGGAATAGTTATTTGAAATACTCCTTTATCAATAATATATTCATATATTTTTTCACCAATTTTAAAAGAGATATTGCCTGATGCTTGATTATTTAAAGTAATTATAATCCTCACATCACCAACAGCAGTACCGTTTTCAACAAAAACAGATAAATTAGGATTAATTAATTCAGAACTATTTAATGCAAAAATACTATTATCCTCAGAAGTGACATAAATCATACCATCAGCATTCATTATTGGATTTCCAGTTATTTTACATCCCAAATCAGACTTCCACAAAACTTTACCATCACTATTGATTCCATAAAACATTTTACCAGAAGCAAAATACAAATTTCCATTATTATCTATTAAAACACCAGAACTTATACTCAAATCACTAACTAAAGATTCGATACCACTAATTAAATCATATTTATATAATTTACCTTGTGAATTAACTGAATATACTCCTTTTTCATGATTCAGAATTATCTTGTTTCCAACACCTCCAGTTACTTTTGTTTTCCACATTCGAGCACCAGAACTGTTATATGCAACAATAAAATCATCATGAATCGTGTAAATTATGTTTCCTTCACCAATAACCGGCTTTACTTTAGCATAATTTCCACTTTTGATAAAAATAGTTTTCAACGTTTTAGCGTCAATTACTCTAAGAGTGTTTTGGGATAAAACAACTATAATATCATCATTTAGTGTTGGTGAAGCAATAGGTTTTACATTACCTAAATCAACTATTTTAATTTGTCCACCATGCTTCCAAGCCTTAAATGGAACTATAACAAGATTATAATTGTTTGATGAAACTTGATACTCACTAACAATGTATAAATTTGCATTAGAATCAATAATAGGTGAAAATAAACTAGATCCTTGATATATATTAGAACTCCCATAAATCTCACCAGTTGTTTGATTTATAAAGTATAATGTATCTCCAGATTTTGGTGAAATTATTACATCCCGACCAATTGTGATTCCTGAAAAATTACCATCATGTGTACCATATGAACAATTCCATCTTGGAGTTCCATTACTTGTAAAAGAATAAATTCTAGATTTTGTTGCTACATAAATATTGCCTTCATAATCAATCATCAGACTACCAACAATTTCACCACCGATAGTTTGATTCCAAAATACATTACCATTAACTTCACTATCATATATTGATTTTCCACTATTGCTAGTGTCAAAACCTTCATTTACCCATTGGGAATTAGGATAATCCGATACGCTAAATGTGGTGGAATTAGAAACAGTAAAATAATTATTACCTGAATATGTTGCAACAAATGTATATTCACCAATTTCTAAATCTTCAATTATATAAACTAAATTACCAGATAATGGGATTTTTAATGTAACTCCATTAATAGTGAATGTTCCACTTACCTTTGGAGGAACACTAATATAAATAATTGCATCCTGACCAATTTTTATACTGCTGGATGAAATATTAAATGACAGATTAGTCTTATTTATTGTGAAATTATTAATTATTGTTTTATTAAAGTAAGTATCATCACCAGTATAAAATATTACAACATTTTTGATTCCAGCATCAATATTTTCAAAAGTTATTGTTGATTTTCCATTGACAACACTAGATGTATTTGTTTTACCATCAATTGTAGCACTTACATTCCCTGTAGCATTATCATTTAAAGTAATCTGTATAGTAACCATTTCGCCATAAGTAATATCTTCAATTACCGCATCCATAGTTGAATTTAAATTATCTACTTCAAGATTATATGAACTTTCGCTAGATAAATACTTATCATCTCCACTGTAAATAGTTCTGATAAAATAATCCCCTCTACTTACATTTTTCATGGTATATGATGCTTTTGCATTTTCTAAAATTAATGTGTTAACAACACCATTTACTGAAATACTTACATTACCTGTAGCATCATCATTAACAGTGATATTTAAAACAACATCACCACCAACCACAAATTCATTAATTAAAATTTTAGTAAAAGAATTATATTTAGATACTGTAACCGAAGTTGTTTTAATTTGAGGCAAATATTTTTTATCTCCAGTATAGTTAATAATGATTGGATAATTACCTGCTTTTAAATTTTCAAAAATAAATATTGTATTAGCATTTGCAATTTCTTTTACCTGAGTTAAATTGCCAACACAAACTGTTAAATTGCCACTAATATCATTTGGAAGTTTGACTTCAACAACTAAATTATCACCATACATAACATTTTTAGCCTTAAATGAAATATTAGGATCAGATTTTAAAAATTTAAAATTAATCGTGGTGAAAATTCCATTATAACTAGCAGTTAAAGACCCATCATATAACTCTGTTAAGGTATACTCCACTGTAGAATAACAATCTGTAATATTTTTATTAATACTTCCATTAACTGGGATAATTTTTAAATTAAATTTAGGAAAATCCAAATATTCATCGCCATTAACCAGATTAAAACCAAACTGAACTAATGTCACTTGATTTTGCTCAAGAGAATCTGAATTTGAAGTAATATTTAAAATTAACCAATTATCCATTTTTAAATTATTAGGTTTAGTTAAATTATTTAAATTGTTACCCCACCAATTATAATTAACATTAATATTCTCAATGTTACCAGAAATAATATCCTTTTTGTTATTTATTAAAATCGAATTTTTAATTGATGCAAATCCATTATTATAAACTATAACTGCATTATTATTCATAATTATAGAATTAACTATTTCAACAGAAGTAGAATCTATAAATTTAGATACTAAATTATCCATTATTAAACATTTTAAAATAATTAAATTACCGTTATTCTGTTTAACAAAAGTATTTCCAGTTAAATTAACAATATTCATATTTTTAATAGTGAAATTACTGGCATTTACACTAAACATAGACTTTGAAATACTACCAATAAATTTAGCATTACCCTCACCTTTAATTGTCAAATCATTATTTATTTGAAGATCTTCTTCATAAAAATCCCCATCCATAATTAAAATATTTTTACAATTTTTAGAAAGTTCAATTGCTTTTTTAATTGAAAAAACAGGATTCGACCTTGATAATCCATTATTAGCATCATTTCCATAATTTTTTGAAATGAAAATATATTCGCGAGTACTAATTACTGTTAAACTGTTTGATTTATGATTAGAAATACTTGGAATAACATATACATTAAAAATGTCCAAATCATCAAAATCTAAAGTAAAACTAGTTGAATTTACTGTTTTAAAATACTTATTATCCACATAAACATCATAAAGCGTTTTATCTAAAATATCTGAATCATAATATTGGGGATTAACTAATTTCGAATTAATTTTAAATGAAGCATTATCATCATTAACATCTAATAATTCAAGATTTAACCTTGAAAATTCAATTGAATTTCCCAAATAATAATTATCCGAAATACTTGCATTTGATGAACCTAATTCAACATATAAAACATCACCATATCTAGTATGATTAATGAATTTATTTCCTTCAATGATAACATTTGGAGAACCCCAATCCCCACCTGGATCTAATACACATATTGCTGTACCAATTGAAGCCGCATTTGAAATAAAAGTCGAATTTCTAACCTCTATTGAACCTTCATCCATTATAGAAATTGCTCCTCCACGACCAGTTCCAGTTGTTGATGTGTTATCAAGAGCCCAGCAAAGATTTTCATTATTTTTAAATAAAGAATTTTCAATATAAATATGAGGTGCTGTTTCATAATTACAAGCTCCAATTGCTCCTCCACCATTATTAGTAGTGCAATTATTACCTTCAAATATTGTATTATAAATTTGCAAGTAACTATAAGTATACAATGCTCCACCATTCCAACCAGCTACATTATCTGTGAAATTAGAATCATAAATAGTTGTATTAGCTCCACCATGAGTATGAATTGCTCCAGCCCACCAAAAAGACCTATTTTTATAAAATGTAGTATTGTAAACAGTTAAAAGAGCACAATTATTAATACAACCAGGTTCAGTTCTAGCATAATTATTTCCAAAATAACAATTTTTCACAAACATGTGCGCAGATTTAAAATGATAACGTTCAAAAATACTAGCACAACCAAAATCAGTTGTACAATTAATAAAAGTACAATTATCTAAAGTTGCATAACCTCTTTTTAAATACACAATACAGGAATGACCTAACTTAGTATTAATATTACTAAATGAGCAATTCACCAATGAGTTATTTGATTTACCAGCCATTTGAAGAAATATTGCATCAGGACTGTGCTGTACGTTAATCCATTTAAAATCAATGCCTTTTAATGTTAAACCTGCATTAACCCCATCTTGGACAATAATAGCAGTATATTTGATTAGTTTGGGAATTGATGAATTATCACCAATATATGCTCCAGAACTACCTAAAATAGTAAAATTATTCAAAACTTTAATTTGACAGTTTGAATCAGAAGAATTAGTAGGATAAAAGTTAGTATTTTCCTTTAATTTTACAATATAATCCTTATCTGTTTGTGATGCATAATATTGAAGTTCATCCCAATTATTCACTACAATGACATCAGATCCCGATTTTATTAAATCTGATGAATCATCAGATTTCAATTCATTAGTAATATTACTAACTTCCAGATTGGAAGAATCATCATCTAAAGTTAAATTATCATTAATTTCATTTGCAGATACAATATTAATTCCTAAAAGTAAAACCAACATCAAAAAAATAAAAAACTTTTTCATAATCCACCTCCACTTATGGATCTTAAAATAAAAAAAAAAAAAAATAAAATAGAGAAGAATTAACTCTATTTTTTAACTGTAATTTTTTTACTTACACTATCTTTAAGGTAAGATACGTTGTAAGTGTATTTTTTACCAACTTTTAATTTTTTAAGAACATTCTTCTTAATACTAAAAATCGCTACACCTTTTTTATTGGTTTTTGCTTTATATTTTTTTCCTTTAAATTTTAATGTTATTTTACCTTTTAAATATTTGCCGTTGACTTTTTTCAAAGAAACTTTGATTTTAAGTTTTTTAGCTGATTTTTTAACTTTTAAATTTTTAGCAAAAACAATACTTTTTATAGTGATGTTTTTATTTAATTTGACATTATCATATGTTGCAGTTATTGTGTATTTACCTGGTTTTGCATCAAGTTTTAAGATAGCATATCCATTTTTATCAGTGATGACTAGATAAGGTTTCTTATTGAACTTAATAATTACTTTTTTTCCTTTAACTGCAACACCATTCAAAGTTACAAGAATCTTATATTTGTATCCACTAGTATAGTACATTGTAATATCTTTACCGGTTAATTTAGGTTTAGGAATGTTAATAGTAGTATTTTTAACTATTGGAGCATATTTATCATCACCAGAATAGGTAATTATTATATTATGGTTTCCAGCTGATAATACAGGAACATTTACAGTAGCACTACCGTTAAAAAGTGTTTGGGTATAATTTTTACCATCCACTGTTACAGTTAAATTACCTGTTGCATCAGCAGGTAAATTAATACTGAATGTAGGGCTGGTACCTATTGGAGTGGTGATATCTAATACTTCATCAGTATTGTTTATTTCAATTTTAGATACTGTAAAACTAGTGCTATTTCCATTAGAACCATATTTATTGTCACCAGTATAATTAACAATGACTGAGTAGACTCCTTCTTTTAAATGAGTAAAAGTTAAAGAAGCAGTGCCATTTATTATTGTTAGGTTTTGTTTATCATCATTTACTTGAATAGTTACGTTTCCAGTAGCATCAATTGGAAGATTGATTGTTATAATAACATCATCTCCAACTTTAGCTTCACTTGGAGCAGTGATATATATTTGATAATCCTCAATTTTGGATACTGTGAAATTAGTTGAAGCTTCACCATAAACCTGATTTACTTCATCTTTAAATGTGGCATATACAGTGTATTCTCCTTCATTTAAAATCTCATCAACAGTAATATTAACAGAAGATGAGTCTGTAACATTCACTGTATAAGTTTTATTATTAACCACTACGTTAACTATACCATTTGAATTATCAGGTAAAGTCACAGTAATATTAGCATATTGTCCAATAAGAATATCTTCAACACTCACATCAATATCTGCTGTTTCAAAATTCAATTCCAATTCTTCAAAGTCTAACTTAGCAGTGACTGTATGGTCTTTAGAATTACTTCTATAAATTACTCTGAAAGTACCATTTTCTAAAACAGCAGTATCTGGCAATTCACCAGTAGTTGAAGATAAAGTAACATTCATAGGACCTAACTGATCAATACCATCACTTGTACTATCATTCCACATCAATTTACCAACAATCTCATAAGCAGTATCATTAATATAATTCTCAGAAATAGAAAATATCGCATGCCTATTGATAATTAATGAACAGTTATGAAAATAAATTGGAATAGGATAAAAAGATAGATCATCTGTAATATTAAAAGAAGATGGAATAGTATTAGAACCTAACCAAACATCCTCCAAAGTTACATTTTTAGAGAATGTACTTATAAATCTGGAACAATTAGCTGAAAAAATACAATATTTAAATTGTCCTCCGAATGATTCTAAAATATATCCTGTTGGATTATCAATATCAATGAATTTACAATTCGAAACTATAAGACTAGATTCCAAACTTCTTAACCAATACAAAATTGGGTTTTTATTAAAGCCCCTAAAAGTACAATTATAAATCTCACCTCCCGTAGAAGTTCCAGTTAACCTATAATAACTACCAGTTAAGTCTGAAGCATCAAAAATTAAATTATTTATTTTCCAATACCATCCATCAAATGTTAACTCAACACTATTATGAGGTTTTGGTTTTAAAATTACTTCACCACTAACTGGCTCCATAATTACATTAGTATAAGACCAAAACGCTGTATTTTCTATAATATGAGTTCCTTCAAAAAACTTGATTGTTAAATTCTTTTCAACATTCTTAGTCTTTTGAATGGCTATTGTTAATGTTTTAAAAGGATTATCATAAGATCCATTACCATCCTCTGTATTTGGTCCAACATAAACAACATGTTGAGAATTTTCTTCAGAAGAATTATATGATCCATCTTTTAAAACATCACTATCAGCCACCTTTAATACAGTATCCACCTTATCTGAATTATTTTCAATATTAGTGTTTTCATCATCTATTGATAAATCTATTGATTGATCAACTGTATCAGAAGAGTTAATATCTTCCAAAGCATTGACTGCATTAAACGAAAGTAAAATTGTAAAAATTAAAATTAAAAGAAAAATTTTTTTAAACGTCATATTTAAAGTCCTCCTAAAAAAATAAAAAAATGAGAGTTTTAAACTCCCAATAGTTTTACATAATTAACTTCTTATAACTCCTATTTTTTGAAAATTTCCTAAATAAGAACCAGATTTATAAATATTCGCAAAGGGTATTTTTAAATCTATGAAAGAAGATGAAATAGTGTTTATAATGTCTCGGCAATAATTATTACTAACACTATTACCGCTTCCACCACCAATATATACTGCAGCATCACCACAGTTAACAGTACCAGCGGAGTTAATAGTTTTTAAAGCATTATAATGCACAGTAGTATTAACTGCACTCATTAAATAAACCGCATATGTTCCATTTTTAACAAGAATATTATTATTGTATATATCATAGATATGATTTCCAGAAGTCCATTGAGCGTAACTAACTCCAAATGCATTGAATGATGGATTATAACCTGCAACATTATTAACAAGAATAGTGTTGCCAGTTACATTAGCATAATCATCTTGTAATTCCATGCCAGATACTAATGACCATGAATCAGTTCCTGCAGAACCAGTAACATCAATATTATTGCCAATATTAGTTCTATTTAAATTATTTTCATCAACTGTAATCACATTCTTTTCAACGTCTACAAGTGATTCATCAGCAACATCTGCTCCAATAACATCACTTTCCTCAATTATTGCACTTTCATTTGTATCTGTTGCACTAACTGTACCAACACAACAAATTAAAATGATAGCCAATATCAGCAATATATTTAATTTTTTCATTAAATTCACCTGTTTTAGAATATTAAACTTTATCCTCTTTTATGGGCAATAATTATTCGAAAATTAGTGCTGTTTATAAAGCCATTAAATCTAAGTTATCAACCGGAGAAAGTGTTAGAATATATATGAGAAACTTTACACAAGAAGAAATTGGATACTCATGTCAATTCTGTCATAATTTATATAAACTAACTTTTTTAAGTTATTACAAATATCTAAAATCACCCAAATATCAAATTATTGCAGCACCTAATAGAATCCCTCTTGTTATTAATTTTTTAACAGGGCATTGGCTAGAATGTTATGTTGTAAATGAAATTGAAGAATTAATAAAAAAATTGAACATCAACAAAGAAACATCTTTTTTATTAAATCCGCAAATAATTTTACCTAATGGAGATGATTTCGAACTAGATGTTTTATTTTCAGTTGAAGAGGACATTTATTGGATTGAATCAAAAACATCAGATTACCACCATTATCTGGAAAAATATTCAAAAATGGCCAAACTATTAAGTTCTGAAAAGGTTCATCCTTTTTTAATATTGACGGATGTTCCCCAACAAACTTGCAATAAACTTTCCAATTTATTTGGAATGGAAGTTTTAAATATAGAAAATTTCTCTGAAGTAATGTTTGAAGAATTAAAACCCTATAAAACTATTCACAATACTGAAGAAATAACCAATAGTGAAATTGATTAATATTTAACCAAATTTACCTAAATAAAAACCAATTTCACCCATCAATCCAAATTTATATGCGATGAAAAATATTAATGACCCTGTAATCCAATACATCAATACATAAATCCAATCATCCCTATCGAATTTGAGTTTTTTAAAAAATGTACGTTCTTCAAAAGCTCCAAAAGCTCTGCTATCCATAGACAATGCAGCTCTACTGCCAATTCTGATGGAATTAACAATAAGTGGAACAGAATATCTTTTTAGTTTATTGAAATAAGAAAAAATCCCCTTCTCATCGGAAAATCCCATAACTTTGTGAGCAGACCTTACAACATTAAATTCGGTTTCTATCATAGGTATAAATCTAAATGCAACCATAACCCCATAACTAAATTTATAAGGAATATTCAAATTTTGAATTAAAGATCGTATAAAATTACTTGGTTCTGTAGTGAGACTAAAAGGCAATGCTAAAATAAGCAAAGAATAAATTCTAACAGCATAAATCAAACCTAGATAAACACTAGTCCAATAAATATTAAATGACCCAATGGAAAAAAGTATTGGAGAACCTGCAGTTAAATCACTTCTTGCAGCTAGCAAAAACAGAATAAAAATCGAAAGTGAAAAAATCGATATTGGAGCTGAAATCTTTAAAAACCTAATAATGGGAATTTTGCCCAGTGTTAAAATAATCAGTGCTGTAAAAACAATAAACGCCAGAGGTATCCAAATCTCATTAATCAAACAAATTAAAAAAAGAAATGGAAAAAAACTAATTATCTTAGATAGTGGATTTAATTTGTTTAAAAAAGAAGCGTTATCATAGAAAAAGATCTTCACAGTACCACCTGTTGACTGAAATAATCAACAAACTCCTCACTAGAAGACATGCCCCTCAAATTTTCATCATAATGAGATAAACGCTTAGAAAGTTTCAAAAGAGGAGGTAAAGTTAATGATGCTCTTTCAAGAATTTCATCCCTCTTAAAAAGATCCTTTGTTGTTCCCTTAAAAATTATCTTTCCTTTATTCATTACAACAACTTCTTCAGCGTATTTTTCCACCAAACTCATATCATGAGTAATCACGATTATTGTTTTACCTTTATCATTTAAAGACTTTAAAAAACTTAACAATTTAGTTGAACTTTTAAAATCTTGACCAAAAGTGGGCTCATCCAATATTAAGATATCCTGACCTAAGGTCAACATTGTTGCAACACTTAATAACCGTTTTTGACCATGGCTTAACATAAATGGGCTTTTGTTTCGATAATTTTCTATATCAAATTGCTTTAAGGTTTTATTTAGCCAATTATCAATTTGATCTTGTGAAAATCCTCTAAGTTTCAATCCAAAGCTCAATTGTTCCTCAACTGTGTCCTTAATAAACTGATGTTCAGGATTTTGAAAAACATATCCTATCTTTTTGCTTAGATTTTTTGAGGATATGTTAGATATATCCTCATTATCAATGAAAACCTTAGATTTAGGAGGTTCTATAACATTCACCATATGTTTAGCCAATGTAGTTTTACCTGCCCCATTAGTTCCGACAATAGCTAAAAAATCACCGGAATTGACATTTAAATTAATAAAATCCAATACCTTCTTTTTACCATATGAAAATGACAAATCTTCAATTTTAATCACATTTTCTTTATTTTCCTCAAAAGACTGTGAAATTTCATTAAAATCATTAGATTTTTTATTGTTCGCAAAATTTTCAAGATTTCTTATAGATTCAACAGCTTCCGGAATGGTCAATGGCACCCTATCAAGTTTTATGTTATTTTTTTCCAGCTCATAATAAAGCATAACCACCTGAGGCATCCAAATTCCTTCCCTAATAAGAATATCTGCTTTGTTCGTGAAAATTTCCCTTGGTGTTCCTTCGGCTATTTTAATTCCCTGTTTATTTATAACTAAAATTCTATCAATGATTTCCATTAAATCATCAAGTTTATGCTCAATGAGAATTATTGTATTATTTTCAACTTTTTTAAGGTCCTTTAACTTTTCAAAAAAATCTAAAGTACCGAAAGGGTCTAAATTAGCTGTTGGTTCATCAAAAATGAAAACAGAAGGATGCATAGCTATTAATGCAGCTAAAAGAATTTTTTGTTTTTCACCACCTGAAAGGCTGTAAACCTCCCTATAGCGATAATCTAACATGTTGACTTTATTTAGTGCCTCAATTAACCGTTTTTCCATTTCATCATGAGAAAAGCAAAGATTTTCCAATGCAAAAACAATTTCATCCTCTACATTCAAACTAACAAATTGCGCTTCAGGGTCTTGAAAAACAATTCCCACTTTTTGAGTCAATTGATGAACTGGAGTTCCATCAGTTTTTTCACCGCAAATTTCAACAGTCCCTTCCATCTCACCAGGTATGATATTAGGTATAATGCCATTGAGAGATAATGCAAAAGTACTTTTACCCGAGCCAGATGGCCCTAAGACCAGTACCACTTCCCCTTTTGAAATTTCAAAATTAATATTTGTTATGGATTTGCAATCATTTTTCTCATACTTAAAAGCCAAATCATTGATTTTGATCAAAATTTTCACCTATCATTTAAAAACCTGATTTATTGATTTTCCAGCTTTTAGCTTTAATTCGTCTTTGCCAGAACTCCCCATATAAACCTTCTTCATTAATTAAATCATTATGAGTTCCTTCCTGTATGATTCTACCGTTATCAATTACAATTATCTGATCGGCATTTTTTATTGTAGACAACTTATGAGCAATCATTACAAGGGTTTTGTTTTTAACAAGTTCATCAATAGCTTTTTGAATATGTTTTTCATTGTCCGGATCAACACTGGCAGTTGCTTCATCAAGAATTATAATAGGCGCATCCTTTAGAATTGCCCTTGCTATGGAAATCCTCTGTTTTTCACCACCTGACAATGAAGATCCTCCTTCACCAATGATAGTATCATAACCATTTTCCAATTCCATTATAAACTCATGGCATCTTGCTTTTTTACAAGCTTCAATTACTTCATCTTTTGTTGCATCCACATCTCCAAATTTTATGTTATTTAAAACTGTGTCATTAAACAGATAAACATTTTGAAATACCATTGACATGTTTTTGAGAAGATTATCTGCAGTCATTTCTTTAATATTGACATTTCCAACCTTTATCTCACCAGAATCCACATCCCAGAATCTTGCAATTAAGTTAGCTATTGTTGTTTTGCCACTACCTGATCTTCCAACAAGAGCTGTCATACTATGCTCCGGAACTTTAAAACTGATGTTGTGCAATATTTCCTGTTCTTCATATGCAAAGCTGACATTTTCAAATTCTATATCAAAATGTTCAAGAGCTATGTCATTTCCACCGCTATCTATGATTTCAAGATTAGAAATGGATTTATATCTCTCTAAAGCTTTTTCCATAATATATATTTGAGGACTTAATCCAGCTAATGATTTAAGAGGCATATAAAACTGGAATATGAAAATAAGTATCATCAACATGAAAATCATGTCCATGCTTTTATTGAGTGCGAAAAATGTGGCGAATAAAATAGTTACTCCAATCCCTATTGAAAAAACATTTTCAAAGATAAGCATTGGAAACCTAGATTTTTTCTCAAATTCAATAGCCGCATCCCTTGTTTTTATAAATTCCCCATTCAATTTTTTAGATCTAACTCCAACCATATTAAATGATTTGATAATTGGAATTCCCTTAATATATTCTATAACTGCATCAATAAGTTTGGATTGAACTTGTAATTTGATGCCTGAATGAAATTCCATTACTTTTTCATGTCTATTTAGTGCAAACAGCGCTAAAAGTACTGTGATGAGAGAAATAATTCCAATCCTATAATCCAGTATTGTTAAAAATACAACTCCTATAGCTGTATTTAAAAAAGCAGTTACTATTTTTGAAATTTGCATCATGGAATTTTCTTCTATAAAGCTCATATCAGATGTGGCGACTGCTGTAATGTTGCCTATATTACTTTGTGAAAAGTATCCCATCGGAAGTCTTTTTAACTTATCTCCCAATTTCATCCGTTCATCTGCAAAGATTTTAAACCCGATATTTGCTTGAAACTTGTCAATTAAACGCCTTGTTATAGTTCTCAAAATAACGCTCATAACAATGACTATGCCTACAGTCCATATATTATCCATTGTAAGGCTGTTTGAAATTATCTGGTTTAGAACATATAATATCAGCATTATTGGAATAATTGCAAAAATTTCTTCAAAAAATGATAATACAAAAGCTATTTTTAAATTTTTTGAATAGTCCCCTGCAATATTTAGAAGTTCTCTGATGATTTTAATCATGTTGAATTCCAACATTATGTTTCCCCCTTAACATTTATATCCCAGTTTAATGATTCCATGTGAGATTGCCATAGCAATTTATATTGATTAGACTCTTCAAGCAATATTTCATGTGTTCCTTGCATTAATAGGTTACCATCATCCATTAATATTATATTATCCGATTCGACGATGCTTGAAAGACGATGAGCTATTACGATTAAAGTTTTTTTACCTACAAGTGAATTTAATGCCTCCTGTATTTTATCCTCATTTTCTGAATCGGTGAATGTTGTTGCTTCATCAAGAATTATAATAGGTGCATTCTTTAGAATTGCTCTGGCAATTGTGATTCTTTGTTTTTCACCACCAGAAAGTTTGTTTCCAGCATCTCCAACATCCGTATCATATCCCCTGTCCAATTCCATTATAAAATCATGGCATTGTGCAAGTTTTGAAACAGATATGACTTCCTCATCACTTGCATCAGGCCTTCCGATTCGAATATTTTCCATGATTGATTCGTTGAATAAAAAGGTGTCCTGAGAAACATAACTAATTAAATTCATTAAATTTCCAAATGAAATATCATTTATGTTAATTCCACCTATGGTAATTTCTCCACCATTCAAATCCCAAAAATGAACTAGAAGCCGAGCAAGTGTACTTTTACCACTTCCAGATTCACCAACTAATGCAGTTACAGAATTTTCATCGACTTTGAATGAAACATCTTTGATAACTTCTTTCTTATCATATGCAAAGCAAACATTTTTAAATTCGATGTCATGATTTTCAGGTCTTGATGATTTGTCAGTTATGTGAAGTTCATCTCCACTAAAAGTTTCTTCAAGAGCATCGGTTTGATAATTAAGTCTGGGAATCAATGGTAAAAATGTAACCATCCTTATTAAAGGAGATCCTAAACTAAGTGAGATTAATAATGCAAAGATAAATGTTGAAAGAGCCAAACTTCCTTGAAAATAAAATAAAGTACCGAAAGGTAATGAAAACAGTATTGTGCATGGCATTACAGCTGCATATACCGCCATGTAATTCCATGATTCATTATACCAGTCAAGAGTATATTTTTTATAGTCTTCAACAGAGGAAGCGTATTTCTCATAGGAACTTGTAGTTCTATTGAAAATCTTTATAACTTCCATTCCGGCAATATACTCAACTATATTGGAATTCATATTTTTTGAAGATTCATAGTAATATTTCATCTTCTCCACACCGGATTTCATCATCAACATTATAGCCACAAGACCTACTGAAGTTGAAGCGACAGTTAAAACACCTAATCTCCAATCAAGAACAAATAGCATAATATATACCAGAATACAAATAATCATGTAAGGTAGCCCTTCAGGAATCATATGGGCTAAAATCAGTTCTACTTGCTCAATATCATCTACAAAGTTTTTTTTATAACTGCCTGTGCCCTTCTGATTTATGACACCTAATGGCAATTTGGTCATTTTTTCAGCAAATTTCATCCTCATACCCAATAAAGTATCGTATGCAGCCTCATGAGAGAAATCCAATCCTTTTATATACAGAACCGATTTTAAAAATAAGAAAAGAATAATGGCGCATCCCATTATTATAAGATACTCAACAGTTATTGAATGCTTTTCAACAAAACTAATGATTATATCATATGTTAAAATAAATGTAATTAATTCTGAAACCACACTGAAAAAAATAAGGAGTATTGCTAAATATATTTTATTTTTATGTTCTTTTGCATAAGAAAAAGTTCTCAAAAAACTACTCATAAATATCCCTCAAAAAAGAAACAGTTTATTAAAACATATAGAGTATTGACCAAAATCAGTTATTTTTAAGCATTTTCCTCTTGATTTTGGCAGATATTCCATAAAATTAAATTTTATTATTGGATAACACCTGTTTTTAAAACAGCATCCCCTATCCATTTAGATAATAATCCTGCAAATACTGCTCCTCCAATAACAGTTTCAACAACAGCAAGCAATTGAATTGTAATGTCCATATTCAATATTCCATAGGATACAAAATATAAAATTCCACCAACAACACTTACCACAATACCTGCAATAGCCATAAACCAGCTTTCAAAGTGTTTATACCTGCCGATTAAGAAAACAATTTCCAATGGCAGTCCATACATTAAAACTTGACCTAACATCATAACACCATATGGGGTAAATGGCACTCCCAATACCATAATAATAAGAGAAGACAATAAAACAACTCCAGGTTTACGTATAAGATATGCCACCAAAATAGGTGGGAAAAATCCTATACCCATAATAAATGGGAAAAATGTTGGAAAAGCCATTAAATAAGCAGTTGCATAAGTTAAAGGAATATTTAATAGTCCTAAAGCTATTGAAAGTACAGCTGTAATCATGATATCATGAGTACTCCATTTACGATTAAAAATTGAAACATTTTCGTTCATAACAAACACCACCATAAAATTAAGCATATTTAGGTATGCCTAAATTTACTGCATATTATACTAATATCATATTATTAATATATATATTTTTTTATTGAAATTGGATTGTTGGCAGAAATTATTGAGTTTTGGCTTTTGTTCAATTTTAAACTGTCTTTTCTATTTTTTTTATCAATGTCATCAACTCAATTTTTGATTTCATGTTTTTTCCTTTTTTATATTACTTTATATGTCTTGTTCAATTGTTATTCGTATTTTTTCCTGTGTAATTTTCAATGTTCAGTCTGTTTTTCATTGTATTACAATTGATTTCGATTCCCCGTGTAGATTGTAGAGTTTTTTGAAATCTTCTATTGTGAAGTTTTTTATCTAATAATGTTGGTTAGTAGTAAATTCTGTTGTTCCGTTTTCTAGTGTTATTGTCAGTATTCTTAAATTTAAGTGTTTTTGTTTTACTGTATTTTTTCTTTTTAGGTCAGGATTGTGGAATTTATTTTAATCTGTCTTTTGTGAGTTCAATTTTTGATTTTTGAGTCATTTTCTGTAATTTTGTATCGTTCGTCAATATAACTTTTATCTTTTAATTTGGGGATGAAACAACTGTTCATGGACATTATGTGTGCGTATAATTTATATTGCGTTGTATTCTATGTCGAAATGAAAATTGATTTATTCTGGTGTGATTAATTCATGGGATGTTTTCTAGGTTTTGGTGCATTAGAGGTAATTCTGCTTGTTTGTAGTTTCCAAGTATTCCATCGAGTATAAATCCGTTTAATAAGTCCATAATTGATGAAAATTTGGCTTGTGCAGGTTTTTCTGTATTTTTTCAGTGACTTTGATTTTGGGATTTGATAGATTATCCAGTAATCTTGATCTTTTCATTTCCTATTTTTCTGGAATTATTGTTGTCTTCTTTCCTGCAGATCTTTTGAACTTTTTCAATGGAAATTTGTTGTGAATTGTCATTATATGGTTCATTATTGATTTTATTTATCAAATCCATTTCATTTAGTGATTTCGAGGATAAATATCTTTTTATTTCTTTATCAGATAAGTTTTCATTGTTTTATTGAATATTCGATTAATTGTTTACCGAATGTGTTGTTCATGTTTTCAATACTGTAATGACATGATGTAATTACAAATTGAATGCATTGTTTTTTGTATTTTACTTCCATGTATGAGTTGCAATTAATTCCTTGAAATCCTGTTACATTTATTTTCTAAAAAAAGCAAAATATTCAGTTTTTATGTCAGTTGTGTTTGGTTTTTTTAAGATCTTTTTCTGGATTTTCAGGATGTGTATTATATTTAATGAATGGTTTTTCCATAGTTTAAATTTAGTTTTTGTCTTGTAATGACCCATATTTGCTTTTCGCTATATGTTATTCCATATTTTTCTTCAATTAAATTTTGTACATCTTTTAAATTATATTTTTCTTCATTCCCAGTTATTATTTCGTTTAATTCTTTTAATTGTTGGTCGTTTTATAATTTGTTTAAACTGCACTTATGCAGTTTCAGACAATGCAGTCGAAAATGATACGTTAAGCATCGATTATCAATCAGATGATATCTATTCTGATAGTATAGATGTTTCATCAGATGATAATCATGTTGATGAAAAAATTGAAAATTCATCCAATGTTAAAATTCAAGACAATAATACGAAACCCAGTAATGTTGTAAAAAAAGCTAGTTCCACAGTTAAAACAACAATTACTGCAAAAGATGTGACCAAATATTACCAAGACGGAACTACTCTTAAAGCTTATTTGAAAAATTCAAACGGCAAAGCATTATCCGGGAAAAAGATCACAGTAACTTATTCTGGTAAAACTTACTCACGTACAACCGATTCCAAAGGTTGCGTTAGTTGGGATGTTCAAAAAGGACCCGGAACATATTCAGTGAAATTTTCTTTTTCAGCAAGCGGTTATGCAAGAAGCAGTAAAACAGCAAAAGTTACAGTAAAAGCAATGCCAACAACATTAACTGCAAATAATCTTGCTTTCACATATGGTGATGGCAACAATAAGTTAAAAGCAACTCTAAAAGATAAAAATGGAAAGGTTTTAGTAGATAAAACTGTTGTTTTTAATTTTAATGGTAAAAACTATAATCAAAAAACTGATTCCAAAGGAGTTGCAACACTAATAATTGGAGCAGGACCAAAAAAATACACAACAACAATTTCATTTACAAATTCAAATTATGTAACCAGTAAAAAGACAGTAACCGTAACAGTCAACAGTATCCCTACAAGTTTAACAGTGAATGATTTAACTTGTAATTATGATGACAGCAATGCATACTTATATGCAACTTTAAAAGATACCAAGAATAATAAATTTTTAAGTGGACAAACCATCATATTTAAAATCAATGATAAAAGTACAAATGTAGTTAGTGACAGTAATGGGCGAGCAGGAATTAAAATAGAAGAAAAACCCGGAACGTATAATGTTGAAGTCTCATTTGCTAAAAGTCCATATGCAAGTGTTAGTAAAAAAATTAATGTAAATGTAATATCATTTCACCCAACAGTGAATTATGATGGTGGATTTTACAATAACTCTTATCTAAATTTATCATTAAACATAAATAATGCTAAATTGATTAAATATAGTTGGGACAATAATAATTGGAACCAATCTAATAAATCAAAGTCATTTATCTTGACAAATGGCATTTATGATTTATATTACAGCAACGGCACCTGTAGTATTTACCATGAACATTATATAATTGACAATAAACGTCCACTCGTCTGGAGTAATTTGGATTCCGATTTATATAGCTCACCTATTCTTGTAAATTTGACTAGCTGGGATAATCTTGATCAAAACCCTAAAATTTATTATTCATTAAATGAATCAAATTTCAGATTATATGAAAATGTATTAAGTATTTCCAAAACTACCTCTTTACGATTTTATGCAATTGATTTTAATGGGCATAAAAGTGAAGTAATAACCTGCAATTACATTTTTGAAAAAGTAGGTAATTTAAATTCAGGTAAAGGATACACAACAATTCAATCAGCAATTAATGATGCGAATACTCATAATGGAGACGTAATTAAAATTGGTGAAGGTTTATATAATGAACAAATAACTGTAAATAAATTTATTAATTTAATATCAATTAACGCTACATTACAAGGCATAGACTCTACTCATCCAGTTATTGGAGTTACCAATGGAGGAAGCAATAGTGTTATTCGTGGATTTAAAATTAAGGATTCTTCTTTTGGAATTGTAATTTATCAAGCAGAAAATGTTACTCTCATTAATAATCAATTTATTAATGTGGTTAGTTCTATAGAAACTGATTGTGATACAAATACTTTGATTGCTTATAATTCAATTGATTCAAATAAGTTCATAAATTCCATGAGAGGTATAAGTGTTAGAAAATCCGATAATCTTATGGTTTTAAATAATAATATATTATTAAATTCTAATATGGGTGCTGGCGGGATTCTTGTTTTAAATAATACTTCAAATAATATTTCAATTGTTAACAACAATATTATCAATAAAAACAAGTTAAATGGTATTGGATTATATATTCTTTGTCCGAATATAAATATAAATTCCAATAATATTTCAGATTTTGATACTGGATCATATGTAATCTCTTATAACTCCCACGTGCTTTATAATGAATTTAAAAACAATAAATATGGAGTATTCTTAAGAGTTTCAGTTAATAATACTTATGCTTTTAATAATATTCATGATAATAAATTATGTGGTTTTGTTTTAGACGCCTCTCTTTTATCATATGATGATTCATTTTATTTAAATAGATTATGTGATAATGGTCAATATGATTTTTATTCCGAAGCAAATTGCTCTTATGTTATAGATAATAACTGGTGGGGTGAAAATACTCCTAAGATTTCTACAAGTCGCAATGTTCTTTCTAATGTTTATAATGCTACTGGAAATTTAATAATGAACACCTGGATGGTTGCACATTTATTTTCATCATCTTATAAAGTAAATGAATATAGTCAAATTGAAAGAGCTAAATTCTATGTTGATTTAACTTATAATAATTTGGGAAATAAATTATCTTCATTAGGATATATTCCAGATAATCTTGAATCTTTTATTTCTGTATTTAATGTTGATGGAAATAAAAAGTTTAATACAACTTATTTAAAAGACGGCAAAGCATTTGTGGATTTTGAATTAAGTAGTTTATTTGCAAATCATGACCATATTTCAGTTATGGCTATTTTTGATAATGAAAAAATAGTTAACACATTTAATAAGAATGCAACAATAGACATAACATTATTTTCATCTGCATGGGATGTTGAAAATAATTATTTTGTAAACAAAACATATCATATCCCATTTAGTAATAATGCCTCTTGGATTACTTTTAGTTGGGGTGAATCAGGTTTATATTCTGGTAAAATTTATATGATCGTTAATGGAGAAATTATTGATGAAATTAATATCAACAATCTTTTTTATCAATATTTTAAAAATAATTATTCGACAAAGGTTTTTGAAGCCATTAAATTTTTAAATAATGTTTTTGCAAGTATGAAAGAAGGTGTTTGGGAGCCTAATGGCTACTATTTAAGTTTTGCAAAAGCAGCAAATATTGATGCAAGTAATTTTAATTTAGTTTATAATAGATTCTTAAATTATCTGCAATTAGATTATAAACTAACTAATTCAGAATTAGATTTCGTTAAAAATCATAAAAACTATTTTATTGATATGATTGAAATGACTGCGGATTATCATGGTGACGTAACTCCAGACATTAATTTTGAATATAATGGACAGCATAAGCTTTTAAATCCACCATCCAGTTATGCGTACCGTATAAGCAATATCTATTATACTGATATTACTGATGAAAATAATATGAGCATTGGTTATGAAGGTATGCGCAGTTTTGCAGTTGTTAAAAATAATCTAACAAGCAATGATTTACGTTACTGGTTAAATCAAAAAGAACTATATGCACCAGGTTTGATGAAAGCCGCTTATGGTACATTTTTAACACCATTAATTGTCATTTACGAAAATGACCGTGTCGCTGATGAATCAGCAAATAAATTTAATGTAACATGGAGCCGTATTAGTCCAGCATGTGTTTCACTATGTAATGATTATAACAGTCTGTACATTACTGGTGAATCTGACCATAATATGGGTCGTGAAACCATAGGAAACAACACTAATGTTTGGAAGTTTAATTATGCTACAAGTTTCAGTTTCAGTTTAGTGGAACAATTAGTCGGCAATAATGTATGGAATACCACAGTAATTGGCAGCGTTACTCTTGGTTTAATTGAAAGTTTCATGAACAATGGAACTCTAGAGATATTCACCAGTAATGGTTATACTTTTATCAAACATGCAGACGATAATAGTACATTATTATTTTTAGATTTAGAAACCGGCATTGTACGTGATTACTTTAGTAATTATGGATTACTTGGAACAATGCCCTGCTACCATGACAACATAACAGAAAATGCTTGGAATTATGGTGGAAAAATATTAAATAAATCAAGTAATGATTATTCTGATTTAGAATCCATTGGGAATTATTCAATAAATAATGTTTTATTCAATACCTCTCTTGGAAATGATTGGTCTGAATTGGAATCATTTTTTACTAGTTTAATTGTTGGAATTGTAGGTGGAGAATTAGTTTTAGCAGGCATTACTCTTACAGCAGGGGGATTAATTACAGGTGATATTCCCGTATCTATCGCAGGAATATTTTTATTTGCATCAGGAGAAGTTGGATTATTATATGCCGATGGATTATTAGATGGGGAAATAACCTATATTGATGCGGCATTTTTCCTTTTAGATAATGGTTTATCTTTTATTGGGTTAGGTGGCACTTTAAAAATAGGTACACAAATTACCAAAGTTACTGTTGAGCGAATAATACTTTCAAAAGGAGGAAAAATTGCAACTATAACTTCAATCAAAATTGATGAGAAGTTGATTAGATATAATCCAATTGAGTTAATATTAAAAAACAATTATGATGATCCAGTTATTCGTCAAATAATTAATTTTTTCAATACCAATATTGTTCCTCCAGTATTTAAAGAGGCAATCGAAAATAAATAAATAAATAAAACAGAGGAAATATAATGAAATCATTCGCTGAAATTATGAAGACTAGTTGGAGAGATTTGAATTCATATGAACTTAAATATTATACATTGGGTTTGATTATAGAATGCGAACTCTTATCATTCTTCACTTCAGTTTTCATTGCATTTTTAATTGGAGACTTTAATTATTTATTAATTTCATTTACGGGTTTATCTTTTTCATCACTAATAATAATTTTAATTATTTATAAACGTGATTATTTAAATGAGAGGTATGTTTTATTTGATATGAGGTATCCTGGAATTTCATATCAGGGAATGATTTTCATTTTATTTGGAGTTAGTGGATTATTATCCACTGGTGTGGGAATTTTAGCTTTTAAACAAGGTGGTTTGTATTCCACTATTGCTTTTAGTTTAATAGAATTTTTCCCACCCCTATTTATGTTTTTGAAATTAAATGTGTATAATAATGAGAGTAGATGGTGTTTAAATGACTTTAAGAATAACATGACTTTTGGATATCATCCCTTTTATTATTATATGTTATCTCTTATGGTTTGTAATGGTCCAATGGGCATTTCACTTTTATGGATATTTAAAAGCATTTTTCAAAATGTAATGTCTTTGAATCATAGTTTATTTTATTTTTTACTATCATTCTGTTTATTTTGCTTTGTACTATCTCCAGATAAAATTAATAACATAATTCCATTTGAATTAAAAACAGAAAAAGGATTTAAAAAATATGCCTTTTTATCATTAATTTTAACAACCACATTATTAATATCAATGATATGGAAGTAATAACATGTTTATAGGAAATGATAAAGGTAGTCAATTAGCAAGATATATTGCTTGGATATATATTATTTTATGGATTTTATTCATTATCTTTATGGTAGTTAGATTTAATCTTAATGAACTTTTTGAAATTGATTTGATAATACCATTAATTATAACAACTATTGTTGACATCTCATTGTCATTAATTATTTACATATCGTCATATAAAATTAAAAATAATAATCAATTATGTATTTTATATAGCGTTATTTGTTTATTTTCAATTTTTTGGTATTTTAATTGGTTTGGGTTAATTTTATTAATACTATTTATAATTACCATAGCAATAATTAAATTAGAAAGGGACACTTATTAAAAATTATATAAATGACCATAAATTAATTAGATTTGGACTTCATAAATTGGTGATTTATCGAAATCATATCCGTTGCAGGTATTTCATATATGATTTTATTTTTGGATGAATTTTTTCTCCTCATTGCAATTAATATTTATGAGGACATGTCAATTATAAAACTTTTTTTAATGCAAATTATCTTAATAATCTATGACATATTATATTATAGATGCAGATTTCCTATTTTTAAATCGTGTAGTCAAGATTGCAAAACTTGTTCGTTTCATTCGCTATGAGCATTCTAAAAATGTTAGGGATATTTTCATAACAACTTATATACTAGGATGTATAAAAATTACGTGCCGAGAGTGTGAAAGTATTCATAAACACAAATCTTTTAGTTACTTTTATTAATAATTAACAATCATAATTATTAAGTGATATTTTAAGATATCTTAATTTTTAACAAGTGATATTATGAAAATGTATTATGACGACGATGTAAATACAGATGCTCTTGAAGGAAAAACCATTGCAGTAATAGGTTATGGTTCACAAGGAATAGCTCAATCTAGAAATATGGCTGATAGTGGAGCTAACGTTATTGTTGGTGTAAGGGAAAATGGTAATTCTTGGGATTTAGTTAAAGAAGATGGCATGACTGTAAAAACCATTGAAGATGCAGCTGCTGAAGCGGACATTATTCACATTTTGCTTCCGGATGAAATCCAAGAAAAGGTATATGCAGAGCAAATTGCACCTTATGTTGAAGCTGGAAACACTATTTCTTTCTCTCATGGTTACAATATTCACTTTAAATTAATTAAACCTGGAGAAGACGTAAATATTGTAATGTTTGCCCCAAAAGGACCGGGATCAATGGTAAGAAGAACTTATGAAGAAGGATTTGGTATTCCTGGTTTGGTAGCAGTTGAACAAGATGCAACTGGTGACGCTTTACAATTGGCATTAGGTATGGCAAAAGCATGTGGTTTAACCAAAGCTGGTGTTTTAGAAACTACATTTAAAGAAGAAACTGAAACTGATTTGTTCGGTGAACAAACTGTATTGTGCGGAGGAGTTACTGAATTAATCAACGCGGGATTTACAACTTTAGTTGAAGCTGGTTACCAACCTGAAATCGCTTACTTTGAAACTTGTCACGAAGTAAAACTAATCGTTGATTTAATCTACGAAAAAGGTTTCGAAGGAATGTGGACAGATGTCAGTAACACCGCTGAATACGGTGGATTAACTAGAGGTAAAACCATTATCACTGATGAAGCTAGAGAAGGTATGAAAGTAGCTTTAAAACAAATACAAGATGGCACATTCAAAAAACAATGGGCTGAAGAAAACGCAACTAATGGAGCTAACTTAAAAGAAATGCGTGCAGCCGAAGGTCAAAAAAACATTGAAATTGTTGGTAAAAGATTAAGAAAAGCTTGTGGATTACAAAAAGACGATTAAATGCCTTTTTTCTTTTTTTTATTTTATTTTTAATATATTTTTAGTGTGGTAATCATGGTATTTATTGGAATGGACCATGGAACAACTGGAATCTCTTTTTGCATAATGTCTGATGGGGGGGATGTTATTGATGTTTTTAAAATTGGAAGGGAGGAAAGTAAAGACGGTCTGATTTCTGCATCAGAAGAACTTAAAAAGCGTGTGGATTTCAGTGATGTTAAATTAATGGCAATTACATATGCAATGGGTGACGGAATTAATCAGATTTTGCCAACGGATAAAGTTAAAAATCGGGGGATATTGTCAATTAATGGTGCAGGTAAAGTAACCGGCGGCGGAACATCCGTATTCAGCGAACTTGAACAATTGGATATTCCTTCAGTCATGATTCCCGGTCTTCATAAAGACTCTGAATCTTTAGATAAACTGTTTAGGGCAGCTTATTCACATCAGACAAGTCCAGAAAAGGTCAGCATTTCATATAATGCTATAAAAGAAACTGGGTGGAGTAATTTCATCGTTGCGGACATATCATCTAACAGTGTTGATATTTTAATTGAAAACGGTAAAATTAAAGGGGCTGTTGATGCATGTTTAGGTGCAATGGGTGTTGTTCATGGACCGCTTGATTTAGAAATGCTTCGCGATATTGATGAGAACGATGCATCAGCTAATACATGTTTTTCACATGCAGGCGCTATTAAAATAGCAGGTATTGATGGAAAAGTTTCCAATATGAAAAATCAACTTTTAGATAATTATCGTGAAGGCGATGAGAAAGCTAAACTTGCAATCGATACATTAATAATGACTGTTGCAATGGAAATAGCTGGTTTGGAGATTGTTTGCGAAAATGAAATTGAAGGGGTTGTATTAACCGGTTCTATTGGGAGTGCGGCTGAACCATTTAACTTTAAAGATGAGATTAATAAGTACTTTAAAGATAAATATGATTTAAGAATAATTTCAGCAGAATCAGGAGCGATTGGCGCAGCTCAAATTGCAATGGATGTTTATAATGGTGAAAAAGAGATATTGGGTGTTAAAGTTAATATCTAATCTTCTTTTAAATTTATAAATATTATATTTCCGCCTTTAATGGTTTCAAGGTTATTATTATTTTCTAATACAAGATTTAAGTAATTGTCAATAGCCACCACTTTACCTTCGGTTTGATAATTTCCTCTTAAATCAACACTTACATATTTATTTTTAAATTGACTAAAAAGTTTGTTTACAGTATCATCACTCATTATTTCAAATCCTTGAATATTCTATTTTTACATTAGTTTTTCAACTTTAAATACTTTAATGTTTATAATATATATTATGGTAATTAATCAATTAGAAAGTAATTTAGAAGCTATTACCCGTACAATAGCCAAACTTAAACAAGAAGGTTGTACTGATGAGAAAGTTTTAGGAGAACTTAGAGAAGAAAGAGATAAAATACTTAAAGATTTAAATTTATAAGTATTTTAATCTAACCATTCATGTAATGATGCCATATCTCCAGTCATATCGATTTTTATTGGAGTTATTGTAGTTTTTCCTAAATTATGTAAAGCATAACCGTCACTTTTAGATTCGTATGATTCATAAGGTTCACCACCAATCCAATAATATGGTTTTCCACGGGGATCTAGGCGTTTTTCAACATGTGGAGTATACATCCTTTCGCATAAGTTAACAATTTTAAATGAATCGTCTGAAGGATTAGCAGGAATATTAACGTTTAACAAGTCGATTCCTTCAGGTAAACCTTTTTTTAAAACAATTTTAGTCAGTTTGTTAAGCATTTTTTCAGCAAAATCAAAATTAACTTCTATGTCTCCATTTTCAAACTTAATATCGTCACGAGTAACTTCCTGGGATATTGCAATTGTTGGAATTCCAAAAGTTGCAGATTCAATAGCGGCTCCTAGTGTTCCAGATGTTGTAAGTTCTGCTTTACCAATATTAAAACCAGTATTTATTCCTGAAATCATTATATCAGGTTTTTCATCCATTATTTCAAATAAAGCTAGTGTTACAGCATCAGTTGGTGTTCCTTCAACTCCTAAACCTTTACTCCCGTCTTTTAAGGTATATTCATTTATTCTTAAAGGGTCATACAATGTTAACGCATGACCAATTCCACTTTGTTGAGTTTCAGGAGCTATGACATAGGTTTCACATAAATCTTCAATGGCCTTTTTACAAGCAAGGATTCCTGAAGCGGTTATTCCATCATCATTACTAATTAACGCTTTCATATATTTATTAATAGCATACTTTGTTAAAATAATTTTAGGTTGCAATGAAATATAAAAAGGTTTAATAACAATTTAATCTATAAAATATAATAATCATTTAAAAAACACATATGGGTGGAAACTTGGAAAAACCACAATTGATTAATTTTATAGCGAAGGTAATGGAAGATTCTGGTTTTAAGGTTTATAAGAATTTTAAAACCTCACAGAAAGTCATTGACATATATGCTATTCTACCCACTACAATTGGGGATTTTGGGGTAGTTGTAGCATGTAAAAATTATGATAAAGAATTTCAGATTGGTGTCGATGTTTTAAAAGAAATGGAAGATGTACAAAAGAGTATTAAAGCTTCTAAAGTAACTATTGTGACCTCAGCATATTTTTCTGAACAAGCTAAAAACTATGCAATTAGAAAAAATATTAAATTAGTTGACAGGGATAATTTACTTGAATTGGCTAAGAAATATCAGGACAGAACTAAACAAACAACTCTTGATAATACACCATATGATGGCGGTGCATCTGGTTATATTGAAGAAGACTATCCAGAATACAGTTATGATGCTTCAGATATGGAGTATATAATGCAGAGAAGGGATGCTAATCCACATGTTTATAAAAATACCTTATACAGACAAGTTGATGAGCCTAGGTCAAGAACAAGGTTTTTAAATAGACAACTTGATGAACCTAGAGGTGGATTTTTAAATAGGGCACCATCTAGAAATAGAGGACATTATGGTCAAACTAATTTATATAATTATGATACAAGAAAAAGTCATTTTGGGCCTGATTCATTATTCTTTAAAATTATTAGCAATCCAATCGGCTTAATTATTTTAGTAGTGATCTTTTCATACTTGATTTCATTTATTGCAGGGAAATTAATTGGAATGGATTCAGGCATGACAGGTTTAATAGAAATGTTCGCTGCCTTAGCTCTATCATATGGGGGATCATTCTATATTGATAGGAATGCTGACTTTATTGTAAAAGGAACATTCATATTCTTTATTTCATTAATAATTTTAATCATATTAATTTTTGTATAAAAAGATTAATATTAGGATTTTTCATTTGGGTTGGGTTTTTAATTTCACTCCACTCTTTCCTTTTCTGTAAATTATAATTAAATAAATCAATCCAATTAAGTATAAAAACCAAATCATGATGTCTGTAGGACCTGTTTCTATCCAAATTAGCGTATGTGTCAAAATAATGGAATATATTCCGATTCCAATGCCTTTTTTTATTTTATGTATTAATCCTAAAAATGTTCCCATAAATAACATTTGAACTGTAAGGCCGACATATCCAAAATCAAGCATCACCGGACCAAATAAAGTTGATGTTAAACATACGGTATAATGCAGGACATATTCACCGATAAATGTTCTAGGACTTCCTGATGAGAAAATCATTGATAATATTTTACCGTTTGTTGTTCCTGCAAGTGGAATGATCTTTTCAAATACTTCTAAAGTAAATCCTGCGCGGTAAAATATTAATTCTAATGGGTTCAATGTCCATGTTTGACCTATAATTGATTGAGATGCAATATAACCAATACCGGCAATTCCAGCTATTATTATTGCAATAAATAGTATTCCAAATTTCCTTGATATTTTATCTAAATAATATAGTGTGATAAATGTACTTCCTAAAATTCCTAAAACAGATGTTCTATAACCGTTTAAGCCGAATATTAAAGCTCCAAGCATTACTAAAATTAAATATTTCCGATTATAATATTTGGCAAGTAAAAAGTTAACGCCTATTAAAAATAATGGATAAGCGATTCTCCAAATATTGGTTGTAGCATTTGCTTTTAATTCGCTGTTAAAAAGAGGAATTCCTCCGAGCAAAACAAGATTAAGTGCTTGTAAGATTAATGCAACAATAGTTAAAATTAAAAGTAACTTTTCACTTAAATAGTCAATTTCAGATGATTCAAGAGTTATTTTGTATTGGACTGTTATCAAAGATATTATAAATACTGTACAGGAAAAAATAACGGTTAAAATCACATTTGAATTTAATGGATCTTCGAATCGGTAGTTAAATGAGCCAATATAGCCCATTGCGAGAAATGCCAAAATAGCAACTACTGCAATTGATGGATTAAAAAAATCATGGTTTTTCATTTTAATCTCCCAATTCTCTTGCAGAAATTGCTAAATTACCTCCAAAATTAGGCATAGCTGCAACATGTGTGTGAACATAACTTGCAAGAGTGTTTTTTTCCATAAAACCATCTTGTAGGTTATAAGAACCTTTTCCTCTTGTGACTTTAAAAGCCAAGGGATTTTTTAAATTATCAACAATAACTTTTGAATAGTGGAATTCATGTCCATTGAAGACTTCTCCTTTCTTTGAAATAATATTATCTTCTTGCACTTCAGCAACGGTATATTTTAATGCTTGCACTCTATCGGTTAAGACAGATTTATATGGATAAATTCCAACTTGTTTATCATCATGAATAGCATCCATTAAATACATCAAACCTCCACATTCAGCAAAAATAGGTCTTGATTCATCATGGAACTGTTTAATGTCCCTTAACATTTGAGAATTTTGTGATAGTTCTTTTGAGAATAATTCAGGATATCCTCCACCGATATAAAGGCCATCAGCATCAGGTAGGCCTTCATCATTTAAAGGTGAGAAATATTGTATTTTGGCATTGTTCGCTTCTAAAGATTCAATGTTTTCTTTATAGTAAAAATTAAACACTTCGTCATAAGCAACTGCAATTTTAACACTTTGTTTATTTAGTTTATTCCAAATTGGAATTGTTTTTGAATTTATTTTTGGAGCTGATTTAGCTATTTCAACTAATCTGTCTAAGTCAATTGATTCTTTAATGGTTTTAGACCAAATATCAATAAATTTAATTGAAGTTTCCTTCTCCCGTGCTGGAACAAGGCCTAAATGTCTTTGTTCAATTGAAATATCGTCATCTCTTTTAATGCCGCCGATAACTTCAGTATTGGTAATTTCTTCAATTGATCTTTTAGTCTTTTCGTAATGTGCGTTATTTTTAACTTTATTTAAAATAACTCCCGCAATATTGATTTCTGGGTCAAGACTTTTAAAACCTAAAACAAGTGCAGCAGCACTTTTAACAAGACTTCTAGAATTAATAATCAGTATTACTGGTGCTTCTAGGGATTTTGCAATACTTGCGGTACTTCCAATATCATTAATTGAATCGATTCCTTCATATAGTCCTCTAACGCCCTCAATCACAGCAATATCTTTGCCTTTCATTCCTTTTAAGAAAGAATCTCTAACTTGCCCTTCTTTCATGAAAAACGAATCCAGATTTCTTGATGTATTGCCGGTAGCAAGTGTGTGGTAGGATGGGTCAATATAGTCGGGTCCAACTTTAAATGGTTGGACATTATATTTTTCACTTAAAGCTTTCATTATTCCAGTTGCAACAGTTGTTTTTCCAACTGCACTGCCTGTTCCTGCTAAAATAATTCTCATAGTTATATAGTATTATATTGTTTATTTAATTAATTTTGGTATTTAAAATTCTAAGTATTACCTTTTTTCAAATTTTAGTCAATAAATATTACATTTGTTACTATTTATTTTTGCGGTAAATTTGTTTGAAAAAGTTATGCTGCTTTAATCTTTTGGTAAACCTTAATTTAAAAATAAACAAAGGAATTATTTATCATGAAAAAATTATAAAAAATCAGTATTTTTATATTTTTTTAAAAATTTATAATTTTATTAAAATTTTTTAAACATAATAATTACAATATTGCAAACATCATAAAAATTATTTAGTTAAGTATATATATTATGTGTATTTTATATATAAGATGTTGATTTATAATTATATGTATTAAATCAATTAAAGAGGTTATGTAATGAAGAAATTTAAGATATCATTATTGATAATTTTGATAATGACTATATCAATTGCTGCAGTTTCTGCAGCTGACAATTCTTCAGAATTAGAAATTGCTCAAGTTGAGGATTCTATGTTGGATGTAAGTTCTGATGTAGAAAACAATGTTGTTCAATCAACAAACGATTTTGAGATATTGTCTGATGAGGAGAATGGAAATAATTTCACTTCACTTCAATCAACTATTGACAATGGAGGATTAGTATCATTATCCTCCGATTATGTTCGTGTTGATGGAGAATATGATGTATTAATTTCAAAAAATGTTACCCTTTTTGGTAATAATCATAAAATTGATGCAGACAACAAAGGTGGAATTTTTAAGGTTCAATCTGGTTGCACTTTAACTTTAATTGGTGTAACTTTGATTAATGGAAATGCTGAATATGGTGGGGCTATTTATAATAATGGAAATTTAGCCATTTCTCATTCTTATTTAATAAATAACACTGCTACTAAAAGTGGTGGTGCAATATATGATGAGGGAGGCAATGTTAATGTATTTGGTTCTACTTTTGATAATAATATAGTTCGTGATTTGACTAAGAATGATGATACTGGTGGCGCAGCAATTCATGCTATAAATTCAAATATAACTATAACTGACTCTAGAATTACTAATAATGGTAATAAATCTATGAGTCGTACTAATAATGATTTAACTAATGGAGCTATTAACTTACTTAGTTCAGAAGCTCATATTACCAATACATTATTTGAAAACAACACCGGTATCTATGGTAGTGCAATTACTGCTTTACCGGTTTCAGGTTCTACAAGTAAAAATATTAAAATAGATGCTTGTAACTTCACTAATAACGTTGCTTATGCAGGTACAGTTCATATTGAAAAATCATCTTATACTATTTTGAATTCAATATTTACTAAAAACATGGCAACTGGTGTTGGCAGTAACGGATATACTGCAGCAGGCGGCGCTATTTCTATATTATATAATGCAGATGAATGTTTAATAGATAATTGTACTTTTATTAAAAATAGTGTAACAAATACTTCTAATGCTCAAGGAGGAGCAATATCTATTGAATTTAACGAAGTAACTATAATTAACTCCAGATTTGAAGAAAACTCTGCTGAAATTGTAGGAGGAGCTATTGACGCTTATGAAACTACTATTATAATAAAAAATTGTGACTTTACAGGCAATAGTGCTAATACTGGCGGAGCCATTTCGGCTTCTGGAAATACTAGTATTTCTAATTCAGCATTCGTTGATAATGAAGCTGCAAATTACACTAATGCTATGTACATATGGAAAACCGGTTCTTCATTAAATTTATCTAATAATACTATTACCTACTAGTGGTAAAAATAATAAATTTTCCGTACCTGATTTAATAAGAAGTGGAAATATAAAAATACCAATTGGTCTAGAAGATCTAAAAAATCGTGGTGCTGGATGGACTACTGGTGTAAGCAAACATGTACAAAAAATCAAAGATACCTCAAAAAACTGGGGAATGAAAGGACCTAAAATAATAGGTAAATATCAAACCAGCCATGGATTCAAAGTGAAAGAATTCCTAAACGGAACACCAAAAATAGACTTTGCCACATTTAAAAGCATGGCTGAAGATGTATTTAGTCAATGTCATTATGAATTTTATTACGATAGTAATAAGTATGGTTCATGGCAAAGAGCATTTGCTGGTGGGGGTATGAATTGTAGTGATTCAAGTGACGCATTAATTGCAATGGCTCACAGTATGGGCTTACCGGCCAGTAAAGTTCATGGGCATTGGGGTAAGACCGGACATTTCTGGGCTAATGTTGCAGGGCATAAAATGGATACTACCGGTTGGATGAATCAAAGAAATTGGACTCCTGCTGCTAGTCATGCTGGACCTGCTCCAAGAGGATTAAGCTTTGGTGAATTTATTGATGCTATTAAATCTAAAAATGATTCTACTCTTGTAGTGGATAACAATTCTAGTGATGATGATGTGGAAATCAAAGGTAAAGTAACTGTTGAACATATTCATAAATTCATTGATTTACCAGAAGGAGTTTCTGCTGCAGAAGTGGCTAGATTAATCAATGAAGCACCTGAAGACGAATCTTGGTTAATAAAATTAATCAAGTTACTGGTTAAAGAGAAACACTTCCAAGATTTGGATTTAAAAGAAAAAATCAAATTAAATAAAAAGAATGCACGTGCGGGAGGAATTATAAGTGGATAAGTTAATTGTCGATGTTAAAAAGATAAGAGGATTGGGGAATATAGTTTCCCCAAAATCTTTTTATGATTTCATAGGATATCAAAGCATAATATCTGAAAGTGAAGAAACAGTAGGATTAGTAACTTCTCAAGTTTTTAGTGTAATACCAGTGAAAACAAAAGCCAATACTGTACTTAGTATTAATGTGCCATTATCATTAGTTTATAGTGATGAGTTTAATATTACTGGAACATTACACAATGAAGAAAACACCCCTATAAGTAATGTTAATATTAAGTTAAAGGTCGGAGATACTGTTGTTGATACACAAATCACTAATACTGAGGGAATAGTGACTTTTACTCAAACCCCAGTAAACTTAGGTACACATAGTTTCCAATTAATTTTTGATGGAAATGATAACTATGAAAATTCAGTTTCCAGTGAAATAACACGAGATATAAATAAAGAAACAAGTGTTTTAAATATTAATTCTCCAGCAAATAATCAAATATATTATTCTGGAGATGTGGTAAATGTTAGGGGTGTTTTAACTAGTGATGATGGAGAACCATTAATCCATCAAAACATAAACTTGAGGAACAATAATGAGGTCTTGGCATCTATCACTACAGGTAATGATGGTTCATTCTCAACAACACTAACTGGACTAAACGTAGGTCAATATAGTTTAAACATACATTATGAAGATAACTATTATACTTCAAGTGATGCACATATCAATTTTAGTGTACTGGAAGGAAGTCTAACACTTACTAAAACAGCAGGCAAACAAATATTATACTACCCTAACATAAGTAATGGAGAAGAATACTGTACTTTAACCGCCACATTGTTCACATCAGACAATGTTAACAAACCAATCACATTTAAACAAGGAAACACAATTTTAACCACAGTTAACACAGATAATGAGGGTAAAGCAACATACACCTATAATTCACAAGGAATTGGAGATGCAACAATAACCGCTGAATACATGAATCTACACGGAACTTACATTATTGAAGATTACTTATTCAAACCGGCTTTAGACGGGACAACAGGAGCAAAATACTGTCATTCGTATAATGAAGCAAACGGAGAAAGTGTTGGAAAAGGATTTATCATAAATGGAGGATTTCCAAATATTGAAAAATGGGAATTATCATTCGAATTCAGGCACGACAACATAAGATACACAGGCATAATTCTTTTAGCGGATGTTAACTCTTCATATAATGGAGGTGGAGGTGGTGGAACAAATGCACTAACCACTTGGGAAGGAAGTTTCCCAGGTACATCAGCATACGCAGGCCCTTATGATGGAGCTATTGATTGGTTTGACATAAAAATAACAAAAATTGATGAAACACATGCTAGAATAGAATCTGTTAAGTTAAATAAAAATGCAACTGTTGAACTAGTTAATTTACCTAACTGGCAACAAATATCCTGCGGAGCAAGACATAATACTGTTAGTCAATATGGCCCTTCCAGAATAAGAAATATTATTGCAAAGAGAATATTGGAGTGAAAATGTAACCATGTCAAGTAAAACTGTTTATCCCAGCACTATTTCTCAAAGTAGTTCATCAAACACTAAATTTCGAGAATTCACAAATTTAAATAATATAAAAAATAACACATCAAGTTATGCGATTTCAGAATCAGACATTGCAAGTAGCAGTGGAACACATAACAGACCATCCACACTAACCACTAAAAATTATAAAACAAAAATACCAACTGGTTCTAAAATTACAAAGATAACATTAGAATATGCTGCTTGTTATACTGGAAACTTAAGTATTGCAGGACCTAGTCTAGATTTATTAAATGTTAGTGCATCAGCTAAAACTGGAAAAGCATTAACTAAAACCATGACTAAAACTAGTGTTTCATGGAAAAGTAATTTTAACGTGTCATCAGTAAATAGTAGTAATTTTGGAGCTACTATTAATTTCCCAAAAAATACTAAAAGTGATATTGGTAAGGTCAAAATTCAATATGTAAGACTAATAATCGAATACAACTCACCTAACTTTACTTTATCTGCGGGTAAAACTAAGGGATTGTATACTGGTGATGATTTCCTTGTTAAATTAACATGTAACAACAAAGGACAAACCAATGGTGGAACTAATGTAAATATAACATTACCTTCAGGTGTATCTTTTGTTCGGCAAGAAAGTGGTGACGGAACAATATCAAGTAGCAAAGTATGGAATACAAACATTGGATCTAAACTAAGTGCCAGTGTAGTTTTCCGTGTGAAAATAACTACAGATGGAAATCATAACCTATCATTTAAGGAGAGTGCTACTGGCCATACTGCTAGTTTGAATCTTCAATCAATACCAGTACCCGCTCCAGAACCTGCTCCCATTCCAGAACCCGAACCAATTGAACCTCAAATTATCACTGGGGAAGTTGAAGAATTTTTCATACAAGTTAAACAAAATGAAGAGTTTAGTGTTAATCTAAATTTCCCATCATATAATAAAAATCATGTTAAAATATACGCATGTGTTATTAAAAGTAATGCTTTTCTTGGTGGAGGTTTTGAGAATTATGCTGTTGATAATTGTACAGAAGACATTTTAGTCTATGCAATTATATACCAACAACCATCTTGGAGAAAAGTAACAACATTAACCCAACAGGGAATTTATCCATTAAAATACATGTTGGTTGGTGGATTAATACAAAACAAGTTCAAATGCTTAACCCCTGGAGAATATTGTCTTGCAATATTTGATGTTGATAACATAACAGGTAGCGGTTTATTAAGAAAAATTAATATTAGTGTAAAACCAAGTAATTTAACTGTCCCAAATATTGGTGTTTTGAAATTATCTAGTGAAGAATTAGACAGATTAAGTGAAGGCACATATTTTGTTCAATCATATTTAAAAGAAGTAACACCAGATACTTATGTTCGTGATTGGGGAAGAAACTTCCGTATAGGAGTATTTAACAATTCAATTGAAGCAAATCTATCTACAACTACAATAATTGATGAAAACGGTGTTGCACAAGAAGTAACTACTGATTCTACCGATTATGAAAACTTAACAATTGAAGAAATATACAACAATGCATCCTACTGGAGTCAATGTGTAAATGAAGTAAACACTTTTGAACAATTAACATCTGAGTTTATTTACAATGAGGATTACCCAGTATACATTCTTTTTGTTGGAGATTATATTGAAGGAAATCATAACCATTCATATATACAATTTACTCCACCTACAATTAAAGAAGCAGAATCCAATAATAATCAATGTATTTTCCCAATACCCATTAAAAAAATAATCTCTGATGATGCTTCACTTTCACAATTAAGTCTTAATTCATTTGAATCAAGTAATCCCATAAGGTTATATGATTTCGATACTAATGACATTGAAACAATTGAAAAAATTAGCATTCTTGGATTTCAAGTAAATATAACTTGTGATGTTACAGATAACGTTATATTACTTGTTAAATTAATAAATCCAAACGGAGTGACTGGTGAGAGAAGTATTCAAATAACAAAAAATACTGAAGACAGAATAATTTCACTTGGAGGAGCATTCGATTTATGGGGATTCGATGTGGCGGATCTTAAAAACCTTGATGACTGGGAATTAGAAATAATAATTTCAGATCCATGGGATAATCCAGCAGAATCAATTTTAACTATTGAGCATGTTGAATTGATATTTTTTGTAAATAAAATCAAAGACTATCTTGTAAAATGTTATCTTAATGGTCAAGATACAAGTAATTACGGAATGTTTCTTGAAGAGGTGGATGTGCCTGCTGGTTTGAAAACTGATGTAAAATACTTAGATATTGAAGGTACGGATACAAATAATGCATACCGACAAAATATTAATAAAAAAGAAATTACTATTAAATTTGGTATTCATGGTTGTACTATTGAAGAAACAACAAACATGCTTAGACTTATAACTAAATTATTCACCAACAAAAGAGATGAAATGAACCGACCAATACCAAATAACATAGAATTCAGCCATTATCCTGGGGAATATTGGCGTGTTATCATGGAAGATCCAATTGATAGTGATGTTAATAGTGTTGATTATAGTAGTACATTGAAACTTATTGTTCCGGATGGCACTAGTTTTAGTACCCGCGAAACAGTAACATCTTTTGTTGGGAATATTAATTCAATTGCAAAAATATTTCCCACATTAGAATTAATTCCAGAACCTGGGGTAAATCAAGTCACTATTCGTGAGTTGAATTCTAAACAAACAATGGTGTTGAATTACACTGATTTTACTGAAGGGGATATTATTAGAGTAGATTGTGAAAATCAAAAACTATTTTTAAAACGATTTTCAACTGAACTTTCTGATCATGTTGAAACAAATATTAGTTCTGCTGTGGATTGGCATAGTGACTGGTTCAGTCTTATTGGTGCATATTATTTTGAATGTGAAAACGCAACATTAAGAACAGTTTCATATACTGAAAGAGGATGATTATAGTGTTGACTGTTGTTTTATTGGATCATGAAGAGAATTTCATTGATTTTCTTGATATTGATTTAATTAGTCTTGAAGAAACATGTGAAAAAAGGAAGTTAAGGACATTGTCTGTTGTTTATTTTGTTAGTGATTTTGAAACTGCAAAGAAAAACTTCAAAATGGGCAACAAACTATATATCGCTGGATATAAACAACTGAAACCATGTTTGTATGTTATTAATACTACTATTGAGCGTGATTATTATCAAGAGAACAACATTACTTTTGATGTAGAAGACGCACTTGTTGAATTAAATTATGTGCCATTATTCAGTCAACATGAAGCCACAACTGCAAATGGGTTCACAGTTACAAATGATGGAGTAATAACATTAGACAGAAATGCATTAGGGTATTGGTTTGGGGAATATTTCAATATTGGAATTATCCAGGACTGCTTAAATGACAAGTTATTGAAAATTCACCCGAAATCTACAATGACATTAATGGATCTATTACGATTTATTGAAGAGGAAACTTCAAATGTATTCCTAACAAGATATGAAAAAGATCCTTGTAAAAACATTATTCACAAGTATCTTGATTTTTTAAATCCAAATGACAGTGATAAATCGTGGGAAGTGGTTATTGATTATGATTATCCGTTAACTGAAGAAGATGTTAGTGTTAATGTTCCCGCTGATGAAACAATACAAGCTGGAGATAACACTATTGCGCCTTTAACTCAAGTTAATCGTGTTTCTATTGAAGATTTGACATTAAGATTAGTACAACAAGAAAATATTCTTTTTGAAGAAACAGCTGAAAATCTAGGTTTTGACAATGACTATACAGACTATGAAATCACATTAAAATACAATAAACCAAATTTAAACATTGCTGTTTTAAAGGAAATGGAAAATGATGATGTATTGACTTCAAATACAGAAAATCAAACAAATATATCTATTGATTTATTTAATGATCTTGAGTTACAATTATATGATTCTACTAATAGTAGAATCGTTTTTCAATACAGTATTAATCCAACATTAGGAGTTATTCAAGAAGATATTCTTGAATTAGGCCGCAATACTGAGAATATAAACTTTGAATTAAATGAAACCGATTCATATAAAGGTATCGCACCAGTTTTAACAATTGAAGATTTAACACATACTCAATTGAACAATGTTATACAAGATTGGGTAAATCTTGAAGTTGAAAAGGGATCACTTGTTCCGATGATTGTTCAAAAAATCAATGCAAGTTCATATCCTTCACTGCCAGAAAATCAAAACAGCACTTACTGGTGTAAGGCTGTTAAAAACACAAATACTGAAGGAGTAGAGTATTATAAAGCTACTGCTTACTGGTATGCTCCATTTAATAAGAATGCTGGGGAAATATTTGTGGCAGATGATACTGATACTGGAGTTGAATATGATAGAATATTCATGAGATCCGACCTGGAACTAGATAAAAATGATACTAACAATCATGTAAAAATCGGAACTGTAGAAACATCTGATACTGATAAATTTGCAATATTCAACGATGTTTGCATGAAATTAAAAAACAAAAGAAACCCTGTGCTGAATATTGACGTTGATGTGGCAAATTACAAAAATGGATTATACAACAACTATGAAGTTCATGACAAAGTATATGTGAAAATTCCCACTTTTGAGAAACTTGTACTTGCAACTGTAAATAAAACAGTGAAAAACGCAAACAACATGGGAGTAAACAGTATTGAATTATCTAATTATGAAGTGAATACAAAAACAATTCAAACTGAAACTGCTTTAGCTGCTGAAAATGTCATTGTAGAATATCCAAAAAAAGTCGAATATAAAGTTACATTAGCAGATAAAGAAGAAAATCGATTATCTGGAAAATATGTTAGTGTTACATTATTAAAAGTTGAAGGAGGCAGTGTTTCTTATACTGGAACTACATATAATCGAAAAACAAATAGTAACGGAGAAATTAAATTAACTCTTGAATATGCTCCTGGAGAATATCAATTTGAAGCTAATTTTGGTGGAGATACAGAATATGAACCATCAACAATTACCACTCATGTAACTGTTACCGGTGTTTATTACTCTAAAACTAGTCAAAAAATTAAAATTGAAAACTTAAAATGGAGTAAGTATGGACATAGTCCAAAAGGAAAATATGTAACCAATAACGATTTAGGTTTGAAAGATCAGGAATCCAAAGGTGATTTAATAATTGCTATTGGAAAAGCAGTGACTAATGCTGATAAAAGTAAGTGGGGTAGTAAATTTATTGAAACTGTTTTTGAAAGAAAATGCTCATATTGTAATAGTGATAAATTATACTGGGGTTTTGAATGGGTTAAAAAAAGCGATACTGGTTATTTTAAACCAACAAAAACCACGGAAACTGGAGCAAAAACTGGTAGAATCATTTGTGCTAAGTGTGGTGCAAGTTACGATGTACTTGGACAAAGTGGAAATAAAAAACTAACAATCACCAAATCAACTAAAATTTCAAGCAAATCAAGAGTTAGTAACCTTAAAAAAGGAACTTTAAGCTTTGGTATTCTAAAAAAAATAGTTTCTAAAAAAGGTGCTGGAAAAAATAATGGTAAAGTTATACCTAGAAGTTCATTTCCAAAAAGTCAAACTGGGAAAGTTGAATCTAAAGTAAAATCTAAAGCTAAAAGTATTGTTGGGGGTAAAACTGGAGTATTGGCAGTTAAAGAAATAGCTGCTTGGATTAGTAAAAATATTAAAACTGAAGACCGTACTGGATTTTATCAAAAGCCAGCTAGAACATTAGCGCGTAAAAAAGGCAATGATGCATGTAAAACAGATTTACTATTTCATATGTGCGATGCTGTTGGTGTGCAAGAAGCAGGAATTGGTGTTTATTATGTTTACAATCAAAAAGTAACCAAATCAAAGAAAAAAACCAAATCAAAAAGAAGTAAAAAGAAAACAAGCCATATTTTCGCTAAAATAAATGGTACCTGGGTAGATGTTTGCAAATCCCAGCCATGGGGACATTATCAGACAGGTTATGGTGCAGTTAAAAATGCAACATTAACCAGATATCCCATATTGCCATTTAATCGAAAATATTAATATAAGAAGGAGGTTGTTTAAAATGACTAAATTTAGTAAAAAAGAAATGAAAAAAGCAGGAAAAACAATTCGTGAAAATATTAAAAAAGGAAAAGGATTAATCAGGACAATTAACATGACTGACATGTCTGGTAAAACACATAGATTAAATAAAGCTGATTATGCTGGATTATTTGAAGCTCAAAATGTGTTTATATTAAAAAATAATCGTTATCCAAACTATGTGACATTGAATAGTGAAGCAAATAACCCGTTAGTATTGAATTATCAAGATGATAAATATTCCTGCTGTGTAGCAAGTTTTAATATGGCTGTTCAAATGTTATATGGCTGGATTAATGAAGATAAAATTAAAAAAACTTTTAAAACTGATATTAATGGAACTGACCCAAGTAATATGATAATTGGTGCGAAAAATTTAGGTTATAAAGTAAGTAGAATTTCTAGGAATTTTGCAGGAGTGAAACAAAGCTTAAACAAAGGGTATCCTGTTATTGCTCACATTCAAACCAAGAGTGCAAAGTGTTTAGGTTACCAAAATGACTATGGCCATTATGTCTTGATTTACGGAACTACTCCATCTGGAGCGTATAAAGTAGCTGATCCAACAAAAGGTTTGAAAGTTTGCAAAGCAAATGAGTTAGACAAAGCAACTAATGGTAGAAGTATTAATTATTATAGTGTGGGAATTTTATGACTAGTTTGCACAATAGAGAAGAAAGAGTTTTTAAAGAAACAAGACTCCGTAATCTCGAAAGAAAATTCTCAAAAATGATTAATCATACTGACTTAGTAGATGAATGTAATGATTTGAAATATGAAATCGATAATTTGAAAAAAGAATTAAATTGTTAAATTTATTATAAGTATGTGACCTTAGATATTTCTCAATTGCATAATTTTTTTGAGGTCTGTTGAGTAATGAAGGACCCGGATAAAATATTGTCCTGGTCTATTTTTTTTATTTTTGTGTAATTGTAACATCTACATTTAATAATAATAACTTCCAATTTTTATATAGTGGGAGGAGGTAATTAAATGTAGAAGTTATTTTTACATAATACATTTCATATCTCCCAATATTTTTTATTGTATAAATTTTATTTTTTAGTCAATGCTATCAAGTGCTTGACTTAAATCATCAATTAAATCATTAACATCTTCAAGACCAATAGATAACCGGATGAAGTCAGGCGTAACGCCAGTTGCTTCTTGTTCTTCCAAAGTTAATTGCTGATGGGTTGTACTTGCCGGATGGATTGCCAAGCTTTTTGCATCACCAATATTTGCAAGAATTGAAAACAATTCTAATTTTTCAATTACTTTGCAACCGGCTTCCTCCCCACCTTCAACACCAAATCCCAAAACGCCTGCAAAATGGTCTTTTAAGTATTTCTTATTAATTTCATATGTAGGGTGTGATTCAAGACCAGGATAGCTTACCCATTTAACTTTTGGATGAGTTTCTAAGAATTCCGCTACTTTTAGTGCATTTTCAGAGTGTCTTTTTACACGCACATCAAGACTTTCTAATCCCTGAAGGAAAATAAAGCTGTGTACAGGAGATTGACTTGAACCTAAGTCCCTTAAAAGTCTTGCTCTTGCCCTAACAGTGAAAGCGACATTTCCAAGTTCAGGATCATCTCCAAATGCATCCCAAAATACTAATCCATGATAACTTGGATCTGCTTTTGTGAAATTTGGGAATTTTCCATTTCCCCAATTAAATTTCCCGGAATCTACAATATATCCTCCAACTGCAGTTCCATGACCTCCAACATATTTTGTTGCTGATGCTGCAATAACATCCGCACCATGTTCTAAAGGTCTGACCAAACCTACACCTACAGTATTGTCTACAATCAAAGGAATATCATGAGAATGTGCAATTTCTGCCAGTTTTTCAAAGTCAGGTACATCCAACTTAGGATTTCCAATAGATTCCACATAAATTGCTTTAGTTTTCTCATCTATCGCATCTTCAAATGCTTTTAAGCTTTGGGAGTTAACAAATTTAACATCACGTGCTAAATCTTTAAATGTATAGTTAAATAATTGATATGTTCCACCATAAAGGTTGTCTGCAGAAACAATATTGTCTCCAGGTTCCGTAACATTTAAAATTGCATATGAAATTGCCGCAAGACCACTTGATGTTGAAAGAGCTGAATTACCACCTTCAATAGAAGCAATTCTTGCTTCAAATACATCACCGGTAGGGTTTGTTAATCTTGAGTAAATTTGTCCAAATTCTTGAAGGGCGAATCTTCTTGCAGCCTCATCTGAGTCTTTGAATACATAAGAAGTTGTTTGATAAATTGGTACAGCTTGAGCTCCTGTTATCGGGTCTGGAGTTTGTCCTGCATGTACACCTAATGTTGGTAAAGCATATTTTTTATTATTTCTCATTCCTGATCACCAAATTTTTTAATCACTATCCAACATGTTTAAACAAATTATACTTAAAACAGGTTTATTCTGTTTTCAATATAAGGTGTGTGCGAGTTTAAATTAAATTATATCACGTGTTATATAGTGCCATATAACAATAGTTATTTTTTATAGTTAAATGTTTTGTATGCAAAAAAACCTTTGAGAAAAAAAAAAACAATATAACTCGTGTTATGTAAATATGGCATTTGTTATTTTTGCTATATAAATATTTCCTGAATGACAGGGATTTTTCATATGAGGATATAATGTCTAACTGGACATTAAAAACAAATTTAAAGACAATAAACAGTTAAAATAAAAAAAGAAGAGAAATAATTCTCTTAATCATTAATGTCATAACCTAAATCCTGAAGGTTATTACGGATTTTGTCTGACAAATCATATTGTTTGTTAGCCCTCAGCTCTGATCTTACTTCAGAAATCAAACCAAGTAAATCATCTGCCCCGGCATTTACTTCTTCGCTCTTAAAACTAACTCCTAAAATATGAGCCGCATCATCTAAAAATGCTTTAATAGCTATCTTATCATCATCAGATAAATCATCTAGTTCATTTTTAGTATCATTGATTAGTCCAAAGACTGATGCAATAGCTTTTGGAGTATTGAAATCATCATCCATACTTTCAAAGAATTCTTTTTTATGAGATAATAAAACATCACTATCAGGTATGCTGTCGCATACTTCAACATCTAAAAGTTCATAATATTTTCTAATTCTATCCAAACTTCTTTCAGATTGGTGAAGCGAATCTTTTGAAAAGTCAATCGGACTTCTATAATGGGTAGATAAAACAAAGAATCTGAATGTATCTGCTTCATAATTTTCAAGTAACTGGCGAATTGTTATGAAGTTATGAAGTGACTTTGACATTTTTTCTCCATTTACATTTAAAAATCCTGTGTGTAACCAGTATCTGACCATTGGAGATTTTCCGGAAACCGCTTCCATTTGAGTAATTTCGGCTTCATGGTGTGGGAAAATCAAGTCAAGCCCTCCACCATGTACATCGTATTGCTCTCCAAAGTAAAGTTCGGTGATTGCAGTATCTTCAATATGCCATCCAGGCCTTCCATCACCCCATGGAGATGACCATACCGGTTCATCAATTCCAATACGTTTTTTCCAGAGCGCAAAATCCTGTCGGTTTTTCTTGGTAGTCTCGCCAATATCGCGATGAGATTCTAACTCTTCAACATTTCTGTTAGATAATTTTCCAAATTCCTCAAACTTATCTATTTCAAAGTAAACCCCGTCTTCAGTTTCATATGCAAATCCCTTATCAATTAATCTTTGAATTTGATTTAAGATTTCAGGCATGTGATCTGTTGCTCTTGCAAATAAGTTTACACCATCAACATGTAATTTATGCATATCTTCACGATATCTTTTTTCAAACTTACGAACAAGAACTTCAGAGGGAATTCCGCTTTCTTTAGAACGGTTGATTATTTTATCATCAATATCAGTTACGTTTTGAATGTAAAATACAGAATAACCCTTATATTCCAAGTATCTTTTAATTGTATCAAAGGAAATGTAAGTTCTTCCATGCCCAATGTGAGCATCATCATAAACAGTAGGACCGCAAACGAATAAGTTGACCCTATTTTTGTTAATAGTTTTAAAATCTTGTTTATTACGAGTTAAAGTTGAATAAATTTTCATTAAATAAACCTCGAAAAAAAAGTAATTGAAAAGGCAAGTGAGGGACTTGAACCCCCGTATTATGGTCTGCAGCCACACACCTAGCCACTCGGTAAACTTGCCACTAAAATTAATAGGATAATAAGATATTGGTAATTAATAGTTAATAAATGTTACTATTTTTTCCAATATTTTCCTATTTTGAATCAGACCCCATACATGTTTGACAGTCTTCTCCAAGTTCAGACTTATCAATATTTAGTTGCTCTAGAACATCACTTGTTTTGACATTTTTACAGATATTGCAAGTTCTTGGAATTAAATCCACTTTTGTAGCTTCGCCTTCAGATAGCTGGCGGGCAAATTCTTTAATCATGTCCTTTACGTTATCATCCAGCTTAATTCCGCTGCCTCTTTTATCAGTAATATATTGAGACACTGCAGGTTGAGTTATATCCATTAGTTTTGAAACATCCTTTTGTTTCATACCTAAATTTAAAAGTTCCTTTGCTAATTCTGATCTGATTGCCGGTATTACATACCATACTACAATTTCACATGGTGGTTTCATTTTAATCACTATCTATTTTTAATAAATCTCCACAATCCTCTTTTTCATCGGTTTTATCTTCACTAACACAAATTCCATTTTTATCCAGTAAAATTTGTATAAGTTTTTCATTATCTTCAATTTGCTTTTCTAAAGTTTTAATTGCACTGGCAACAGGGTCTGGAAGTTTGTTATGATCTAAGTCAACAACATGCCTTTTATGTTTACTTCTAACAATTCTTCCAGGAACACCAACACATGTTGATTCAGGCGGAACGTCTTTTAGTACAACTGCACCAGTACCTATTTTAGAATACTCCCCAATGGTAATATTACCCATTATTTTAGCACCAGAACCAATAACGACACCTTTTTCAATTGTAGGGTGCCTTTTGGTTTTTTGAGTTGTAGTTCCTCCCAGCACAACACCCTGATAAATTAATACATCATCACCGACAATTGCTGTTTCACCAACAACAATCCCCATTCCATGATCAATAAAAACCCTATCGCCAAACTGTGCACCGGGATGTATTTCAATACCTGTAAGAAAACGAGAAAAAGTTGAGAGAACACGAGCTAAAAATTTTAATGAATGATTCCATAAATAATGACTAATTCTATGGAACAATATTGCATAAAATCCAGGATAACAGAAAAATACCTCAATTGTAGAACGCATTGCAGGGTCTTTTTCTTTGATTACCTTTACCTCACTTCTCAACCTATCAAACATATAAAATCTCCAAAGCCATATATTATATAATATATAACATATGGTATAAATACTATTGGGAATATGATAAAGAGCTGATTGCAGTTTTTTTCTCTATCATGTTTTAACTAAGTACAGTATGAATATTATAGGAAATATGATTTACTTTTTCTTTCTCCAATGTTGATTATATTTCTTTTTTTAGAGATAAATAATTGATTATGCATTAATGTATTTCTTTGTACAATATAAAAACATTATCCTGTTTAGATTGTATCCGACTGCAGATAGTTCTAATTCTGTGTATTATCCTGCATAGCACAAGGAGCAACAATACACATGGACAACAAAAGAATACACGGCCCATTTATTATCAAGGCTTTTCCAATCAAATTATTGATCTTAGATTCAATGAGCAAACATTGAAAATGCTCAACATACACTTCAAGAGCATAGGATTATCCTAAAAATAAGCAGCGATTTCAAAGTATTTGTATACTGCAGCAACCTGTGTGAAGTAGATGGATACTGTGTTTTCATATGCTTATCTTATTCAAATAGCCAATCTACAGAGAGATATCTCTCACCATTATCCGGTAAGATGGCAATTATTCTTTTACCTTTATTTTCTTTCCGTTTAGCTAATTGTAAAGCGGCCCAAGTAGCAGCTCCTGAAGAAATACCTGCGAAAATGCCTTCTTCTTTAGCAAGCAAAATTAAGGTTTTTCCTGCTTCATCGCCAGGTACTGGAATAATTTCGTCAATAACATCCGAGTCATAAATTGATGGAACAAATCCTGCACCAATTCCTTGGATTTTATGAGATCCTTTTACACCTTTAGCCAATGTTTGTGATTCTTCTGGTTCCACAGCAACAATCTTGACATTGGGAATAACTTCTTTTAATGCTTTACCAATACCTGTGACAGTACCTCCAGTACCTACACCTGCAACAATGAAATCCACATTTCCTTCAGTGTCTCTTAAAATTTCCTGTCCGGTTGTTCTGTAGTGGATAGCCACATTAGCTTCATTGTCAAACTGTCCTAAAATAACTGAGTTAGGATTTTCTTTGTGCAGTTCTTCTGCTTTTGCAATAGCTCCACCCATACCTTCCGAACCTGGAGTTAATACAATTTCAGCACCATAAATAGCTAAAAGTTTTCTTCTTTCAACAGACATGGTTTCAGGCATTGTCAATATTACTTTATAACCTTTTGCAGCGGCGGCAAACCCAATTCCAATACCTGTGTTTCCACTAGTTGGTTCAATAATAACAGAACCTTCTTTAAGCAATCCTTTTTCCTCTGCATCTTCAATCATTGCAACGGCAACACGATCTTTTACACTGCCTGTTGGATTGAATGCTTCCATTTTTACATCAATTTCAGCATCTAAATCTTTTGTCAAATTGTTCAGCCTTATAATCGGTGTGTTTCCGATTGCATCGACAACACTGTCAAGTACTCCTCTTTTTAATTCAGGGACATTTGCCATATTTTATTCTCCTAGTAGATTATTTGTTTTTAATGGTATATTAAAAGGGTTATCTTAAAGTCATATAACTATTGTTATAACAACTGGTGATATATAACATTGTTCAGTCATATAAATGTTTTGAAAAAAATAATTTTAAAAATTAAATATTCCCCTTAAAATAATCACAAATCTCAATACATGGACAAATCTCACATTGGGGAGACATTGGCTTACAAATATTTTGACCGAACTGAACCATCAAATCATTTAACTTAATCCACAAATCTTTAGGAGCAATTTTAGTAAGCTCAACTTCAGTATCTTCAGGGTTTTTAGTATCTACTAAACCTAACCTATTTGAGATTCTGTGAACATGAGTATCAACTGGAATTGCTGGAAGTTCAAAAGCAAAAACCATTACACAATTGGCAGTTTTTCTGCCTACTCCAGGAAGTTTTAGCATTTCTTCAACAGTATCTGGAACCTCCCCACCATATTGGTCAATTAAAATTTGGGAAACTTCCTGAATTCTTGCCGCTTTCACATTATAAAATCCAGCTGGTCTGATTAACTCTTTTACATCATCAATCGGAGCTTCTGCAACTTCATAAATATTTCTATATTTGGAAAATAAATTATTAGTAGCTTGATCTGTGTTTTCATCACGAGTTCTCTGAGACAAAATAGTTCTAATTAATACCTGATATGGATCATGGTCTTGAAATGTCCTTATCTCAAAAGTATTTTCCAAACATTCAACCAATCTAATTACTCTTTCTTCTTTATTCATCATACCAACTCCAATTCAAAACCCAGTTTTGCCATTGTTTCTATAAAATTAGGGAATGAAACATCGAACACTTCCCCATTCGTGATTTCAATGTCATGTCTAAGACCTATCAGGGAAAATGCCATTGCAAGTCTGTGATCCCCATGAGAATCAACAGTGCCTGACGATACCCCACCAGTTATGCTCATTCCATCTTCATGTTCCTCCAATTTGCACCCAAGTTTTTCCAACTCGCGGCAAGTGGTGTCAATCCTATCAGTTTCTTTTAATCTTGCATGAGCAACACCAGTGATATTTGATGTTCCTTCAGCCATTGCCGCTAGAACTGCAACAGTGATTAATAAATCTGGAGCATTGGACAAATCAACATCGATTGCCTTTAAATTACCTCCTGATGCAATTTCAACATAATCCTCCCCACGGACAATAGTTGCACCCATTTTCTGAAGGATATCTAAAATAAATCTATCTCCCTGTTTTGATGTTCTAAATAGATTCTTAATTCTGGCACTGCCGCCATTAATGGCAATCAATGCAAGCAAATAGGATGCAGAGGAATAATCTCCTTCAACCGTGTAATCACAAGCGACATATTCCTGTTTAGGAATTTTGAATTCATCAATCCTGCAACTTTGGTGTTCCCGATTGCATGAATCATGCTTTAAATAATAAGATTTGATTGACCTAATACCGAATTTCCTCATAATGTCCCAAGTCATATGAACATAAGGTTTTGATTTAAATTCAGGCAGCACGTATAAATTAACGCCACAGTCAGACAATGGTGCGGATATTAAAATTGATGAAATGAACTGTGAACTAACATTGCCCATAATATTAGTTTCGCCACCAAGATAACCCGGCTTAATCAATATTGGCGCTTTATCATCATCATTTAATGATACTGTTTCAACTCCCAATGGTTTTAAAGCATCCATTAAAAGACCCATTGGCCTTGTCTGAAGAGACTCATCACCAGTTAGAATAACCTCATTATCACTTAATGCAGATACTGATGTCATCAATCTAAGCGTAGTTCCTGAATTTGCAAGATCAATTGGCCCCTCACAGGAATTATGGAGTCTACCATTAGTTCCTATAACTTCCAAATAATTATCTTTCCTGTTAATTTGAGCACCTAACGCTTTACACACCCTAATAGATGCCAAAGTATCTTCAGAGAATAGCATATCATAAAGTTTAGATGTGCCTTTAGCTAGTGAAGCCAATATAACTGCTCTGTGAGAATAACTTTTAGATGGAGGTGCTTTAACCTCCCCACCAATATTTGAAACAATTTTTACCTTAAGAATCATCTTATCCCAACAAAAAGATATTGAACATGACATTATCTTCCTAACTTTTCTATAATAAAATCTGATTTCATTGGTTAATTAAATTTGTGGAATTATGTTAAAAAAATGAAATTAACATACCTCAATAAGGCATACTGTAAAAATAAATAGATGTGAATTTAAAACATACCCCTGCACAGTTCCTAATTTTTAATATTTCGTTGTTTTTATACACAGTTCAGTTAGTCAAATATTAATCCTTTGTAAATAAAAAATAAGAAATCAAATATTATTAAACAGGATAATCATAAAAAAGAAAATGTTTTCGGAGGTATGAATATCATATCATCTCTTTTTTCAATGCAATCTGTTTTATTTGAAACTACAATACCATAATCTGCATCATATTTATTTATAGCTTTCTTTACTTGTCTTTTTGTTTTATCATCTATTCCAGATTCAATTGGTATTGCATTTCCAAATGATTTTTGAACAATGAAATCAACACCACCCTTTTGAGAATCATAATACACATTGAAATCAAATGATACATTATTATTGCTTAAATTAAATAAATTTGATGCAATTTGGTTTTCAAGCAATATCCCCTCATATTCACTTTGTGATCCCGCACTATTTCCAAATTTTTTATTTATGCAATTTCTTATACTGGGTGTTGCAAAATTATATTTCCATGGTTTTTTTACTTTTTTTGAAGCGCCACCATATGCTTCACTATGAAATATTAATTGTGTTTTTTCTAAAGTGTTAATAATGTTGTTAATATTTGTTTTACTGCAATCTAAATAATTTGACAATTTATCATGAGATATTTCTCCTAGTTTTTGAGATGCTAAATATACTAATGTTTTATAAGTTAAATTTTGATTATTCTTATTTAAATTAAAAACATTGCCCATATCAATAGTTATCACTTTGGAAATTATTGACCATGATTTAGATACGATAATGTCTTCAAATTTAATGTTGAATGTTGTCGGAAAACCTCCATAATTTAAATAAATATTCCAATCATTTAAAGGATAGTTATCTAGACTTAATAATTCTTTTTGAATTGTTAATTCTTTTTCCTGTGCGTTTTCAACTTCCCCTGTGAATATTAAATCAAATAAATCTTTTTGAATGTCTGTCCGGTAGTTATATTTTAGGTTTAAGTGTTCACTATAATTTAAAGGCATTACTGGCAATATATTAAGTCTTCTTGCGGCATCAGGATTATAATTTAAGTGAAGTGAAGATGATCCTGTCAATATTAGAAAAACATATGGTGATTCATCAAAGATAACTTTGCCATTCATAGCCCAATTTTTATCAAAATGAGCCTCATCAATGAAAACAAAGACTGGTTTATCTAAAAGAGCAGGAGTAGTGTTGTGAATCTTATCCAAATAGATTTCTATTATTTTTTCGATATCGCTTTCACCTGCAAAATTTGTAGTTTCACAGGAAATATATAATAAATCATTGGAATTGAAGTTTTTTTCTTTTAATAAATACTCATAGCATTGAAATAGAATTGTTGTTTTTCCAACACCTCTAATTCCCGGCAATACAAAATACCTTTCCTCGGATTCATTATTTAAAAAACTATCAATCATTGATTTAAGTTTTCTGAATTCATATTTACTATTAAATTCAATGCCATTATATGACAGTCTCCTGTTTAAAATCATTGGAACTTCAGATAACTGTTTCTGTATATAATTATAAATTACATCATCCATATTAACCAAAACCATTTTTTACATCACAACAGTTGTTTATAATTTATAAACATACATATATAAAAACATGTTCATAAATAGAAAACATTACTATGGTGACTAAAAATCCTGCGAGTGAATTTAAATTCACTCAGTATTTTAAAAACTCTTTACCGCTTTTAGAAATCATCTCCTGTACAATAACACAATCAGCAATATATATAGAATCATTTTCTTTTTGAGCTAATTTTAAATGCTGTTTGATATATTTAAGAGAGAGTTCAATAAATTCCCCATCATTATTGTCCAAATATTTCGAAAAGTCATTAAAATCAAATTTATTTAAAAACGTGTCATAAAAATCAATCCATTGGTTCTGCTTTATGAATTCCTCACCATTTGGAGTTAATGTTACTTTTTCAGACCTGAATACATCCAAAGGTATCCGGTTTTCAGCTATCCTATCAATGAGTTCCTGTTTTTTGCCGGAAATTTTCAAATTATTTTCCCTTAAAATATTTTTCAAATCCTTGATTGTTAGTGAATCATGAGCGAATTCATCCCAGTTATCATAATTAACTTCATCATTGATTAAATCCTGCATAAACAGTTGTGATTCTACTGACTGTGAAGTCATTGCTCCTTTCATTCCCGCCATTGCCTTTGCAATCTTTAAACTATTATGTTTTTTAAGTGACTTTAAAATTCTGAAGACATAAATGTCATGGCTTATCGGATAATCTTTTCCATAATATGTGTCGTCAAGTTTGTATTTGTCATCATTAGGTCCCCACATCATCTCAGCGATAGGATATGGTGAGTCAAGATTCAAACCAAGAGAAGACATATCCAAATACTCTCCATCAGGCAATTGCAATTCATTTTCATCATGATCATCAACCAACTCAAGAAACTTGTTGGAAAACTCTTCATCATCATTCATTGCATTAACTATTAGGTTTTCAAATTCATTTTCATCATCCGAGAGTACGGCATTGAAAATACTGGCACCCAATTCTTTATTATCACTTATCATGTCAAAAAACTCTTTCATGATTTGTATATCTTCATCCTCTGCTTCAGGCGAATCTAAAAATTCCTGAAATTCTTCAAATAACATGGAATCTGGCATTTCGCCAAGAATCAGCTTAGTTACCCTTTCATCAATATCCTCATCACTTATCTCTCCAGCTTCATATTCCTTTATTAGTTGCTGTTTGATTTCTAAAGCCCTGTTCTGAGAAATTATTTCATTGTCAACGATTTCCTGCATAAAATCGGATAAACCTTCACCATCACCGACAATTACCTCATAACCCCATTTTTCTCTAGGCAGTTCCTCTTTCAATTCATGCAATAGTTTTTCAAACTCATTCTGATTTTTAAAAAATAATTCAGCAGTGCCCTTGAAATATTCTTCAGTCAATTCCTTTCTCTCGCCATACTTTCTTAAATCGTTTTCAAGCAGGTTGTGATAGATTACCTCACCGGAATCGACAAGAATGGTTGAACAGATTCCTAAATCATAAAAATTTGACAATAGCGTCTCGTTGGATATTTCATTTCTCATGTTGGATTTTACATCCCATTCATCAAAATAGAAGTCTATTCCGCTTACAACAATATCATCATTCACCTTTTTTGCAAAGGAATAATCGATTAGCAATTCAACAAGGTTTCGTGTTGGTTGTAGAATTCCAAATTGAGGTGCTGAAAAAATCATTTTACATATTTCATTGAAGAATATTTGTTTTCCTCTAAATTCAGGTAATACATAACATTCAGTTAACACCAATGTTAATTGATCATGCAATTCAAATGTTGCAAATCCAACAACTTTATTTTCATATACTAGTTCCTCAAAAACAAAGCACATCTCATTTTCAAGATAATACTCTTCATTATTCATTGATTCTATAATGTATGGATAGTCCTTGAGAATTTCTTCAGTATCCATAGAATCAAAATCAGATTCGGCAGAAATCATTACAGGCATTCCGTCTTCATGAATTACATAATTGACATTTGACATTTATTCACAACCTAACTTATAATTAATATTCATATATATTCGATTACTATAAATAATTTTTTCATATTTTCCAACCCAGTTAATTTAAGTTTAGCTTACTTATTGAAATCTTTTATTTGATATTATATTATATGATTTATTTTTTTACTTGTTTTATGGGTTTTTGATTATTTTTTTGATTTAGGAGTTGTTTTTGATGATAAATTTTAGTGAATAATGTAATGAAACTTGGGCAAACTTAGATAAATATGAAAATCGAAAATTATATAATATGATGATGGAAAAGTGCATTATGTTCGAAATCGAAAAACTATTTTAGAAAGTATAATCAAATATCCTTTCTATGATTGTGGTCGAACAACTGCTGTAGAAGCTATAAAATTTTATTAGAAGGGATAAGAAGGATAAAAATATGACTTTAACTAAATCCAATATTTTATCAAAGAAGAAAATTGCTTAATCATATTTGCTATGTAGACATGAATGAAGACTTTATCGACGGAATTTACAATGACCCGGATAGACCTGGTCTTTATAAAGGATATTCAATACTGGCAGGTGATACCAGCATCTGCGATGCACCAAATATTGGATACACAGAAAAACAACTAAAAGAATTAAATAATCCTCACCTCAATAGATTAAAAAAGGAATTAATCAGATTTTAGAGTCCTCATGCATAAGCAGATACACAAACAGATTTCATATTAACCTCTACAATAACCAATAGTAAAAAAAAAATAAACGAAGTAGAACTAGCATTAAAACATTTAGACAATTTAAATCAAAGAATAAATATGACCAACACCATCCACAACCTACGACAGAGGATATGCCTCTCTTGAACTAATGCTAAAACACATGAGTATAAATTCCCAGTTTATAATACGTTTAAGAGTAGATGACTTTGAACATGAACGAAAGAACATGAAAACCAACGATGAAATCATAGACATCACAATAAACGCAATACGCACAAAAAACTTCCATGATGAAGAAACCAAGAAAAAAGCATTAGAATCACGAAGTGCTGAGATACGAATAACAGAAATAGAACTCGAAACCAAAAAAGGAAAAAAAATACACAGAAATACTTGCAAGCATATTTACCATTCGAAAAATTCACCACACAAGATTTTAAAAGAATTATACAACAAAAGATGGAAAATAGAAACCAATTTTGACAGATTAAAAAACATAATCCACATAGAAAACTTCAGCAGACCCTCAGAAGAAATAATACAACAAGGACTTCTACGCCAACATATTCATGTTTAATTACTTAATGGCAATGAAACTCGACGCAGACCAAAAAATACAAGAAAAACACAAAGATAAAAACTTAAAACACAAATACAAAACCAATCTCAACGTTTTATTCAAACTAATAAAACTATACACACCTGACCTCTTATCAAACGACCCCAAAGAAAGAAAAGACGCCGTTAAAAGAATACTAAACACAGCAAAATCAAATTTAGTAGAAAAAAATAGAAAAAATGACCGAAACCATGATAGACAGGTCAAAGATCCAACTAACAAATTCCCCCCAACCCAACGCAGAGGTGAATAAAAAAAATATTTTTCAAATTATCTCTTAAATTAACTGGGTTGATAATATTACAAAAGTTTTTTAAATAATAAAGGATATAATATTAGTGTTATGAAGATTTTTATCATCTTCAAATTATTAATGATTAAGGAGTTATTATATGACTTGTAGTATTTTAGTTGGTGGAGCATGGGGGGATGAAGGTAAAGGAAAATGCATCACTTACCTTTGTGACAATGATAAACCTAATATTATTGCTCGTGCAGGTGTTGGACCAAATGCAGGACACTCTGTTGAATTTAACGGAGAAAAATATGGTTTAAGGCTCACCCCATCTGGTTTTGTACATACAGATGCTAAACTTATGATTGGTGCTGGAGTTTTAGTTAATCCTGATGTATTATATGATGAATTTGAAAACTTGAAAAAGTATGGTGTTGAAGAAAGGATGTGTATAGACCCTCGATGTGCAATCATTACCGAAGATCACATGAACAGGGATAAGTCATCTAAACATTTATCTAAAAAAATTGGAAGCACCGGTTCAGGTTGCGGGCCTGCAAACTCAGATAGGGTTCTAAGAACAATTGGTCTTGCCCGTGAAGTTCCGGAACTTGAAGAATACATTACTGATGTGTCTCTTGAAATAAATGAAGCTATTGACAATGGTGAAGAGGTATTTATCGAAGGTTCACAGGGTTTCGCTCTATCCCTTTACTATGGAACCTATCCATTTGTAACCAGTAAAGATACTACAGCATCCACATTTGCCGCTGATGTCGGTGTTGGACCAACTAAAGTGGATGAGGTCATTGACGTATTTAAAGCATATATTTCCCGTGTTGGAGAAGGACCATTCCCAACCGAAATGACTCAAAAAGAGGCAGAAAGTAAAGGTTTGGAGGAATACGGTGTTGTAACTGGAAGGCGTAGGAGAATCGGTTACTTTGATATGGAGCTTGCAAAGGAATCTTGCAGAATCAACGGCGCAACTCAAATCGCTTTAACTTGTGTTGACAGATTATTTGACTGTGCTCGTGTACAGGATTACGGCGAATTGTCCGCTGAAACCAAAGCTTTCATTGAAGATATACAAACTGAAACTGGTGTGCCGGTAACTATCATTTCTACTGGGCCTGATTTAAAAGACACAATTGATTTAAGAAAAGAATTATTATAATTCTTTTTTCCACTATTTTCATTGATTTATGATTATTTGTGAAGGTAAGATTATCTTTTACAAGTCAAACGATTAATTTAGGGGTTTGGATTTTTTTTAGTTTTTGGATAATTTGTTTAAATGGAGCTAAATTTTGGAAGTCTCTCTAAAATCAATAATTTTTTAACAAAGTATAATTAGGGATTGAATTATTATTTAGGTTTGATATATTTAATCATACCAAAGCCCATAGAATTCTTTTCACCCAGGCCTACATCATAAGCAAATTCAATTAAATCAATATCTCCTTCAAGAATTAAATCCATCATATATGCTCTGTGATAAGTGGTATTTGGACCTTTTGGGATAGTTATTCTTTTTCTTTTAACATTAGCCATTTCTGAATAAACTTTAATTTCTTTATCTGTACTTTCGATATCATTAAAAATACAATATTTTTTAATTAAATTAGTTTCAATACCTTTAAAAAATTTATCTGAAGGTGCAAGATCAACTCTTTTAACTTTACCATCAATTTCTTTACTATCTCTGATATTAATTGGTGATAGAGTTTTAAATTCAGATATTTTTTTAAAATCAGGTGTTTTTAAAGCTTCAATTTTTTCAACAATTAATTTATCATTCTTAAATTTAATTTCTAAATCATCAACAAATCCACTAACAAGATTTTTGATTAATAAATCATTGGGTGAAGATAAATAAAAACTTATTTTACCATTTCTTGCAATTATTCCATCTTTAACCATTTTTCTTCTTGAAATGTTAAGTTGTGAGAAATTAAAGAATTTAAATGAATTAGAAGAATGCAAGTCATGTGCAAGGTCTAAATCAGCTATTTTATTATAAATAATTGAAGATAAAATATGGTTATAACTGAAGGGTACTTTGAAATTGTTTTCTGATTTAAGATTTATTTTGAGTCTCATTTTAACACGTTTTATAAATAATTTTAAATATGTAAATATATAAATTAATTATTATATGTATTTTTATTTATGGTGGTGATTATTATTGATTCTATTGAATTTAAAATGACTAATAATGCCTGGATAAATAATGGTTTAATTCGTTTAATAATTGAATTGGAAAAAAATTTGATGATGAAGTATCAATAATTCGAAAAAATAATTCTGTTGTTTTTAGTTCTCAAACAGACAATCCCATTGAATATTATTTAAATGAAATTATTTATTACTTAGCTGCTTTTGGTACTTATAATTTTTCTCAAGTTTTTAAGAATTTAAATAAACATTTGAATTGTTCATTTGCACCACCAAGTTTATATCCTAAAAATCCTAAGGATATAAAAGAAAAATATAATGTTCAAAAGAATTTCGTGATCAAATTAAAAAGTTTGATAATCATATTGATATTGCTTCAAAAAATCAAGTTTGGAAAATGAGATTAAGTTATATTAATAATTCAAGTAATTATTTTGATTTGGGACTTAACTTTAAAGAGTCTATTGAATTTAGTAAATTAACTCAAAATGATGAAAAAAATAATGTTTGTCCTGTTTGTGGCTCAATATCAAAAAATATGATTAACATTAAACAATCATTTAATCCATTAACCAATGAGCACCATAATAATAAATTAGATGGTTTTGGTAATTTAAGATTAAAAAATAAATTTTGTCCTAAATGTAATTTTTTATCATTGATTTCTGTTTTTGATAAATATATTCCATTTTATATGATGGATTTAAAAAATGTATTTTTGGCACTGCCTAACATACTATAATATAGAAATTTTAGAAAATTTTATCTAATTTATCTTTAAATTCTCAATTCATTGATTTTTCTAGTGTTAATGTTACTAAATATAATAAGAATATATTAAATTTCACTAATTTAGAATCCACTTCTTCAGCAATGTTGAGTTTACTAAATAATATTCAAAATAATTTTTCTAAAGAACAAGTTGGCGATATTTTTCAGATGTTATCTACAATTGAGTTAATGGAAATTGTAGATTGGATATTCATAAAAAAAGGTTCGTTTTCAATTAATAGGATAAAAGCAAATAATAACGTATATAAAATATTAAAACCTCAATTAGATAAAAATGATGGTAAAATGTATTTAGTTAATGATATTTTAAATAGAAATAATTTTGATGGTTTTAGTATGTATAAAATTGAAAAATTTTTTAAATCACTTTTAGAGTTAGATGATAAATCACTTTCAAAATCTCTTTTTGAAATGGTTAAATCTGATGTTAAATTTTTTAATATATATTATTTTAAAGAGTTATTTTTAAATCAAATTTTTGGAGAAATTTTTATGTTAGATGAAGAATTTAAGAAGACATGTAAAAGTATTTCTGAGACAATCGGAAAATCATTTTATCAAGATATTAGTTTATTAAGTAAATTCGCTTATGCAACTGATGATAAAATGTTTAAAGAATATATTGAAGAAGCATTCTTTTTAATGGCTAAAAAAGCAATATCAGATCAGGATATTGCTTATCATTGTAATAAAGAATTAGAAATATTTTTCAATGGTTTAAATGAAACTAATTTTAAAGAAACAAAAAGTTATTTTGTTTCATTTATGAGTTCAAGTGCACTATATAATAAATATATGAATAAACAGGAGGATTAAAATGGAATATAAAAATTTAGAAATTTCATGGCTTTTTGAAACAGATTTAACCAATTTAAATGCTGGTGAGGGAAGTTCAAATTTAAAAGAAATTAAATCATATAATAATGGTTTACCTTACATTTCAGGACAATCTATGAGGCATGCTCTTAGATTAGCTATAAAAAGAGAACATAAAGAAGAATTCAAATGCACTCCTGAATTTCCTTGTACTGATGTGGAAAATTGTTGGACTTGTGATTTGTTTGGTTATTTATTACCTAGTTCTGGTGATAAAAGATGGAGTCCAATTAAAGCTTCTCCTGCATTAGGTCAAATTAGATATCCAATTACTACAGATTTAATCTTTAGAATGGTTGAAGATATTAAATGTCCAAATTGTAGAAAAAACATTTACCCTTTAGATGCAAGAGAAAATAGTGATGTTATTACAGAAGGATCAGAATTAAAATGCCCAAAATGTAATAAAAAATTTAATGCACCTTATTCAATAAGACAAGCTTTAGCATATAAACAATTAATTAAAAATATTTATAAAACTAATTTATCTATTGACATTGCAAATATTGGTCTAATTGAAGTTCCTAAAATTGTTGATGGAAAATTAAATGGGGTTGAATCATTAATAGATATTAAGAATACTGAAAGAATTATTAGAGTTAAATCAATTCTTGAAGGAATTTACAATTTATCCGATTTTGCAAATCAATCAAGAGAAATGGTTAATACAAGCCCTGATTTTGTGGTTATTGGTTTACAAAAACAATATAATCATAGATTAGCATCTTCACTAAAATTAGATGAAGAAGGTAATCGAATATTGATCATTTAAATCTGTAATAAATGATGCTTTAAGAATGGATGGAACTAAAATTTTTATTGGATTTATTGATGGAATTATTAAAAATGAATCTAAATTTAGAATGTACTACAATTAGAAACTAATGAATATATTAATATTTGTGACGGTCCGAAAGATGCATTTAATAAAGTAATTAATACTTTATAAATAATTGTAGTGATTTAAATGGAAGCTCTTAAATTTGATTTAGAAATTTTTTGGTGTGCATTTAGCGATTTAGTAGTTTAAATATTAAATTATCTTATCCATGTCCACCAGTCACTATATTTGGTTTAATTCAGAATGCATTAGGTAAACTTTCATTACATTGTATTGATGATAATAAAGTTCATAAAAAACTTGAAAAACAATATGTGAAGGATTTTAATAAATTAAAGTTTTCAATTATTGTAAAAAACTCAGGTGAATTAATTGAAGATTATTTGAATATTCATAAAGGTAATAGAAAAGATAAATTTGAAGGAAATTTAAAAGAGGAATTATCTATATTAATTAAAAATCATCATCATGAAAATGAAATTAAAAATAAAATTAAAGAAATATCAAAATATTCATTTTTTATAAATTTATCTAATAGAAATGATAATAATCTTAATGAAATTGAAAATATGATTAGATGGTATGATGCTTCTTTAATCAATTATATTCAAGATTATTGGTTTGATCCAATTATTAATTTTAATTATAATAAACAGTGGTTGAATACACAAATCAATAAACAAAGGTTAATTAATCCTTATTTTTCTATTTATTTAATTTCTGAAGATATATCTGGTGAATTTAGTTTAAATAATATAAAAAATTCTTTAATTAATCCTAAACGACCTTTATATTTAGGTGAAAGTGATGATATTGTAAATATTATAAATATTTCTATTGTTGAAATTAATGAAAATAATTCTTCTAAAGTTATTTCAATTGTGCCTGGAATATATCAATGTTCTGATTTGATTAAATTACCCATAAATATAAAATTTGATAATTCAAAAGAATCACTTACAATATGTTCAATTCCGAAAGGAGATTTAGGTGAATCCATCAAATGTTATGAATATAATGATGAAAACTTTGTATTTTATGAAATATTTTTAACAATATTTTTTAACTTAATTATTATTCAGGTAAATGATATTATGAAAATTATAGCAAAATCTAATGGAACTTCACTAAAGAGACATTCAATGGACTCCTATAAAATAATGGATATTATATTGGAATCAGATAAAGAATTATTTTAAGCGATTGAATTTTTAAATATTAAAAATCCTGAAGAATTTATGTATTTTATGAAAAAGAAGCGCTATTTCATGATTTTGGTAAATCATCAGTTATTTGGCAGAATTGTATTAAAATGATGAATTTGTTAAATTACCACCATGTTTTTTATTCAGGATATTTTTTAAAACATATAAATTCATTATTTGGTGTTATTACATTATTATCTGTTGTTTCACATCATTCATTAGACTGAAAATTCATTATTTATTATATTCCAATATTAAATTTCATGATAGTTATTTAGACCAAATTGTTATGAACACGGGTATCGATTGAAAAATTTCAATCAATACCCTTTTATAAAGATTATATTAAAATTTAAGATTCAAAGTCAATCATCTAAAATTCGTAGTTTATATAATAAACAGATTAATTTATTGTTTAAATCATATTATTCATTATTTTTATCTTATTTAACAATAAGTGATGATTAAGTAGTGAATTTGAAGAAAAAAATCAAATAATTTCTAAAGAGGATATTCTGAAGTTATATCCTCCAACACATATTGTTTATGATTCTATAAAAGATATTTCTAAAGGTTTAATTTAAATCCTATACAAAATTCTATTGTTAATCTTAAAAATACTAAAAATATTGATTTATTAATGAAACCTGTTCTTATGGAAGCTCCAGTGGGGAAGGAAAACATTAGCTTCTCTTCTTTTTCAAAATATTTTTGATAACAAATTAATTAATAAAGTTATATTTTTATTACTGTTCAAATAATATGTATTTTGAGTTTGAAAAGGAATATCATTCCAAAAATTGGATTGGTATTTATCATTCTGAAGTTCTTAATTTCTTAATGAAAATTGTGAAAATAGTGAAAATATTAATTTAGATAAATATCATAATTTAATTTATTCAAAACCATTTAATATCTCCACTATTGATCATTTATTATTATCATTATGCAATGGATTTAAACATGCTCCTAAAGCATTTGGTAATATTTTAAATAGTTTAATCATAATTGATGAATACTATTATGATTCACATACTTTAGCTATGATAGAAGTTTTATGTGAATTATTACGATTTTAAAGATCCCTCATTTTATTATGAGTGCAACAATTCCAGATTTTAAAATAAATTTGATGATGAAGATTATTGTAAACTTCAAAGTTCTGGTGAAGATTCAGAAGGAATTGAAACATCCTTTTAAATTCATTTACCATTCTTCAAAACTATTTGATGGAGATTGTTTATCTGAAGATGTTAAAAATATTTTAGAAAAATATTACTAAAAATGGGGATTATTGTTATACGTCTCACTTTCTCAAAAATTTTTAAGAAAATTAAAAATTTATATCCTAATAAGCAAATTTTATTATATAATGCTAGATTCATGAAAAAAGATGGGCCTTTAAAAGAAAAGCTGATTCTTTTTCTAATGTATTTATATAACAAAGATGATAAGGAAGATCATAATCTTTTAGAAGATATGGTTTTAATCCAAACAGAAAAATTTATTTTGGGACTCAGTTGCTGAAATTAGTTTGAACATGTCATTTGATACAATTATTTCGGAATTAGCTCCTTTAGATGACTTATCCAAAGAGTATATCATAATAGGAAAATGACCTATGATAATTCTGATGAATGTAATTGTATTCAATGTTCTAAATTAGATAAATCCTATAAGTTTACATGCACATTTTTGATACAGGTAGATTTTGCTATCCTTATTATACTAAAAGATGATGAAATCTAGTTTTAAATATCACATAATTAACAATACTAGAAAAATTCTTAAAGATAATCCAAAATATACTTGAATAGTATAAATTTAATGAATGATGTTTATAATGATAATTATGAGGAATTTAATGATGTTAAATCACGATTTAAAGAAATTATTGAAGAAGATTTAATTTTTGGTAAGTCTCCTTCATTTAATGAAGAAGATGGAGCTCAGTTAAGAATTCAAACTAGAACTATTGATGTTCAAAATATTGCAGTATTGCCTTCTATGTTTATTTATGATAATGAAGTTGTAAGTGCTATTGAATTTATTAAAAATATTTATAATAAATTTAATAATAATGGTAAATTTACACAAAGAGGTTTAAATAAAATTTCTGAATGCATGATAAATATTTCATATACGTTTTTTTCTTCTAATAATGGACAATCTTTTTCATTTGCTGATTATTATTTTAATATAATTGATTTATGTTATAATTTTGAAGAAGGATTATATGAAAATGATAATATTTTTTCAAGTTGATTTAATGATTAATGGAACTCAAATAAACTATTATTTTATCTGTAAAACAAAGCTTTGGTTATTTTCTCATAATATTCAATTAGAACACGAATCAGAAAATGTTAAATTAGGAAAAATTTTACATGAAGCTTCATTTAAAAGAGAAAAAGATTATTTAATTGATAATTTAATTAATGTTGATTTCATTAAAGTAACTGATTCTATTGAAATTCATGAAGTAAAAAGAGTCAAAAAATGGATAAATCACATGAATTTCAGCTATTATACTATATGTATTATCTTAAAACTAACAAAGACATTAAAAACCTCAAAGGTTTTCTAGATTATCCTAAAAATAGAGAGAAAAAAGAAATTTTTCTAACTAAAGAAAAAGAGGATGAATTATTAAATGTGATAAAAGATATCCATAAAATAAATGAGAATAAAATGCCTAAACCTAAAAAATCTAAAATTTGTCGAAAATGTGCTTATTTTGAATTTTGCTTTTCATGAATGGTGAAAAAATGAATAAAAAGAATTATTATATTTTATCGGAAGGAATATTAAAAAGAAAAGAAAATACAATTTATTTTCATAATGAAAAAGGTAAAAAACCAATACCGATTAATAAAGTTTATTCAATTTATGCTTATGGTCAAATTACATTCTCATCACAGGTAATGAGTTTATTATCTAAAAATGGAATTCCAATTCATTTTTTTAATTATTATGGATTTTACAGTGGATCTTATTATCCAAGAGAAACATTACTTTCAGGAGATTTACTCGTAAAACAAGCAAGTTTCTATTTAAATATTCCTCAAAGAATAGAATTAGCTAGTTATTTGTTGAAGGATCAGCTAAAAATATTTTAAAAGTTTTAAAATATTATAAAATTGAAAGCAATATTGAAAATACACTTCAAGAATTGGACAAAACAACAAAAATTACTGAGATATTAAATATTGAAGGTAGAATTCGAGCAGAATATTACACTAAATTTGATGAAATATTGCCAGAAAACTTTAAAATGGAAGGAAGATCTAGACAACCTCCAAAAAACATGATTAATTCTTTAATTAGTTTTGGAAATTCAATGATGTATTCAACTGTTTTAACTGAATTATATAATACTCAATTGAATCCAACAATTTCATATCTTCATGAACCTTCAGAAAGAAGACTTTCACTTTCTCTCGATTTAAGTGAAATTTTTAAACCAATTTTTGTTGATCGTTTGATATTTTATTTGGTAAATAAAAAGATGATTACTGAAAATGATTTTAACCAAGAATTGAATTGTTGTTTGTTAAATGATAAAGGGAGAAACAAGTTTATTAAAGAATATAATAAACGTTTAGAAAAAACAATTAAACATAAAGATTTAAAGAAAAATGTATCATATCAACGTTTAATTAGGCTTGAAGCATATAAACTTAAAAAACATATTTTGAGTGTTAAAAAATATGATCCTTTTGTAATTTGGTGGTAATATGTATGTTATAATTGTTTATGACATTAATGTTGATAGGGTTAATAAGGTAAAATCATTTTTGAGGCAGTATTTATATTGGATTCAAAATTCTGTTTTTGAAGGAGAAGTCACAGAAAGTGAATTTAAATTAATTTATGATGGTTTAAAGAGGATAATTGATGAAGATGTTGATTCTATCATTATTTATAAGTTGAGAATGGCAGAATTATTAAATCGTGAAGTATTAGGAATTGAAAAATCTCCTATCGAAGAAATATTTTGATATACTCAATTTTATAGTTTTTAATATTCATTTTTATTAATTTGATTGATATTTATTTGATTTTTATATAATTGTATCCTATGTAATATTTTTCATACATTGAATTGAAATTTTGTTAAACATTTTACATTTGATTAAAATTTATTTATTTTTCTAAAAACTCTTTAATATTCTTTTTTACTATTTATAAAGAAGTATCATGCATTAATTTAATTTTAATTAATTAGAATCTATTTGTTTATTTTTATATACTAATTACATAATGTGTAATCGACAATTTTAAGTGTATAAAATGATAAATTTTAATATGTAATTAGGCGAAATCTTAAAAATTTGAGCCTATTAAAATCAGACCTATAATGGGATTGAAATCTGGTTCGGGTTCTGGAATGGGAGCAGGTTCTGGAGATTAAAATCAGACCTATAATGGGATTGAAATAATGATGTTTTTGATGAAATCTATGAAAACGTTATTAAAATCAGTCCTATAATTGGATTGAAAATTAAATAATGGATGGTTAGTTAATACAATAAATATTAATTAAAATCAGACCTATAATGGGATTGAAATTACTGGAGTAAAAACACTTACAAGGAAACTACCAAATTAAAATCAGACCTATAATGGGATTGAAATTTTAATAAATTTTTAAGATAATTCCATCTTTTACGAATTAAAATCAGACCTATAATGGGATTGAAATACCTATGTAGAATATAAAGGACGATTAAACTACAGATTAAAATCAGACCTATAATGGGATTGAAATTGTGGTAAAGATATTCGACATTGGAGCGATTTATGTATTAAAATCAGACCTATAATGGGATTGAAATTAGTAAGAGATGGGGGATTTCGCATCAGTAAAAACAATTAAAATCAGACCTATAATGGGATTGAAATATCATCTGCTTGATACTAATAGTGGAAAACGATAATTAAAATCAGACCTATAATGGGATTGAAATATAGAAAACCATATGGGGTTGAATACAAAAAAGGTATTAAAATCAGACCTATAATGGGATTGAAATTACTTTCATTGACTGAGATAATTTCCCCATCCTCACATTAAAATCAGACCTATAATGGGATTGAAATACGATGGATTAACCTCGTTTGTCAGTAATGACATATTAAAATCAGACCTATAATGGGATTGAAATAGTCACAGGTTAATCGTCTTTTCAAACTAATTTTCCTTATTTAAATTAATATTATACTTCAGTTACAATATTGTCATATTTTTAATCACAATATTTATATATTTTTTATTACATAATACTAAATGCCTATGGGGAGATTATCATGAATAGCATAATAGGAAAAACTCTAAACGAATTAAGGAGAGAAAATGGATATACTCAAGAACAAGTTTCTAATTATTTAGGAATTGCTCAAAGTAATCTTTCTAAAATAGAAAACGGTGAGAGAAACTTTAACATGACTTTACTTGATAAATTATGTTTATTGTACAATTGTTCTCCTGAATATTTATTGGGAGAAACAGATTCTCATGAAAAATCAAGTATTGCATTTCGTAGTGATGAAAAAGTGGATTTAAATGTTGTTGCAAAAATGAATGAAATTACAGGATATTTAAAATTACTAAGAAAATTGGATGGTGACAAGTAAATATGAATAGTGTTGCATTAGCTGAAATGTTAAGACATGAATGGGGTATTGAAAGCTTTGCTTCAGTAAATATTCGCTCTTTAGTATATAATAACATAAAAAATCTAACAGTACTTTGGTTTCCAATGAAAACTAACATTAGTGGATGTTGCTCCAAAACAAAAGAAGACAAAGTAATATTCATCAATACCAATCATACTATTGGAAGGCAAAATTTTACATTAGCTCATGAATCATACCACTTACTTTATGAAGATATTGAGGACTTTATCGTTTGTGGGGTAAATAATAATAGTCAAAGTGAAAGAAATGCAGATAATTTTGCTTCAACTTTATTAATGCCTGATAGCGCACTATATTGGTTTAAAAATAAAAATCAAATTGAAGAATGGTCACTAGAAGATGTAATCAAATGTGAACAATATTATCAGGTCAGTCGTTTTACAATGCTTGTTCGCCTTAAAAAATTGAACTGGATTACTCAAAATCAATTTGATGAATTTGGTATAAATATAATTCGTGAAGCTGATAGATTAGGTTATGATACTAGCCTTTATAAAGAATCTCCTGAAAATCAGAAGTATTCCTCAATAGGGGAGTTAATACGATTAACAGAAAAAGCATACGATGATGAAAAGATAACTGGTGGAAAACGAAGGGAAATACTATTAAAGAGTTTTAGAAATGATATTCTTTATAATTCAAATGAGGTGAATAATCTTGAATAAGCCCGTTTTCTATGATGCTGACTGCTTAGAATGTTTTTTATTTGTAGATGCGGGCTATATTTTAGAAGAATTATTCTCTAAAATTGTCATACCGGAACAAGTGTATGAGGAAATCATGGTTGAAAACACTCCTACGATTGTAAAAACAAATTTTGGAAAATTAAAAGAAGGATTTGTAGAAATTAGAGAAATCCAATTTGCATCTCAAGAATATACTAATTATAACTTAATTAAAAAAGGATTTTGGAGTGGAACTGGTAAATGTTGTGGTTCGGGTGAATCAGCGGCAATGGCATTAGCTCATTTAAATAATGGAATTGTAGCAAGTAACAATTTAAGTGATGTAGAGGACTATATTGGAAGTTTGGAAATTGAACTCATTACTAGTTCAATGATTTTGTCTAAAGCAGTTGAAAAGGACATTGTTAGTGAAGATGGTGCAAATGAATTATGGGATGAAATGGTTAAAGAAGGTATTGATTTGCCTAAAGATTCTTTCACTGATTATTTTGAGGAACTTTATGAAACTGATTGTGATAGATTTTTAAAAGGTGAATAATGAAGAAAGGTGTAATATGTAATGCTGAAAATGATAATGAGTTTAATATTGAATATGTTATTCCAGACTCTGCAGGAGGTTCTTGGGAGTGTCCGATTTGATACTTATTTTTAATGTATGATTTTTTCTTATTTTTCTCTTTTTACAGTTGAAATTCAATTTCGGTGAATTTTAAGTTGCTGTAAAGTATTCCGTTGGTTTTTGTTAATTTTGGTATTTTGTCCCATTACAGTTCCTTGAAACTTAAGATTTTTCCTGATGGAATTTTTTATTGTTATATCACTTTTAGATGGAATTTGAATTTCGTAAGCGTTATTATATGTTGTGAACAAAAACAATGCTGTCAAGCTAGGTTTTTTACTATTATTAAAACCATTCAATTTTAATAAACTTGATTCGTAAATCCATTTATTTAATAACCTTTTAGAAATCCTCCTATAAAAAACTTGTATGGTTCTGTAAATGTTATGTAATACCTCTTTGAGTTTTGTTTCTTTATTCTGCAGTCTTGTATTTCTACTAAAATTAACGCCATTAAATCCTTCTTTTTATTACAGAAATCACGCTTTCAACATTCATTCTTCGCGCATAGACATCATGCCAGAAGGATTGTAGCACTATTTAATCTATAATGTCCGGTTGTCGCACCTTTTTTTAATGGTATTTGCTCGAATGCCCTGCTTCTTTGTTTATGCATTTTCTTATTTTTTCTGAATCATATGCTTTGTCTGCTAGTATGTAATGGGGGTTTGCATGGTATTAATTGTCTAATTGAATGTAATGCAAATTGTGTATCATGTTTTGGACCTTTATTTGCTGCGTAATTTAGATCATTCATGTGTCAACATTGATTGCAATATGGTTTTTAATATAGCTTTTTCGTGATTTACCTCTTATTTGTGCATAATATTTATCAGCATAGTCGCTTGTGTGTCCTGTTCCATCCAATGGCAACTAATTTTACATTTTGATGGATGCATAAAATTAATATAATACAAACAATAAATTAGAAATAGCTTATTATAAAACTCCTAAAAACATATTACGAAATTATTTAAAATATATAATGAAATTTTAAAGAGATTCAACCTGAAATCATGATTTTGGAACATACACAATGTGAATATCTAAAAATCACACAAGTTTTTGAAAGAGCCTAAAAGTGCCAATTTATTAATATTAAAAAACATAATACTTATATTATTGATTAATATTAAAGGAGTTTTAATATATGACAATCGAAAAAGATGCTGAAGAGATTATAGAAAAATTTTCAAAAACATTAGAAAACATTCCCGATTCAGATGAAACTTGGTATATTACTGATAATTTAAACTTAACTCGTGAAGATAAATCTAGTGAAAAAAATCCTGAGAAGATATTAAGAAATGCAAATATTGATAAAGAGGGAAACCTCATTGTAAAAAGAGCTGATTGGACAAATTAAGAGGGTTTTATATGAGAATGGACTTAGTTCTAGAACTTATGGATGTTCCGGGGCAATTAGTTAAAGCATTAGAACCAATAAGTAGTTTAGGTGCTAATCTTGTAACTGTTGTCCACAAAAGGGATTATAAAAATGATAATGGAATGGTTCCAGTTCAATTAACTCTTGAAGGGGAACATGAAGATTTAAAAAATGTTGTTAATAGATTTGAAGATTTAGGATTTACCATTATTGAAATGGATGGGGTTGTTAAAAAAGAAAAAATCACCACTATCTTCTTTGGCCACATCGTAGATCAAGACTTAAGAGACACTATGGATAGAATCAATGAACTTGCAGGTGTTGAAATTGTAGCTTTTGATATTATATTAAATGGTGAAGAGAAATCCACAGCTTTAATTAATATTGAATCGGATGTGGGTAAAAAACAAATCATATTTAATAGAATTGAAGAAATTGCAGGAGAAAAAGATTTGCTAGTTATTAATGAAGTATAGGGATATTATGGATGAATGTAAAGTCATTATCATGGGATTTGGTTCTGTAGGACAAGGTGTTGCTAATGCACTTTCCATGAAAAAAGATTTAATTAAAGATAAAACTGGTTTTGCAGTGAAAGTTGTTGCGGCAGCTGATTCATCTTCGTCTGCAATATCACAAGATGGCTTAGATGAAGAATTGCTCCTACAAACCAAAAAAGAAAAAGGAAATTTATCAGCTTACCCAGAATTCGGGTCTAATAAACATGGTGCGGATGTTTTAGATACTGTTGAATATGATTGTCTTATCGAAGCAACTCCTACAAATATCGTTGATGCAGAACCTGCACTTTCACTAACATTTAAAGCGTTTGAACAAGGAAAAGATGTAGTAACATCAAATAAAGGACATTTAGCACTTAAATTCAAAGAGGTAGTTGAAGCGGCTGAAATGGCTGGTGTGGAATTTAAATATGAAGCTAGTGTTGGCGGATCTATGCCTATTATTAATTTTACAAAAGAAACTTTATCCTCTTGTGATATTAGATCAATTAAAGGTATTCTAAATGGCACTACAAATTATATTTTATCAAGGATGACTTCTGAAGGTTCTGATTATGAAGTTATTTTAAAAGAATCACAGGAATTGGGTATTGCAGAAACTGACCCAACTCAAGATGTTGAAGGTATTGATGCGGCTTGTAAAACAGTGATTTTAGCAAATTCACTTTTAGGAATTGATGCAACATATGATGATGTTAAGGTTGAAGGTATTTCAAATATTAATGCACAAGCTATTGAATTGGCTAAAAAAGATGATTATTTAATTAAATTAATAGCTGAAATATCTCCTGAAAACTTACAAGTATCTCCTCGTCTGGTTAAAAGAGGAAGTTCTTATGATGTAAGCGGTACTTTAAATATGGCTACAATCAAAACAGATTTGGCTGATGAAGTATCTGTGATTGGTCTTGGAGCAGGTTCTCTTGAAACTGCTTCTGCGATGTTAACTGATTTAATTGGTAGTTTAAAAAATAAATACTAATTTTCATACTTTTTTTGATAACATGAAATACGTAATATTTATTCCAGATGGATCTAGTGATTATCCAATAGATGAATTAGATGGAAAAACCCCACTAAAAGCAGCTAATACTCCAAATATTGATAAATTAGCTAAAAAAGGATTTGGAGGATTTACAAACAATGTTCCTGAACAATACACTCCAGGTTCTGATGTTGCTAATATGAGCATTTTTGGATACAATCCTGCTGATTACTATACTGGTCGCGGACCATTAGAAGCAGGCAGTGAAGGTATTCCAACAACACCTGCTGATGTAATTTTTAGATGTAACACAATATATAGTGAAAATGGATCTATGGATGACTTTAATGCAGGCCATATTTCAACTGAGGAAGCAGATGAGTTAATGAATGGATTAAATGAATATTTCACTCAAAAATATGCTGATTTTAAAGGTAAATTTTACACTGGTGTAAGTTACAGACATTTATTCATATATTCCTGTGACAGTATAAAAGATGCTGAGGTATTATCTGGTATTAAAACAATACCTCCTCATGATATTTCCGGTGAAAAATTAGTAGATAACTTATTTGGGGAGTGTGAATTAGCTGAAGAAATTCAAAGTATAATGTTTGAAGCAGGTGAATACCTTAAAGACCATGAAGTCAACAAAAAAAGAGAAGTGCCTGCAAATATGATATGGTTTTGGGGACAAGGAGTAACTCCAAGTTTACCTAACTTTGAAGAAACTTACGGTATCACTGCTTCTGTTATCACTGGTGTTGATTTACTTAAAGGTATTGGGAACTTTGCAGGAATGAATATTGTTGATGTGCCAGGTGCTACTGGATATTTTGACACCGACTATAAAGCAAAGGGCCAATATGGTATTGAAGCTTTAAAAGAAACTGATTTGTTGCTGATCCATATTGAATCGCCTGATGAAGCAGGACATGCTCAAAATATTGAGGAAAAAATTAAAGCTCTTGAAAGAATCGATGAATTCATTGTTGGACCCATTATTGAAAGTTTAGAAGGTAAATCATATAGGGGAGCAATATTGCCTGACCATCCTACACCGATTAGCCTTGGAACTCATACTCGTGATAATGTGCCTATTGTCATATTCGATTCCCAACGTGATGGGGATGAATGTGAATCATTTGATGAGGAAGGTGTTAAAAAAGGTTCCCTTGAATTTAGACAGGGACATTTCTTAGTTCAGAGATTAATTAATGGAGACTTTTAGATTAGGGGAGTAGTTATATGAAAGTATTGTTAGTTAATGGAAGTCCTAATAAAAAGGGTTGCACTTACACTGCATTAAATGAGGTTGCAAATACCTTAAATGATGAAGGATTTGAAACTGAAATCTTTTGGATTGAAACGAAACCAATAACTGGATGCATTGCTTGCGGTAAATGTGGTGATTTGGGAAAATGCATATTTGATAATGATGTTGTAAATGAATTTGTAAAAAAAGCGTACGATGCAGATGCATTTGTATTTGGTTCACCGGTTTATTATGCAGGAGCAAACGGCTCTATGACTTCATTTTTAGACCGTGCATTTTATTCAAACTCACACGGTGCTGGAGCAAAAGCGTTTAAACATAAACCTGGAGCGGTAGTATGTTCTGCAAGGAGAGCTGGAACCACTGCAACTTATGATCAACTAATCAAATATTTGGGAATTTCTCAGATGCCGATTATTTCATCATTTTATTGGAATATGGTTCATGGAAATGCTCCTGAAGAGGTCATGCAAGATGAAGAAGGTTTAGGAACTATGAGACAGTTAGCTTATAATATGGCGTTTTTCTTAAAATGCATAAAAGCAGGTGCCAGTGAAGGCATAACTCCAACTGAAATATCTAAACCTCGTACAAACTTTATAAGATAATTTATGAATTTATTTAAAACTCCTGAAAATTATTTATATACAAATAAAGCATTGCTATACTTATTCATTCCACTTCTAATAGAATATGCTTTAGAGTTTTTTGTAGGTCTGGCTGATTCTATAATGGTGGCATCTCTTGGCGAAGCGGCAATATCGGGAGTTTCACTAGTTGATTTTTTAGTTCAACTACTTATTTTTTCTTTCTCAGCACTTGCAACAGGTGGTGCGGTTGTAGCAGGTCAGTATTTAGGTGATAAACAAATAGACAAAGCTCAAGATTCCGCCACTCAACTTGTTTGGTTTTCAACAATCCTATCCACTGTTTTAATGATATTGGTAATCCTTTTAAGACAAATCTTAATAGGTGCTTTATTTGGACAAATTGAAGCTGAGGTGTGGCATAATGCAGATATGTATTTATATATTGTAGCATTATCAATTCCGTTTATTGCAATATACAATGCGGGAGCGGCTATTTTTAGAACCACTAATAATGCCACATTGCCTATGAAAGTATTGGTTATTTGCGATGTATTAAATGTTGTTGGAAATGCAATTTGTATTTATTATCTTGGTTGGGATGTGAGGGGTGTAGCTATTCCAACATTAATCTCAAGGGTTTTATCAGCATTATTGATATTGCACTTTGTAGTGAATGAAAACTATAAACTGCATATTAAAAGAACTTTTAAGCATAAGTTCGACTTTAACATACTTAAAAAAGTATTGCAAGTCGGCATTCCATATGGTGTTGAAAATGGACTATTCCAATTAGGTCGTGTTTTAGTTTTAAGTTTAGTTTCAACATTTGGAACAATGGCGATAGCTGCTAACTCTGTTGGTTATGCTATTGGAATCTTTTCAGTATTGCCCGGTTTTGCAATCAATTTAGGTTTGACTGCAGTGATATCTAACTGTGTTGGAGCAAATGACTATGAACAAGCAAGATATTATAATAAAAAATGTTTGGTGATGGTGTTAATATCTCATGTTGTTATTAATTTAATTATATTTGCCCTATTACCTGCAGTATTGGGAATTTACAATTTATCTGCTCAGACTGCTCAAATGACTACTGAAATGGTAATATGGCATTGTATTTTTGCAATTGTAATTTGGCCATTGTCATTTACTCTTCCCTCAACATTTAGAGGTGCAGGAGATTCAAAATCCGTAATGTATATAAGTTTGGCAGTAATGTTCATATGCAGAATTGGATTTTCATATGTTATTGCAGACTGGATGGGTATTGGAGTGTTTGGAACATGGATTGCCATGTTTATCGATTGGTATGTAAGAGCAGGAATTTATATTTACAGATATTTTTCAAATAAATGGACAGAATATAGGGTGGTTTAAATTAGAGTACAAATTACTTATAAAAATACACATAATTTTTCTAAAAGACAACTGGAAGAGCTGTTTAATTCATTCGAGTCAGATGAAGGGAAATTTCCAGAAAAACTTGCAATAACTATGAAAAATTATGATTCAATCTTTTCGGCTTGGGACGGTGAAGATCTTGTTGGTGTGGTTTGCGTTATGGATGATGGGCTAATTAATGCTTATGTCCATTATTTGCTTGTAAAGCCGGAATATCGATTAAAGGGAATTGGAAAACAATTGGCTGAACGAGTCAAAAATCATTATAAAGATTATTTACATATAGTTATTATTGCTAATGATAGCGAACTTAGGTTTTATGAATACTGCGGATTTGAAAAATTACAAAACTCAACTCCAATGCATGTAATAAATAGGTGATTAAATGGTTTTATTTAGAGGAGATATAAAGTGTAAAAGCTTACAAAGACGCACATCAATTAGTGTAATATTGCCATCTGATAATATTCATTTTTTAGAAGATAGGGAAGAAATTGTACCGCAACCTTACAAAACATTGTATTTACTTCATGGATTATATGGTAGTGATGATATAATCCTTGCAAACACTTCTGTTCAAAAATTTGCTGAAGATAGTGGAATAGCTATTGTAATTCCTTGTGGAGACAATAGTTTTTATCTAGACAATAAAAAAGCACATGCTCATTATGGCAGATATGTTGGTCAGGAATTATTGGACATTACAAGAAACATATTTCCACTTTCTCACAAAAGGGAAGACACATTCATTGCCGGATTTTCAATGGGCGGTTATGGGGCTGTTAGAAATGGGTTAAAGTATTCTAAAAATTTCTCAAAAATTGGAATGATTTCACCAGCACTGATTACTGATGATCTGGTTAACTATACTGATGATAACAATGTTTTATACTCAAAAGAGTTTTATGAATCAATTTTTGGTGATTTGGATAAAATTGAAGGCTCCGATATTAATCCAAGATATTTAATTGAGCATACTGAGGATATTCCGGATATTTATCTCGCTTGCGGTATTGATGACTTTTTATTTAGTAAATGTGCTGATTTTTATTTGTTTTTAAGAGAAAAAGAAATTGATGCTACTTTTGTTGGTGATGAAGGGGAACATACTTGGGAATTTTTTGACAAATACATCAAAGAATTTATTAAAACATTAATTTAGTGATAATTATGTACTGTCCTAATTGTGGTAATGAACTTGATGAAGATGATTATTGTGATTGCTGCAGAGAATTTATAGACACTTCAGATGATGAGGAAATGGATATTTGGCAAGATGAACCAGATTACGATTCAATGATAAATAATGGAGAGGAAATCTGTTTAAATTGTACATATTGGAGTGTAAGTCCTTATGGTGCATCCTATGGAATGATTTGTCGCAGAGGCAATGGCCAAACAGACCCTGATGATACCTGTTTTGAATTTGTAAAATCCCATTATTTTGCAAATTATGGTGGTGATGGCCAGTATCAGTTTGATGAAACTTCAAGATCTATTGCAAATAAGTTATATTATTGGAAAAATAGCAGATGATAAAATATCCTCGAAAATGTTAATAAGATTATACCACATGTTTTTGAAAGATAATTTTTTAGATAAATTAAAATTTTTATATACGATGAAATACTAAAATTATAATATAATTAATTGGAGAGATTTTTCTGACAAAGTATATAATTATAACTGGTGGGGTTGTTAGTTCAATCGGAAAAGGCATAACCTCTGCATCTATGGGTAGAATTTTAAGGTCTTATGGTTTGAAAGTTTCAGCTATTAAGATAGACCCTTATTTAAACTGGGATTCCGGAACACTCAATCCATATCAGCATGGTGAAGTATATGTTACTTCAGATGGTATGGAAACTGACTTGGATCTTGGACATTATGAAAGATTTTTAGATGTTGAACTTAAAGGACTAGCAAATATTACAACGGGCAAAGTTTATGAATCTGTAATTGCTAAAGAACGTGAAGGAGGATATCTTGGCGAATGTGTACAAGTAATTCCGCATATTACCAATCGCATCAAAGAAATGATTAGGATAACTTCTGAAAGTGATGATAATTACGATGTAGTTTTAATCGAGCTTGGAGGTACTGTTGGCGATATTGAAAGTCAGCCTTTCCTTGAAGCATTAAGACAACTTAGAAATGAGGAAGGTCGAGAAAACGTTATGTTTGTCCATGTTACATTTATTCCCTACCTAAATGCAGCTGGAGAATTTAAAACCAAACCGACTCAACATTCTACAAAAGAATTAAGAAGTGTAGGTATCAATCCTGATGTTATTGTATGTAGATCACAAGAACACATTGATGATGCACTTTTAGCTAAAGTGGCTCACTTTTGTGATGTGGATGTAAATGCTGTAGTGAATACTCCTGATGCAGTTACAATTTACGAGGTTCCTTTAGTTTTAGAAGAACGCAATATTGGCGAGTTAATTGTTAATAGAATTGGTCTTGATATTGAACCGGATTCTTCTAAATTAGATGATTGGGCTAAAATTGTTGATTCTTTAAGAATTCAGGATCCTCAAGTTACTATTGGTATTGTTGGGAAATATGTTGAACTTGAAGATTCATATATTAGCATTCGTGAATCTCTGCTGCATGCAGCTGCAAGTGTCGGTGTTAAAGCTAATATTAAATATTTAAGCTCTGATGTTGAAAAATTGGACAAAAATGCTTTAAAAAGTTTTGACGGCATATTGGTTCCTGGAGGTTTTGGAGAACGTGGTTTTGAAGGCAAATTAGATGCAATAGACTATGCTATTGAGAATAATGTTCCACTATTTGGAATTTGTCTTGGAATGCAGTCTATGGTAACCCAGTTTGCAAGAAGAAATGGATATCCTGATGCAAACAGTTCTGAATTTGATGATAATTTGGAGTTTCCGGTTATTGATATGATGGAAGAGCAAAAGAAAATCAAAGACATGGGTGGAACTATGCGTTTGGGTTCTTATGATTGTAAAATCAGGAAAGGCACTAAAACTTATGAAGCTTATGGTGAAAGTGATATTGAGGAACGTCACAGACATAGATATGAGTTCAACAATGATTTCAGAGAAGAGTTGCAAGAAAAAGGTTTAATAATTTCCGGAACTAGTCATGATGACTTTTTAGTAGAGATTATTGAATTGCCAAATCATTCTTGGGCTATCGGTTGCCAATTCCATCCGGAATTTAAATCAAGACCTAATAGACCACATCCATTATTTAAATCATTTTTAGAAGCTATTAAAGAGTATTCTAAAAATTAATTTTATTTTTTTAATTTTATCCTGTATTTTTTACAGCATTTGTCCTATATTTTTTCAAAAGACATTTATTAAGCTAGGCATTGCTTGTTGTTGGTTTTTTGTTTGTTATAGATGTTTGCTGGAATTTAGATTAAAAATATTTAATGTCTTAAGGCCCAAAAATGAATTAGTTTTTCCAGACACTTTACAATTTTTTAAGTTGAAATCAATTTTACTAGCTTTGATTCTATCTAATTAATATATCCGAAAGTTTAATATTACAATCATGTTTTTCAGCTCTATATTTCTAATTCAGATAATAATAACAATTTTATTTTCAATTTTGGCTGTAATTTTTGATGTTAAAAGCAATATTGTTCCTGATAAATTGACATATTCTTTGCTGTTTTTTGGTTTAATTTCAAATCTGATTTTATCAATAATTTCAAACAATATTAAATTCATTTTAGCTTCATTTATTTCAATGTTTGTAACATATTGTATAACTTATATGTTTTGGATATTGAAAATTTGGGGAGGTGGTGATGTTAAGTTATTCACAGCCATTGCCACAGTAATACCGATAGGATTAAACATTGACTTTTTGAATATTTTTCCTAAATTGTCAATATATCCATTTGCTTTTAGTGTAATCTTAAACAGCATTTTAGTTTCATTCCCATTTTTAATTTTCTTTTTAATTTATTTGATTAGTAAAAATGATGATTTTAAGGATAATCCGTTATTTATCATAACTTTGCTAAATGTTGAAAACTTAAGGAGGTTAATTCATTCATCTCTTAATAAGACTATTGCAATAAAGGATTTAAAGGAAGGGGCAATTGTAAATAACTTTTATTTTAATGATGATAAAATCATAGAGTTAATCGCTGAATTAAATGGCAATCTTGAAATATTTGAAAATAAAGAAGATGATGGATTTAAATACTATTTTAAATCCCAAAGTGCAGGAGGCATCACAAAAGAGGAAATGACACTAATTAAGGTAATGAGCACTGAAAAGTTCATTGGGAATATAATTTCGGTAAAATTGGCATATCCATTCACTCCCTCAATTTTGATAGGACTGTTAATAGCTATATTTTTTGGAGATATTATGATGTTATTTGCAAAAAACATGGTGTTGGTGATATAATGGTTAATGATAATAAAGGACAAGTGGCCTTAGAGTATATTTTGATATTTGCAATATCCTTAATTCTATTAGCTGTTTTTACAATACCTTTAACACAACAAAGTGTTGAAAATACTTTGGATGTCTCAGATGCTTTGAGTTTTCAATCAGATTTATCTAAAATAACTCATGGCATAGAGAAAGTTTATGGCGAAGGTCAAGGATCAAAACAAAGCATTGAAATTATATCTCCAAGAGACATTAAGGTCAGTGTTGCAAATAATTACATTTCATGCAATTTAAAACTTAAAAGTGGTTCATCTAAACTGATTAAGATTAATTATAAATCAACTCTTGAAAAAACCAATATTCATTTAAATAAAGGTGAAAACACAATAATCGTTGAATGGCCGGCAGATAGTGAAAATATGTATATTTATACAAAATTATTTTAACCACCATATTTAATATTTAACATATAAATTAAAATGGCGTGTGAATTTATGGATATTTTAATGACAATTATTTATCTAGTTTTATTCATTATAATGATGATTTTTGTCTTTTCAATAGGTATGTTGAGACACTTCATGCCCAAGCGTGAAATTCTTTTAGTACTTGTAGTAGCATTTTTCATTGGTGCTGTAGGAGGTGCATTCTTTTTACAACCGATTTATGAAGAGTTGCCTGAAATAACAAGTTTTGTTGAGAAAAATATACCTAATAATGAAGAGACTTTATATTTAGATTTATCATCTTCACTAGATACGAATAAACTACATGATGAATTATCTAAAATGGAAGGTTTTAAATCATATGATGAAACTTCGATTTCGATACCGATGTGGGGATTCAATCAAAAGGAGCATGATTACTTTGATGGAATAGTTGGAAATATTGATTCGCATTACAAAAATTATAATGTAACTTCCAATAAGATCAATATTGAACTTGAGGATAATTATACATCTTCACAAGCTTTAAAATCTTTTTCAGATTGGTATAAATTAGTATATGGTGAAACAATTTCATATGCTCAAATTAAAGCAGTTTTAGTTATTGATTCATCACAACTCGATAAATTTAAAGAAGTTTTACTTGAATATGGGGTGGTACCAACTAAGATTGAAGGCCCTGTTCAGGACACTATTAATAGTACAAACTCATCAATGCTTTCAAATTTTGAATTTATTTTAGTATGCGGCGGCTTTGGAATTATTGTTGCAATAATTGGAATTTATATGGATTCTGTTGTTCCAGCTTATAGAAGATTTAAAAAGGCTATAAATACTAAACGTAAACGATAATATGGATGTTGCAATATTATTTTCTGGAGGCAAAGACAGCACTATGGCATTATATGCTGCTTTGGATGCAAAAGAGGATGTCAAGTATCTTCTTTCTGTTAAATCTAAGAATGATGAGTCCTATATGTTCCATGTCCCCAATATTCATATTGCTGATTTGCTATCACAGGCACTTGATATTCCCATGATTTCGGTGGATACTGAAGGCGTTAAAGAAGAGGAGCTTGATGATTTAAGGAATGCTTTTGCCAACCTTAAGAATTTAGGTGTTGAAGCAGTATATACCGGAGCGCTTTATTCTACTTATCAAAAATCTAGAATTGAAAAATTGGGCATTGAAGTCGGTTTAAAGATAATTTCCCCATATTGGCATGTCAATGAACTTGAATACATGCGCAAAATTGTTGATTTGGGGTTTAAAATCATGATTTGTGGTGTTGCCGCTTGGGGATTGGATGAATCTTGGCTGGGTAGAATAATTGACGATGAAACAATAGATGAGCTTTTAGTTTTAAATGAAAAGTATGGTGTTGATATTGCTTTTGAAGGTGGTGAAGCTGAAACCCTTGCAATTGATGGCCCTATTTTTAAAAAGAAAATCAAAATATTAAAATATAAAAAAGAATGGCATCTAGATAGTGGTGTTTATATTATCGAAGATGCTATTTTAGATTGATTTCATCAAAAAAGCTATTAATTTCTTTCTGATAGCTTTCTAAATCATTTTCGTTAATAATAATTTTATCTGAGAGTGAAATAACAGTACCGATGCCGAAATCTAATTCCATTTTATCTCTTCTTTTAAATTCATTATAATCTTGAGAATCATCTTCCCTCATTCTATTTAATAGTCTTTCAAAGCGTAATTTTGGATTTGCAAAAATTGAGAGAATAATAAAATTATCAAAGTTCTTTTTAAACATATTGACTTCTTGTGGGCTTCTAATGCCTTCAACAATAATGGTGTGGGTCTTGTTTTGTTGTTGAATTTCTTTGATTTTTTTGATAGTTAATTCAGATACAATATATTCTCCATGTTCCGCTCTTAAATTTTGAGCGGTTTCCTTTGTACTTTCTCCCCTTTTTTTAGCTTCTTCACGTATAATATCTCCCATACTAACGATTAGTGCACCTTTTTCAATTGCCATATCAGAAACTAAACTTTTTCCAGATCCGGGTAAACCAGATATTCCCATTACTTGCATTATTTTCACTCTTTTAATCTAATTTGTTGTAAGGATTCTTTAAGATTTTCATCATTATCAAATTCATTAACCATTTCCATAAGCACAGCTTTGTCTTGTGTTTTTAAATCTTCAGCTATTTTTGTCATAAATGGAATTGCACGAACAATATTGTCCATAATTGACACATCAGACATCTTTGATGTTCTTGATAGTGGATTTAAATCAATGGTAATTATATTTTTACCAGTTTTCTTTAATATTTCAGCCCGGTCTCCATCTTCCAATGGAATTAATATTGTATCGGCACTGTATATTCCAGTTTTACTAGCAGATGCCCTATTATTTTCAATTTCATTTAAATATTCAATATCGTCATCTAGTGTGCCTAAAATTTCATCATATCCATGGCCTTTATAGATTTGCGTCATGATTTTCACTCTATCGTCGGTACGGTAAAATAGATTAATTTCGATTTTTGCTTTAACACTTTTTGCAAGTTCAATTATTTCATCACAAGCAAGTGCAGTTGTATTTCCATTAACTGAAATCACTGGATTATTTGATAAAAGTAAAACAGCTACTGCTACATACATTGCTCTTTTAGCAGGATATGTTGTTTTCTCTCCAATTAAATAGTCAAATGCTTCTCCTCTGCCATGGGCAATCATCGCTGAATCAGCTAAATAACCTTCTTTTGAGGCAGTTATCATTTTATCTCTTAAAAGTAATGATTCATAGCGAGGATGTGATTTTGGTATCATTTTTTCATCTCCTTATTTTAAATCAATGGTCATTTGCGCTAAGTATCCTAAAAACGTTGTTATCAATAATGTAATTATTGTAATTGAAATAATATGTAGAGAATAATCTCCTGTAATTGAGCTTTGTGCGATGGGTAAAACAAGAATGAATGCATCAAGAATAGTGTCTATTAAAACAAATATTATTCCAACTATTATTCCTTCTATAACTTCATTGGTTTCAATATCTCGAATGTATAGGATTCCAAAAAATCCAGTAACGATGATGGTGATTACTGGAACAATAATATTGATTCCTGGAAGGTTAGAATTAAAAATCGGGTTTAATAGGTGTATTAAGATTGTTGAGATAATCCATATTAAAACTCCATAGATAATAGCTAATTTTAATTTCATTTTTTTTAACCTTAGATTATAATTAATTATATTTTGTTTTGGAAATATTTAATATTTTTCTAAGGTTTTAACTAAAATAAGTGTTTAGGTAGTTAGGCAGTATTGGAGTTTTATCGTTTAACTGCCTAACGGTTTATTTTTAAACTTTAGAGAAACGAATTTTTAAAGTTTTGGGATGGTTAGGTAGTTGAGTTAACTACCTACCAACTTGTTTTACAAGCTTTAGAGAAATGAATTTTAATTTGGCTGTTTAATCTATCTCTCTGACTACGACTGTAGTCAATTATATTATTTGATTGTAGCACTATATAAATGTTATTATATTTTATTAAAATTCAAATATACTTTATTAAAAAATTTATATTATTAGGTTCATAAAGTTAAATTGAATGATGAATGAATATGAATTTGAAAATTATTTGAAGAAATCTTTATCTAACTCAATAAGCTCACAAAACCCTTCAAATGAGGTTAAAAATAAAGCTAGAAAATTATCTCCATCATATTTCAATGATTTAAAAGAGAAACTTTTAATGAAATATGAAGATAAATCATTAAAAGATGTAATGGATTGCAGGAGTTGTAGAACCTCATATGGGGATGTATTAAAAATAACTAAAAAGGAAAAAATTAACTTCAACATTGTAGATAATAATTTCAAAAATCAAATAAACAGTAATTTAAAATTACTTCCGGGAATTGGTCTTAAAACAGAAGAGAACCTTAAGAATAAAGGTTACATGACAATCGAAGAATTAACCTGTCATGATAGATATTCAGATGTTGCGTCCAAATTCATTAGAAATATGGCTGAGTTAAGTTTTTCAGAGCTATTGGATGTGTTGGACAATAATAAATACTCAAAAGAATGTAGGGACAATATAATAAAATGTATAAGTTTAACTGACAGTGAAAACTTCAGATTCATGGATATTGAAACAAAAGGATTGTCAAATGTGCCTATAATTTTAATAGGCGTTGGTGAGATCAAAAACAATAAAATAATCTCCTCGCAATACTTCTTGCAAGACTATGATGAGGAGGCAAGCATTATTGATGCATATTTAAGTCATTTGGATGAAGATTCTATACATGTAACGTTCAACGGAAAAACTTTTGATGTACCTTTTATAAAAAATAGATGTAGATATAATAGAATCAATGCAAACCTAGATTTAGCACATCTGGATTTAATGTATTTTGCAAAACGCCTATGGGCTAAAGACTTACCTAATTGCCGATTGCAAACAATTGAAAGAGAGCTGTTCGGTATTGAACGTGAAGGAGATGTTCCGGGTCAATATATTCCAGGATATTGGGATACTTATAAGGAAAAGAATAATATAGGTCCTGTAGTGCCAATAATAGAGCACAATGCACATGATGTAATTTCACTTGCGAGCTTTTTAGATAAAATGTATAGGGATGTAAATTAAAATGGGATTATTTGATAGATTTAAAAAAAATGATGATGAAAAACAAGAATCTAAACAAGAAAAAGTCATCCCCGATGATTTTGAAATTGATGAAGATCAATTAATTTTAAAAAAAATTGCAACAAGTAGTAAGGACAGATATGAAAGAGCAACTGCCGCTGATAAAATCACTGACCAATATGTTGCACTAGATTTATCTAAAAATGTTAAGGACCGTGTAATAAGATTAATTGCAATCAATAAAGTAAAAGATGAAAGATTGTTAAGGGATGCAGCTGAAAACTCTCAATTTTTCGATGTAAGAAGTTTTGCCTGGGAAAGGCTTGGTGAAAACAATAAATCCATAGCAGAAATTGTAATAAATACCAAAAAAGGTGCTAAAGTTGATGAACTATTTGAAAAAATTGTTGATGAAGAAACCCTTAAATCGATTGCAATAGAAGCTCAAGATAAGCAATATAGAAATGCGGCTATTGAAAAAATCGAAAATGCAAATGTATTATATGATTTAGTGTTTAAAGCAAAAGACAAATCAATAAAAAAATCCTGCATTGAGAAAAAATCTTTTATAAGCGAAGATATCCTTCAAAGAATTGTCATTGAAGATAAGGATGACTCAGTTAAATTTGCAGCTGTTAAAAAAATTAAAAATGAGGATAATCTAGCAAATATTGCACTTAATGAGGATAATGCAAAAATAAGGTCATTGATATTTGATAAAATTGAAAGTATTGGTATTTTGGAAAAAATCGCCTTGAACTCACAAAAATCCGATGTTAAATTAGATCTGGTTCAAAAACTTGATAATGACAAATTACTTGCTCAAATAGCTTTAAATGATTCAGATAACATTGTAAGAAGTGAAGCCGTTAAAAAAATCACTAATGAGGATGTACTGTTAGAACTCATATCCTCTGATGATGACAGATTCGTTCGCCAAATTGCAGTTAAAAACGTGTCTAACCCTCAGGAATTAATTAAAATAGCTTTAAATGATGAAGATTCCTTTGTAAGAAATCATGCAGTAACAAATCCTGCATTAACCAGTGAAGATGATTTTACCTACATTGCTATTAATTCAACTTATGAGGATGTAGCTAATGTGGCTTTAGGTCATATTGGTGATGAGAAAAACTTCATTGATGTTTTGAAAAATGCTAAAGTTGCATCTGTTAGAAAAGCAACTCTTGATAATATTGATGATTTAGAAACATTAATCCGTATAATTTTAGCTAATGAGGATGAAGAATTTTCCATTAAAGTGTTAAATAAGATTAAAGTGGAAAAATGTTTATTTAAAATTTATGAACAACAAATATCTGAAAATATCTCTGTTAGGGCGGTTTCATTAATCAGAAGTCAAAAAATGCTAACTGATATTGCACGAAATGACCCTTCATGGAGAATTCGTGAAACTGCAGTTAAAAAAATAGTAAGTAAAAAAGTATTGAGAGACATTTCTATTAATGATGAAAATGAATATGTTAGGAAAGTTGCAAAAAAGAGGAAGAATTTATAAATAAAATTCAGGCTCTTTTCTTTCACTATTTGCACTTTCAAACACTGGTTTTTTAGCTTCAAATGCTTCTCCAGAAAACATACGGGCATTTTCTGGACAGATATTAATGCATGCTGTACATCTAGTACATAAATCTAGGTCAATATCAATTGGATCAACATCTGGAATTGCATTTTCAGGACAAATATTTATACAGTCATAACAAAAAACACAAACTGATTCATCACAGCTTACAACAAAGGGTAACTGTTTATAATCGCTGTAAGGTTTATTTCCCGGAATTTCAGCAGATAAACTTTCACATGTTTCTAATTTTTCAATACATTTTTGTGAAAATTTATCTATTTTTGCAATATCCTCACTATCAGGTCTTCCAACAGCAACGCCATCAAAAATAGAATGATGGCTCACAGTTGATCCTGCTGCAATAACATTAAAGTTATTTTCATCTAATAAGTCAACTAATTCACGTAATGAATCTGAAATTTGGGTATTGCCATAATTTACAATAGCTATTGCTGGCGTATTGTCTCCTTTTATTTGGGATAACCTTTCACGTGCTGTTTTAGGTATTCTTCCAGAAAAAACAGGCATTACTACAACAGCAATGTCTTCACTTGAAAGAGTTGTAGATGATTTAAAAATCAGTAGGTTATAGCTTTTTTGGTCTTGTTTGAAATTACTGCATATTTGCTCAGCTACTTTTTTACAGGTCCCAGATGGACTAAAAAATATTTTTACAATTGACATACTCTCACCTGATAAGAAATATCTAAATTGAATTATAAAAATGTTAAATTTTTTAGGCGGCATTAAATTATAAATATCATTAAATAGTAAAATTAATTTGGTGATATGATGGAATTAATGAGAGAGCTATCTTTAGCGCCAGGTGTATCTGGTTCAGAAGAAGAAATAGCTAAAATTATTACACGTGAACTTAAAGATGTAGCTGATACAATTGAAACCGACAGTATGGGAAACCTCATTGCAACTAAAAAAGGTGAAAAAAAGGCACCTACTGTAATGTTAGCTTCCCATATGGATGAAATTGGTTTGATGGTAAGATACATTGAGGATAATGGATTTATTAAATTCTCTAACATTGGTGGAATAAACGACCAGATGCTAATGAATCAAACTGTGACAATACACTCCTCAATTGCAGATCCGATTGTAGGTGTAATTGGTTCCAAACCCCCTCATGTAACAACCGCCGAAGAGAAAAACAAAGTTGTTAAATACACTGACATGTTTATTGATATCGGTGCAAAAGACAAAGAAGATGCTGAAAAAATGGTTAGAATTGGGGACAAAATGACCTTTAATTCATTATTTGAAGAATATCCTAATAATTTGGTCATGGGTAAAGCATTGGACAACCGTGTAGGGTGTTATGTGATGGTTGAAGTTTTAAAAAGAGTGGAAACTAGAGCTACTGTATATGGTGTAGGCACTGTTCAAGAAGAGGTAGGTCTTAAAGGAGCTAAAACTTCTGCATTTAAATTAAATCCAGATTTAGCAATTGCACTTGATGTAACATTATCTGGTGATCACCCTGGTATTAAACCAGAAGAAGCGCCTGTTGTAATGGGTAAAGGTCCTGCTATTATTTTAGCAGATGCAAGTGGAAGAGGAATTTTAACCCAACAATCCGTTAAGGATATGCTTATTAAAGCCGGTGATGAAAATGAAATTCCATATCAACTGGAAGTAAGTGATGGTGGAACCACTGATGGAACAGCAATTCACTTAACTCGTGAAGGCATTCCAACTGGTGTTTTGTCTGTTCCTACTCGTTACATACACACTCCTGTAAGTGTATGCAGTATGGAAGATGTTGAAAACACCATCCAATTAATAGTTAAAGCTATAAATGATTTATAAATTTAAATTATTGCATATTCTTTAGAGTGCATAATATTATTTGTAAAAGAAGGCGATTAAAACAGCAATAATTGCCTTATTTTTACTTCAGATTCCAAAACCGTCAGTATTTTTCTGCTGAATAGCAACTGGGTTTTGAATATGCATTGGCAATGTTAAAAAGTTAGATAGATTATTTAAATCTGTCATCTGATTTTTGAGATTTTGCTTTTTGGTGTTTAGTTTCAAACCAGCCGATTTTTAACTCATCGATTGTGTCTTCGTATAATTGAGGAACATATGGTTTAATATCAAGTAGGGGTGTTCCATCTAAAATATCAACATTTTCAATATGTATGGTATTTCCTTCGACTGTATTTACTTTTACAACACTCATTCCTATTCTATTTGGTCTTTTAGGAGATCTTGTTGCAAAAACACCGTGAGTATCATTGTCCATGAAAGGTTTTACTTCAAGCAAGTATCCTTCGACTTTGTGTAATAAATAGAGTATATGGATATGTGAGAAATCATCTAGGTCTTTAATGCCGTCTACATATTTGTCTTTTATTTCAATTGTTCCTTTGATTCCTTTTGCTCCGGTTGGTTGAATTGGCATTCCTTCTATTTGGGTGAATTCAGTATGGATTGTACCAATTGATTCTAATTCGATGTTCATATTTTCATATTCGTTCTTATCATTATTAAATTATACTTTTTTACGATATGAATTAAATCAGGTAATCGATTTTAAAATTCTTTATTCATCTAAAAGCGAAATATTTATATATAATTCGATACAATTTATTAATATAAAAATATAATGTGGTGAAAAAATGGAACTTAGTGCAAGAAATCAATTAAAAGGTAAAATTGTCAGTGTAGATAAAGGTGCCGTTATGGCAAACGTTAAGATTGAAGTAACTGAACCTAGTACTGTTACTGCTGCTATTACTAAGGAGTCAGTAGAGAACTTAGGTTTAAGTGAAGGTGATGAGGTTTGTGCAATTATCAAATCCACTGAAGTGATTATTGGGAAATAGGATTTAATATCCTATTAATCCTAATAATATTAAAATAACAAAAATAATTACTGCTGCTTTTAAAAGTGTTTTTAGATTTTTCACAACAGCATAAATAATTAAGAATAATATAATTACTCTTATTATAAACATTATTGTCAAAATTTAACCTCCTGCAAGGATAGTTTTTGTACCTTCTTTTGAAATTTCTTCTTTTTTGAATTCAACATCGTATTTTACAGTTTCAATAACTTCTTTTAATGCATCAAGGGTTTCGCCACGATGATTACCAAGTACCGCTACTAAAAATAACATATCGCCGGTGTAAAATTCACCGATATAATGGATAACAGATATTTCATGAACATTATATTTGATCTTAGCATTTTCAACAATTTTTTCAATTTCTTTTTGAGTTTTTTGTTTGTCCGGTGTTGTTAAAATCAACTTTTCTAAATGCATGTTTTCTTCTTTTCCACGTACAATTCCTTCAAATGTAAAAATCGCACCGGAATAATCAATTTTATTACTTTTTTTTAAATTAGCTATTAGATCGGCTGTTGTAACTTTATCTTCTTTTGCTTCAATAACTCTTACAACCATAATAATCTCCTCTAATAAATTCTATAACTTATGTTATATATCACTTACTTCCTTAAAAGATAAATTTTTAATTCTTTCAACACCGTCAATTTCATTAATTAATTTAACTGTAGCATTGGGAACTAGTTCCTGCCAGTTTTCATCATTTAAAATTCTACGTCTAACTTCGGTACCAGATAAGTGCAAACGGTCATATAAAAGAGGTTGTCTAACCTCATATCCTTCCTCTTTAAATAATTGTTTAACTAAGGGATTGCCTGAATAAACAATATTAAATGGAGGGGTTAGCATTTTAATATGAGATGGCCATACAGCATTGAAATTAATGTCTTGCATTGGAATAATATAATACTTGGAGTGATCAATATTTTCTTCTGACAGTGCTTGAGTCATCATAACCATTCTTTCACCTGCTGTGAACGGGTCTTTAACTTCATGACTTAACTGTGCACTTCCAATACCAATAACAATCTCATCTACTTCATTTAAAATCTGTTTAATAACTTCCACATGTCCATTATGGACAGGTTGCATACGACCAACTAAAATACCACGTTTTTTACTCATCATATTATCACGGGCTTAATTTATCTAAACAATTGATTAAATTCACTGCAGTTTGATGTTTTTGAGTCATGGAATCTATAATGCTTGTTTCCATAAGTAAAGTGTTAATGCCTTTTTTTGCAATCGGTTTTGTAACCTTTTCAGGACTGGTACCTTCAGGGAACTCATAGTCAACAAGATTAACGTCTCTAGTTAAATTAGAGATGTAGGAATCAATTTTATCAGTCCTATTGGATAAGCTAAATATAAAATTAGAATATTCATATGTTGGATTAATCTCATGAATATCAATTACTAAAAACGGATTGTCATCTTTAATATTAGGAACAATGTATTTATTAGCTAGTTCTTCACCAGCTGCACGAGTTTCATCATGAGAGGTTATGTTCTCTTTTGTTTTAACGTAATAAATCACGTATTTTTTAGTTAAATTCTGAGTACTATTTTCTGAAGTAATATTGTAAATGGTCTTGTTGATTTCTTCATGAATCTCATGCTCTCTTGGATGAACACCTAAAATTATCCCGATGGTTTCGTTAGAAGAGGTATTGCCTGCTACAACCTTATAAACAGTACCATTAACATTACTTCCAACACGTTTAACATTGTAGGTATTGTCAGGGCTTTTAGTAACATCACCAATAATAATTGTTAAATTAATAACTACAATAGCTATTAAAATTATAAGTAATATCTGATATTGGATTTTCTTATTCATACAAATAACCTACTTAAATATCTAACTAAACTTATATTAAAGACTTTTTACTAAAATTATATTATTAACTATTATAGGAGTATTTTTAATGGAAAATAAAAATATAATTATAATTGCAGTAGTGGTTGTTGTGATATGTATAATTGCAGCAGTGGTTTTTTCTACTGGAATGTTAAACGGTGAGAAAGCTGCACCAACTAATACTACTCCATTCAAAACAAAATTCATGGAAGGCAGTTTTGTTGGAAATGTCAGCTTAGAAGATGATGAAAAAGAGTTCATGCATTCATATAAGGATAAAAAAAATAAAATTACATATAATATATCTACAGTTGATAATTCTGAAGAGTTAATGGATATTTATTACTTGCAAGGAATAATGAATCCAGAAAAAAGAAATATCAACGGTAATGATTGGAATATTTACTTCTCTCAAGCGGTACCTGGAAACGATACTAAGTCTAATGAGACAATGAATATTATAATTTGCCAGTCACAAGGTGAAAAGCAAGGTTATTTAATCTACATGATCATTGATAATGATTCAAAAATTAATGCAACATTAAATACCTATGGCGAGTCTTACACTGATTTTGTTGAGCCATTACTTGAAAGTATAACTTTAAAAGAATCTAAAAATGTTCCTAAAATTTATGAAGAGTTTGGATTAACCAAAGATCAGTTTAATGAACAAATGGATTTGATTAAGGAATACAAAGCAGGAAATACTTCTGCGTTGAAAGGTAATGGTTAGATGAAGATTACAGTTTTTCATGCAAATGAATGTGATAAGAAGAAATGTACATCCATTAAATTAGCAAAAATGGGTAAATGCAGGCTTGTTAATAATATTAATAAGATTCCTTCAGGTGCAATTGTTCTAAATCCTTATGCTGAAAAAGCTGTATCCTATGAAGACTACCGTCATGTCCAAAGAAGAGGAATTGTGGGACTTGACTGTTCATGGAATGATGTGTCAAGTTCTAAAAAATTCTTCTCTTTATCTAAATACCATAGGTCTCTGCCTTTTTTAATTGCAACTAATCCGGTAAACTATGGAAAAGCTTGTATATTATCAACTGTTGAGGCAATCAGTGCAACTCTTTACATTACACGTTTTAAAGAGGAAGCTATTGACTTAATGGAGGGTTATAAATGGGGTCATACATTTATTGAACTTAATTATGATTTACTTGAGGCTTATAGTGAAGCAGATACCAGTGCAGAAGTTGTAAAAGCTCAAAACGAATTTTTAGTTACTGAATAAAATTGTTTGGAGTGTATTTCTTCTGTCTTTCTATTTTTTTTATTTAATTAAATTTTTTCTTATTTTAACACATTTAACTAAACATTTAAATACTATTAAATTAAGATAATTAATTAATAGTTATGTGTGGCATAACAATTTAATTTTATTAAGTTTTCATGATTCATAGGAGGAGTTATTAATGGCAAGATTTGAAGAAGCAGAAAACAGAATGTTTAATGTAAAAATCTGCTTAAAATGTAATGCTCGTAACCCTGCTGATGCTACTACTTGTAGAAAATGCGGTTACAAAGGTTTAAGATTTAAAGCTAAAGAACAAAGAGGATAGGTTTATTATTCTCTTATTTATTTACTATTTTTATATTTGGTGTTTGCCAAAACTAGTTTTAGCAGGCATGTTGGTTTTTTATTAGATTACTTTTGCATCGGGTTTTAACTGATTTGTTGCGGACTCTTTTTGGAAGAAATTTTTTAAATCTTCTGGTGTTTTCTATTTATTGTAGTATTATCTATTGTATTTGTCCTTTTATGGTTCTATAAATTCGTTTTATTTGTAGTGTTATTTTGAAGTATCCTTCAATATGGATTGCAAATGATTAAATAAACATGATGCTGTCATGGCAATTAGACGGTGCCTTATAAAACTTGCAAAAATTCAAATTCAATCTACTGGCAGTATTTTCAATCAAAATAATAATGCCTTAAGTTTCTAGGAATGCCCATTATTATAAAACATTAAATATTATTTTAAACAAAACTATTTTTAGGTATTCTTATGAAAAACATTGAAAATTATATTAGAGAAATACTAAAAAGTCGTAAACTTCATTTTACTTTAATAGATCCTGATGAACAAAGCCCAGAAGAAGCCTTGAAAATTGCAACTGAAGCTATTGAAGGTGGAACTGACGGTATTATGATTGGAGGTTCAACTGTTAATGGTGTTGATGTTGACAATACATGTAAAATATTGTCTGAAAACATTGCGGTGCCAATTATTATTTTTCCGGGAAATACTAGTAGTGTAAGTAAATATGCTGATGGAATTTTTTATATGAGCTATGTTAATTCAACTAATCCTTATTGGATTAACGGTGCACAAGCTCTTGCAGCACCTTCAGTTAAAGCTGCTGGAATCGAAATATTGCCTATGGCGTATATGGTTGTCGAACCTGGCGGAACTGTCGGTTGGGTTGGGGATGCTAAATTAGTACCTAGGAATAAACCCAAAATACCGGCCATTTACGTAATGTCTGCTGAAATGTTTGGGTTAAAATTCTTTTATATTGAAGCAGGTTCCGGTGCGGATAAACCAATTCCTCCAGAAATGGTAGCTTATTCCAAAAAAGCAACTGACAATATGATTATTGTTGTTGGGGGAGGGATACGTGATGCTAGAGCAGCATATACTGCAGCTAAAGCAGGTGGAGACATCATTGTAACAGGCACTATTGTTGAAGAAGTTGATGATGTTAAAGCTAAAATCCAAGAATTAACTGGAGCTATCTTAAAAGCTTCTATGGAGTAGTTTTCAACTGCTCTTGCTAAACTTTTTTTTAATATATTAATCTATTATTTAATTAGTGATATTATGTTAAATTCATTATATGAAAAGGCCATTGCTAAAAGAGGATTTATCAGGGATATTGCTTCTGAAGTGGATGTTGATTCAAAATTAAAATATAGATGGTTTGAAAGGCAGATAGGTGAAAGTACTGCTAAATTTTCGATTGCAGCAGGAGATGGGAGTTTTAATAAGAAAAAATTCTTAACTACTAATTTCTGCGCCGTTGGTGCTGAATCAATTATTTATGATGGTGAGATTAAAAAAATTGATGATTCAGACATTTTTGATGTTTCTCATGTATCATTTCTTGATGAACTTTTAAGTACATATATGGCAATTTATGAGTTAAAATGTGCTTTAAGAGCAATTAAAGATTATGATGCGGATTATTATATGTTTGACGGATCAATTCTTGGAGATTTGGAGAATGCTTTTCCAAGAGGTGCTAAATTACCTAAAAAACTTAAAGATAATTTGGATGATTCATTTTTGGCCGAGTTTGAGAGAAGATTGGATGTTAGGCATTTTGGTTTGGTATTTCCTGAACTTAGAGATTCATTAAAGTTAATGGAACTTCCAAAAGAAGATATTGACAAAACAGAGGAATATAATCTTCATCTGGCTTCAATTGAAAAAATAATTTTATTAAAAGAAATTTTACAGTATAGAAAAAGAATAATTTCAATTTCTAAAACTTCATCGGACAATGAACTGTTCCATTGGAATATTCCAGACATTGCATTTCTTGATAAATTTACAAAAAAGCAAGGAATGACGGTCATTGAACATAGGAAAGTTTATAAAAATGCTGCTTTTCAATTTTTCAATGATTTTTTTAAGAGTTTGACATTTACAATATTTTATGTGCGTTTTCAAGATAATAAAAATGTTTTAAAAGTTGAATTGCCGTACAGGGCAACAAATGAGGAGGTATTTGAGATTATTCGTAAAATTAATGTGTTGTCTGTTCAAGGTTATCCTTATCTTTTAAATAAAGCTCATAATGATGTTGTAATAACTGATAGGAACATGAAAGAATTAATGAAAATATCTAAAATTTACGAGACAACAAATAGGGAAGTGATGTCATGGTAGTTGGAATCTGTGTTGGTGAAACTAATTTAAATGAAGTAACATTTATTTCTAATAAAATGCCACAAGTTGGTCAATATGTAACAATGGAATATGATGGAAAAAGAGTATTGGGTATGGTTGAAAATCTGGTAAGGGGCAATGACGCTTTAAATATTGATATTAATGATTTTAAAGCAATTCAAAAAATCTCTAAAATTGGTGTAGAGGATAATTACATTCGTGGAAAAGTAAAAATCCTTGGAGATGTAAAGGATAATTTGAGACTACCAAGAACTCCTGTCCTTCCGGGAACTGAAATCCAACTAGCTGATGCAGATATTTTAAAGGAAATATTTAAAGTTGCAAATCCGATTAATCTTGGAACATTAGTTAATCAAAGCAATGTGGATGTTACTGTTGATGCAAATCCAATCCTTTCAAGACACTTGGCTATTCTTGCAATGACCGGTGCAGGTAAGTCAAACACAGTATCTGTATTGATAAATCAGTTATTGTCGTATAATGTGCCAGTATTTGTATTTGATATGCATGGGGAGTATAAAGGAGCACAATTCCCTAATGGTGATGTTAATGTAATTAAACCAAAAATAAATCCTAAATTCATGACTTTTTATGAAATCAAAAAGTTAGTTAACATTTCAAGTAATGCATATATTCAGGAAAGGCACTTTAGAATGGCATTTAAAGAAGCTAAAAAAAGAATTGAAGATGGTGTTGCTCATGAAAATAACTTCCTGCAATTAATATATGATATCTTAGAACATAATTCACAAGTTGAAGGGTCAGATAAACAGATTGTTGATGTTATGAATAAAATTGACGATTCCATGGATAAATATTCTAATTTATTTGACCAATACACTGGAAATATTTTAACATCAATTAAAAAAGCCCATGTAAATGTCTTAGATTTGTCCCAAGTTGATGAATCAGTTGCAAGTGTTCTTGTAAGCCATATTCTTAGAAACTCCCTTCAAAAATCTAAAGATGCAGCTCATAGTAAAAATAAAGAAGAGCTACTTGACAATGCGGTATTTTATATTGTTGAAGAAGCTCATATTTTAGCTCCAAACAAACGTGATTCAGACTCAAAACGTTGGATTCAAAGAGTTGCAAGAGAAGGGCGTAAATTCGGTTTAGGTTTATGTTTAGTAAGTCAATCACCGAAAACTGTTGATCATGATGCATTATCCCAAATGAATAATATGATCATTTTGAGATTAGTTGAACCAGAAGACCAAAAACATGTTCAATCAGCAAGTGAAAGCTTATCCCAGGACCTAATTAATCAGCTTCCATCTTTAAATGTTGGTGAAGCTGTTGTCCTAGGTTTGATGACAAAAATTCCAACACTGGTTAAAATTGACAAATTCCAAGGGCGTACTCATGGAGATGACATGGATATTGCTTCATACTTCAAAAATTCACTTAAAAAAGAAGCTGAAGAGTTAGAAAGGCAAGAAAATGAACTTTTAGACATGGGATATGATTATTAATCCCATTTTTTTCATATTTTCACTAGAGAACTAAACACCATAATTTATAAATTTTTCATTATTTTCATTTGAAAAAAATTTACATGAAAATACTAATTTTAACACACTTAAATCAATTTTTAATACATTGCAAATGCTCTCTTAGCAAACTATTAAATATAACGTAAACTAAAGTATTACACATTAAATACTTGTTAAAGTGTTTAAATTGGTTATATACATAAAATAAAAGAAGGTAATATAATGAAATTTGCACATTTAGCAGACACTCATTTAGGGTACCGTCAATATGGTTTATTTGAACGGGAAAAAGACTTTTATGAAGTGTTTGAAAAGGTCATTGATAAAATAATTGAAGAAAATGTTGATTTTGTAGTACATAGTGGTGATTTATTTGAAACCGCAAGACCTTCACCCATGGCATTATTAACCTTTCAAAAAGGTTTATTAAAACTTAAAGGTGCAGGAATTCCCATGTATGCAATAGCTGGCAACCATGATATTGTAATGCGCAAAGGATCAATTCCTCCTCAAGTTATTTTTAAGAAATTAGGTTTAAAAGTAATTAGTACTATTAACCCTACATATATGCATGGAGATATTCTCATTGCAGGTCTACCATACTATCCGGCATCACATGCTAAAACATTGAAAAGTAAATTAGCCGAGTTATCCGAAAAAGCATCTCACCATGAAAAATCTATTTTACTGTTACATCAAGGAATAGATAAATACTTCGGATATAATTATGAATTGGAGATTGGTGAGATTCCCGATAATTTTGACTACTATGCTTTAGGCCATATTCATAAATATGTCAATGATAAATGTGGTAAAGGAAGATTAGTTTATCCGGGTTCAAGTGAAATCTGGAAAACCTCTGAAATTCCGGATTATTTGGAAAATGGTAAAGGTTTTGTTGTTGTTGACTTAGAGGGTCCAAAACCTGTTGTTAAAAGAGTTAAAGTTGATATTCCAAGAGAATTTATAAAAAGATCTCTTGATTTCAATGATTTGGAAAGTGGAATTGCAGGTATTAAAGAGACTATTAAAGACTTTGATAAAAAGCCTATTTTGAATTTAATTATTAATGATGTTGACTCAGACACTAAAGGAGTATATGATATTATTAAACAGGAATTAGGGGATTTATCTTTAATGATTAGACCCACATTTAATATGGTCGGTCAAACACTAATTGATCCATCAAATGCTAAAAAAGTAGGTCCGGAACAGCTTTTAGTCAATCAACTTAAAGTATATGGCAATAGTGATGTGGATGCATTAGCTATTGATTTATACAGATTATTATCCAAAAATAAAAGTGATGAAGCTAATGAATTAATTAATCAATTCTATAATGAGCATTATGCTAATGTTGTTGAAGAAGTAGAATTTAAAACAGAAGAGATTATAAAAGAAAAACCTTCTAAAAAACAAGAAGTTCAAGCAACCTTTAAGGAGGACGTGGAATGATTTTCACAAGATTAAAATTAAACAATTTCAAATCCCATGAACACACGGTAATTAATTTTAATAAAGGAATTAGTGTCATTGTTGGTGAAAATGGTGCTGGAAAATCAACAATCCTTGAAGCCATCAGTTTTGCATTATTTAAACAACATACTGCAAAAAAAATTGATGATTTAGTTAGAAACAATGCAGAATCCATGTCTGTTGAATTAGAATTCATATCTAATGGAAGAGAGTATAAAATCGTCCGTGATAAAAAATCCAATTTAAAATCTTCAATATTTAAAAAAGCATCCTCTGAAGGAGGATATATGCATATCTGCACTGGAGATAAAGAAGTTTCTAATGAAATTCTCCAAGTTCTCGACATTGATTCTGATTTGTTCTTAAATGCAATTTATATTAGGCAAGGTGAAATTGCTGAATTGGTTGACAAGACTCCAGCTGAGAAAAAACAGTTAATAGGTAAGTTATTAGGTCTTGATTCTCTAGAGATTGCATGGAAAAACATTTTGCCATTTATCACCGATTATCAAACCCAACTTGCTAATTTGGAAGGCAAACTATATAATTCTGAACAATTGGTTGATGATTATAAAAGTAAACGGCTAGAGTTAGATGCTCTTAAAGATAAGGGTCATGAACTTGAAGAACAACTTATTGAAGTTAATTCCATATTAGGAGACATGTCTGAAAGTAGACGCAATATGGAAATTGAAAAAGAGATTCATGAAACTCAAGTTAATAATCTTGAATCTGAAAAGAAAAATTTATCTAAACTAGAAAATGACAAACATAGAGTTCAGGAAGGCTTAGATGAAATTCGTAAAGCTGAAGAGGAAATTGAAAGATTAGAAAAATTTGTTTCAAAATTAGATGTTTATCTTGACTTTGAAAAGTCAGTGTCTAGTATTCAAAGATTAAAAGAAGAAGAAAGGGAAATTGAGGAAAAATTAGCTTCAATTTCTAACCAACAGATAATCATTTCAAATAAAAAAGAGGGTTATAATAATTATATTTCTTCTGAAGAGGAGATTAATAAATTAAATAACCAAAAAACCAACTTTGAAAAGGAATTAGCTGCAATGGCTAAACTTGAAAAGGATAAAAAGGATTTATTAAAACATATTGAAGAAGAAAGAAACGATATTGAAAATTTCTTTTCAAAATCTAAGGATAAATTAGATGATAATGGTGTAAGTCAAGACGAATTGGCTGAAATTGATGATTTTAATAATTTAGATGAGTTTACCTCTAAATTTATTGATGAAACTTCAACTAAAATAGATGATTTATCAAAGGATATCATTGCTAAAAATGAAGATATTGTTGTATTTAAGCAAAATATTAAAGCTTGTAAGAAACCATTAAAAGAATTAGACAGTATTGATAATAAATGTCCTGTTTGTCAATCAGATATTAGTTCTTTAAAGAAAAAAGAGTTAAATAAACATTATAATTCTGAAATTCAAAAGAATGAAAAATTAATTTCTCAAAATGAGGAAACTGTACGTTTGTTAACTAAAAATAAAAATAGTTTTGATGAAAAACTTGAGTTATTATCTGATTTATCTAAACAAATTGTCGAATACAAACATGAAGTTCAGCATGTGCAAGATGAACTAGTTAGGTTGAATAAAATAGATGAAGAACTTGAAGCTAAAGAATATATTAGCAATAAGCTTGGTGAGCTCATATTAGTCATTGCTAATAAAAAATCTGATCGTGAATCTTTCAAAGAAAGCCATGATTCATATATTCAAGCTAAAGGTGCACTTGATGCATTAGGTAGTGAAACTGAAGCTCAGTACAAATTAAAACAGGTTAAAAATGAAATTGATAATCATGTTACTAATATTAAATTAGCGATTGAACAAGATCCTCATTTGAGTAGTGATATAAGTCCTGAAGAACTTCAAAAACGTATTGATGATTTAAAACAGAAAACTGATGAATACAATCAACTTAAAGGTTTTATTCAAAATAAACAATCGTTAATGACTCAACTTGATTCAGTTAAGGAAGATATTGGCATGTCTTTAAACCAAATTGACATTACTGAAAATAAAATTGCAGCTTCTGCATATGACCAAGATAAATTCGAGCAGATCTTATTTAATTATGAGAGATATGAGAGAAGAAAAAGTTCTATTTCAATTGAACTTTCAGAAATTAAAGGTCAGGCACGTGAATCTATTAAGGTTATTCAGGATTTAACAGAGAAAATTACAATTTCTAATAAATTCCAACAAGAATATAATGATATAAGTGATTATATTAATTTACTTTCTCATATCAGGAATTTATACAGTAAAAATGGTATTCAAAAAGATTTAAGAAATATTTCAAAACCAATGATTCAAAAACACACTAAAGAATTCTTTAACGAATTTAACTTTAATTATTCTGATTTGACAATTGATGATGAATATGATGTGACTGTTTATGGTCCTGAAGGTGAATCATCAATGAGCATGGTCAGTGGCGGTGAAAAAATTGCTATTGCTCTTGCTTTAAGATTAGGTATTACTCAAGCAATGGCTAATGGTGAATTGAATACTATTTTATTAGATGAGCCTACAATTCATTTAGATGCTTCTAGAAAACATGAATTAATTAATTTATTAAAAGAAATGTCTGCATTGCCTCAAATGATTATTGTAACTCATGAAGCCCAACTTGAAAATGCTGCGGATAATTTAATAAAAGTTGAAAAAGAAAATGGTATTTCAAGAGTAATAATGTAAAATTTTCATTATTACTTTTCTACATTGTTTCTGGTGCATCTTTAATTGAATCCAGGATACAATTGGCGTTCCATCCAACAATTGTAGCTGCATTTTCTTCTAATTTTTCTGGAACTTCTTCTACTCCATATGGTCTAACAAGAACAATTGGAATTTCATATTCTCTGCTTGCCTTAAGCAAATCTTCAAACATCTCTTTATTGTCATTGTAAAGGCCGGATAACATGATTATCCTATCTACTTTTTTATAAAATTCTTCTCCAGCACTTGAGTATGAGCCGGACATCGATTCTTTCCATTTAAAATCCACTTTTGAATAAAGTCTTTCTCTAAATTGTCCGTATTCATTATTTTTATCAATGCCTTGTGTAATAATTAAATTGTAAATTTTATCGTCTTTATCATCTTCAAACATTTAAAACACCTTGCTTATGTATATAATATTATGGTATAAAAATATTTATTAGTTTTAAAATTTAAGATTATAATAGAATTATATAAGGAATTATTTTTTATGAAAGCAGCAGTAATCGGATTAGGTGTTGAAGGAAAAAAAGCTGTAAATTCTCTTTTACAACATGGTTGGGAAGTTTATGCTACTGATTTAAATATTCATGTTGATTTGAATGGTTTGAATTTGCCAGTTTTAGACATGAACATGATTGATGATAAACAAACAGTTTCTATCGTAGGAGATAAAATAACTGTTGATTTAGGTTTCACAAATTCATATGCTATTGAAGAATGTGATGCAATAGCTTTTAGCCCTAGCATGTTTGGAGGCTCTTTTGCTAATAAGCTATTGAAAAATGGGCAATTATTGAGTGATGTTTTAGATAGGCACAAAGATATTTTCACTATTGGAATAACAGGCACTAATGGTAAAACCACCACTGTCCATATGATTAAAAGTATTTTGGAAAATGCCGGTCGCAAAGTATTAATTGGTGGAAACGGAGGAGGAGGTTTTTCAGGATATTATGATTTGATTTTGGAAGCTCAAGAAGGAGATTATGATATCTTACTAGTTGAAGTTTGTGATATGACCTTGGATTTTGCTGATTATTGTTTTGACTTTGATATGGTGGGTTTGACCAATATTGGCAATGATCACATGGATGTTCACAAAACTATTGCCAATTACAAAAATTCTCTTGTTAGATTTTTTAAGGACAAAACAATATTTACAGCATTTAATCAAGATTTCAATTCTGATTTTAAAGAAGCTGCAAGGGATTCAATTTCTTATTTTACTTATCAGGATGAATTAAAGTTAATTGGTAAATTTAATTTGCTTAATGCAGGTCTTGCAACTGCCATTGCCCGTGAACTTAAGATATCTAAAGAGGTAATTAAATCAGCACTTGCTAATTTTGAGGCTGTTGAAGGCAGATTGGATGTTTATAAAATTAATGATGCTGCTGTTTATGTTGGTAAAACAGATAATTCAGATGCTTTGGCTTCTGTTTTAGCTGAAAAAGATTTTTATGCTTTATTTATTGGCACTCCAAGAAATAATGAATTTCACCGTCTTGATATTTTAGATGTTGCAGTTAAATATAATCCTGAAGTCATTGTATTGTTCCCTGGTCTTGATGATACATTGGACATGGCAATTTATCGACTTAACTCCTTAGGTTACATGGGAAATATTATTACTGTAAATACTCTTGACCAAATTATAGGATTGATTGCAGAGTATTCTCATGAAGAAGCTATTTTAATCGGAGGTAATGGTCAAAATGTCATTATTGAAATACAAGAAAGGGTTAAAGAAATTTCTGAGAAACTTTGACCTTTTAAAAACCTTTTTATAATAGTTTTTATATATTAACATTAATGTATTCTTATTGGGTGTATTAAATGAGTCGTAGTTGGAGAAAAATTTCTATTGCAATATTTATATCATTAATTGTTTTGTGTGTTTTTCTTGCAGTTTTCAATTCTGCAAGTGCTAATTATACTGCAGCGTCCGTAGCTGAAAATTATAATCTTCCTATTGGTCAATCCATGTTTGAAAATCAATCTATAGTCGGTACAACATATCCTGTTGAGGTTCCACTAGTTTCCAATATAGGATTTTTAACCCATCAACTTCAAACATTTGATCTAAAAGGTCTATTGATGTCATTTACAACAGGAGCGGTTCCATTTGATTTTACAACTGTTTCAGGAGAGGGTATTGATTCTTACGGAAATGTAGTAGATGTTGAGGGTCCCGGATTTTTAACTTATTCTGGAGATAAGTTAGTTGTAAAAAAACCAGATGATTATGTATGGGCTTACAGTGCTCCATATAAATGGTTAAAAAAAACAGAATCCGGTGTGGATGTTTATGAAAATGGTACAAAAATCAAATCTGTCCCTGTTGGGGAAATTAAAAATTTAGATTATAGTAATGAGTATTATAATGCTTCTACAATAGCTAGCTGGTATAATTATGATGCTGTGGTTGGTTCCACATTTACATTAGAGAAAGGAATGGTTGATCTTTCTGATGGAAGAAATAATATTACTTCTCAGGATGTTCCTAAGATTTTTGGTCAAAGTACAGTGGATTATGCTTCTGAATATCCGACAGGATCTCCAATTTTATTATATGCTGGAAATTACACTGAAGAGGCCGGTGAAGTTTACGGTACTAGTTTAGGTTCTCACCCTGAATATGGGGATGGTGCAAGGGAAATTAATGCAAGACAATTCGTTAATGCATGGAATGGAACTGTAATTCCTCCTAATTCAACTTCAAGTGGTAAAGATTATGTTTACTTTGAATCTGCAAGCGATGCTTCAGCACCTGGCGGAAGTGCAGCCCATGGAGTTTGCCCATCTGCAAGAGCTTTAAGAGCAGCTGTAACTGCTGAAGGATTTGATTTGCCGGTAGGTATGACTTGGGATGAAGATACAGTATTGTTTGGTTTTAATCCGGCTCAAGGTATCACTGTTTATAATAATCATGATTATCCGGTTAAAATCAACATGTGGACTGAAGGTTCAGGAACTGGAATGGGTATTTATGCCCAAATTATAAGATATGTCAAATAATCAATATATCTTATTTTTTTTCTTTTTCATGTCAATTTCAACAATTATTACTGCTGCAGGCAGGAATTCTCGAATGAGGGATGACCAACTTTCACGTGGTCTTAAAATAACTAATAAGCTAATTTTACCATTCAATAATAAAACGATTATAGAAACGACAATTGATAATGCATTATCCTTGGATATTGATGAATGTATTGTAGTACTTGGTCATTATGCTAGTGAAATAAAAGACGCTATTTTTGATAATTACAAAGATAAGGTGAAATTCATAGAAAACAATCCAGTTGATGTGGGTCTGTCAATCTCATTATTCAATGGTTTATCAAGCACCACTTCTGATTTTGCATTGTGCATTACTGGAGACCAACCAACAGTGTCAACCGAGACTTTTAGAAAAATGATTGAAGTATCTCAAAACTCAGATGATCCTTATAAAACAATATCTATTTTGAGAAGAAGAAAAACCGGATTACTTGATACTGCTGAGGGATTGGGCATGCCCTTTGTAGCACCTAGAGAAAATCTAATGGATTATTTAGAAAACGAGAACGACAATTTAAATCCAATTTTGCACAAAATATTTGAGGATGGATATGAGTTTTATGGAATAAAAGAAAAAAATGAAAAAGAGTTATTAAATATTAATCATTATGATGATTATTTAACTCTTTTAGATTGATTCAAGGCCAGAAATGACCTCTTCGATTTTAGCTTTACTGATGCCAACTGTTATTTCCTCATCTTTAATATCTGCTGCCTTTCTAGAACCGTCACAACCTAACGTGAAATTAATTCCATTGTCTAAGTATGGATTTGCAAATGCATCGCCACATAATGATTGAATACCTGCAAAGGATGATGTAATTTTTTCTCCAGTTTTATAAACTATACTTTGTGCAAGTTTCATTCCACCAACAGGTTCGGTAATGATTTGAATAACGTCTGGTTCGAAACTAGCTTCATCTAAAGGGGCATAAACCATAGCCCAACTTAAATCTTTAATAATTGAAAGTTTGTGAGTGAGCTTTTTAGCGGTTTTTAAATCTTGAAATCTGCCTAATGAAAAGTATTTTTCACCATTTGCTAATTTTTCAGGCATATCTCTAAGTCCAATAGCTCCTGCTCCACCTAGACATAATTGCTCATTAATTGTTGAGTAGAATTTATTGCCTAATGATGCTTTTCTAACCATTTCGCAGTGTCTGATTTTTTCATCAATTAAATCATAACCTTCAGGAAGGTCTGCTTTGGTTTTAATCAATTTCATTGCTACTGGTTTTGCATCGAGTTTAATTTTGCTTTCGATTATTTCACAGTATTTTCGATTTTTTTCTAAATTATTAGTCATACAATCACTCACTGTTACAATTTATAGATTATGGAATTTTAATATCTTTCGTTTTAACACTGTTATTTTTACAGAAAGTCCTGAAATCGCATGCGCTGCAGGTTCTTTCGTCTGAATCTGCTTTCCAGGCCTCTTGAATTCTACAACCTTTCATTTCTCTGATTAATGAATCTTCAATATCCGCTACAACACTATCAAACTTCACAAGAGCATAATCCTTTTCCTTTTCATTGACATTAATAATCCTTATGGACCTATTGATTTTGAATTCATCACTTAAATCGGGAGCTTTATCATCTTCCTGCCAGTTTAGGATTAGCTCAACATCACTTTCAAATTCAGCTCCAACATCAGTTAGATCATTTTTAAGTTCTTCTTTAATTAAAGCCAAATCCTCTTTTGACGGAACAAGTTCATTTAAATAAAAAATAATCCCGGCAACAATGGGTTTTGCATCTTCTTGTTTAGATCTAAGCCAGGAATAAGTTAGAATTTGTTGTTTATGAGTTTCCCATTTATCTTCAGCTTTAGAATCATTCATTATTGTTGGAGGTCTTTTCATTCCTTTATAGTCAATAATTATCTCATAATCCTCAATATCGCCATGTTGTGATGTGTTCTTTTGGAAACTGGGGTCTTTTTTAAGAAATTCAATAATTGTGTTGTTGAAATTATCCAGATTGCTTTGCTCTAAATCATTGATTTTCATTGATGTCAAAACATCTACAACACCATTAATCCCATAATAATTGGATCTGCTTGTTTTTTCATTATAATTGGGCATCTTTCTAATGCCTTTGATTAAAAGCTCTGATGAATCAATTAAGGGGAACAAGTCTTTTCCCCAAACGTTAATGGCTCTTTCAGCTCTTGCGCTGGCTAATTTTTTATGGTCATGTTCATTTAAGTCATCTACTTCCGGATGATTTGCTTTACTGAAAAACAAATCCTCATCGTAAGAGTATAGGCCTCTAACTTGCAATCTCAAATCAATTTGTTCCTCAATAGGCCTTATATCTTCTTTCCAATCCCATGGAAATGAATTCTGTTTATATTTCCATTCAAGAAATGCTTCCTCAAGCACTCCATGAATAAATTCTCCAAACCATCTTTGGACAGGTTTTGAAGGGGGAAGCGTTCCTTTATTTTGATAGCGATATTGCAGATTACAAGTTAAAAATGAAAGCAAATCTCCTGTTAAACTGTATTCTGGTATCTTATAGGGTTTTGATTTTGATGGTAATTTCACTCTATCACCTTAAACTAAATATATTTCATTAAATCCAATGTATTTTTCATCTCTGCTCCATCCAAGGGCGATATTTGGAATATCAAAGTGATTGTTTCCTTTTTCATATCCTTGAATTGCTGGATTAAGTCCAACTAGCAACAATACACTTTCTGCTCTTGAAAATGCAACAAAGTATAATCTTATTAGATCGTCAAATGACCTATCTTTTTCACTTCTGGGGTTTGCTCCAAGTGAGCTGTGCTTTCTAATTGCATCTTCAATAGTTATTTTTTCTTTTTTGGATTTGGGGAATCTCAAATTCTGAGTTCCAATGTCGTTCTTTTTAAATTTAGATCCCACATCAACAATAACTAATGGGAATTCCAGTCCTTTTGATTGATGAATCGACAATACATTTATCCTATCTTCAGGTAACGTTTCAAGTAAAGATTCATCAATACTGATTCCTCCTGTTGAAAGAGGAATAAATATGTTCCATAATGCTTCCAGAATAGAATCTCTTTCTTGTTTTTTATTTCTAAATGATATATTTGAGTGATAATCATTGAAAAATCCAGTTTGGGTGATTGATTTGGTTATTGCTTCGAGATATACAATCCCTTCAACATCATCTTGTAATTCTTCAATCCATGTTGTCAGTTTATATGCAAGTTCCATTAAGCTAGCGGTTTTAGGCCATCTGTCGTGTCCTCTAGGTCTTCTAAGTTGCCAGTAGGTAACAAATTCAGATAATGTAATTGGACTGCGAGGTTCTGGGTTTAATTTAATATACTCTCTAGCTTTAACTCGCCATATGTTCATATTTCTTATAGCTAACTTTGGAATTGTTTTATCATTTGACTGGATTTCTGCTTCAGGATCAATACATTCAAGTATTAAACCACAGAAGATTCCAACATTATCAATCTCTTGAAGGTCAAGTCCTCTTGGGTTAAACATTTCAATGGGATTTTTAAATCTTTTAAGATTTTTTCTCAGTTGATAGAGAAATGACCTATTCCCATATTGAATTTCTTTTGGAGAAAATGATAAAATAGCGATGTCGGCTGCAGAACCATAATCCTTATCTAGCTTAAGTCTTATTTTTTCCATTTCCTTTCCTTTTGCTAGATTTTCATTTTTCAACTGTTGAAGCTGAGCAATGTTTATTGCACCATCCATTTTCTCATAATACTCTTTATTTAAAACTTGCAGAACTTTTAATTCAGCTTCTCCTTTATTTACAAGGTTGTTTATAAGTTTTGCCAGATCCATTGATAGCATTTCAGGATTGTTTCTAAACATTCCCAAAATCGGCATTCTGTCCTTTTCAAAATCGGGAGCTATAATTTTAGGTTTATTCTCTACTCGGGCATTTTGATATTCCATATCTAGTTCTGCAAATTGATTGCAATGGGCAATAATATTTTCTGTTGAACGGTAATTGGTTTGAAGGTTGATTTCTTCAACATCAATTCCTAATCTTTCTTTAATACGTTTTTGATAGTTTGTGAACAAATCCACTGTTGCTCCTCTAAAACGATATAGGGATTGGTCATCATCACCTACTACCGTGATGTTTCCATTATTTTCAAGAGCCCTTTTTGCTATTGTAAAGTAAATGTCCTCTTGAATAAGGTTAGTGTCCTGATATTCATCTATTAAAACAATTTTAACTTCATTTAAAAAGAGTTCTAACTCTCCATTTTTTAATTTATTTAAAAACAGTGATTCTAACATTGCAAAATCAATTGTATTTCGTTTACTTAAAGTTGTTTCATATTCTTTAATACAATCAAGTGCTAATTGTTGACCGCTGCCTTTTTCGGTTTTTTCATATAATTCTTCAAGGTCTACTTGGTCATAGAAGAGTCTATTTTTAATTTTCATGAGTATTTCGCTCATTTTTGATGGTTCTTTCAGTTCAGCTCTGCCGCTTAATTCTTTAAGGAATTCTACTAATTTCTCGTTACGATATGTTTCATCTTCAATAAGAATTCTCATCATCGCCGAGTTTGCAACAAATTCTTCAATAACTATGGCTTGATTTTCACCAGGTTTTTTATTATCTCTGAGTAATTCCTCAGCAACACTATCAGTTGTTCCTATTTTAATTTGGTTGAAATCAATCCTATCAATTTTCAGGAGGTTATCGAAGTTTTCATCATCAATATTGTCAAGTAAATAATTTTTAATTTCATCTCCCCAACCAAGGATTCTTGAATATAATTCTTCAGCGGCTTTTCTTGTAAATGTTGTTGCTAATATTTCATTTGGATTAATATCGTCAACAAAAATATATTTTAATATTTTAAGTACCATTACTGTTGTTTTTCCAGAACCGGGGCCTGCAACGATAAATAATGATTTGTTACTTTCAGTCAATATTGCCTTTTGCTGATTTTTATTTGAAGAGATATCCCTTTTCAGTATATCCACCACGATGTCTTCAAATTCATCATATGAAATCATTTTTTATACCTCTTATTTTAATTTATGTAATTATCTTATTTATATAATCATAGAGAGAGCGTTTGGAAAGTATTTGAAATTTAAGTAAATAATCGTCATAATCTGGATTTAACTGATTTATATATGATAATAACAGCATATTTGCCGGAATAATATCCTGCTTTTAAGTTCACTCTAGAAGCAAATATTGCTTCTAACTTTTTTCACTTAAGCTGTTTAAAAGATTAATCTAAGTAAATATTGCTTTTAACTTACATATTTTTTAAAATAATAAGCTTTAAATATTAATTGAATTCATATACTAATTATTAATTTTAATTTTAGCTGATATTATGGATGACATTGAAAATATTGACATGTTTAAAAATGATGTTCGATTTAGGGAAAATATAGCCCATATCGAAACCATACCGGCTAAAAAGGCTAGTTTTAAAAAAGTGGATAACTTAAGTGAAATAATTGTTTCATACTTAAAATCAAAAGATGTGAAATTATACCAACACCAAGCTGAAACTTACGAAGCTATCCAAAACGGTGAAAATGTTATAATAACAACACCAACAGCTTCAGGTAAAACTCTCGCTTTTAATCTGCCTATTATGGAGACAATGATAGAGGATAAGGATGCAACAGCATTATATATTTATCCGGCTAAGGCTTTGTCAAATGACCAACTGCACATTTTGGAAAATCTTGAAGAAGAATTAGATATTAAAATCAATCCAAGGACTTATGATGGGGATACTCCAAGAGAGGATAAAAGAGGAATTCGTGAAAAATCAAGAATCGTCCTGACAAACCCTTATCAACTACATTTAATATTGTCTTGGCATCATCAATGGTCAAAATTTTATAAAAACTTAAGATATATTGTTATTGATGAGTCACATTACTATAAAGGGGTGTTTGGTTCAAATGTAGCATTTTTAATTAAAAGATTAAAAAGAATAGTTAATTTTTATGGTGCTTATCCCCAGTTTATCCTATCCTCTGCTACATTATCAAATCCTTTAGAGTTAGCTAACCGTTTAACTGGTGAGGAATTTGCCTTGGTTGATAGAGACACTTCTCCAAGTGGTGAGAAGGACTTTATTTTATATAATCCATTTAAAAATTATGTTCGAAAGAAAAATAACACGCAAAATGCTCCATCTGTACATATGGAAACCGTAAATATCTTCATGTATATGATGTTGAAAAATATTCAGACATTATGTTTTACCGTTTCAAGAAAAACAACGGAATTAATTGCAATGTGGGCTAAAAAAGACATGATACAAGTTAAAGGTAAATTGGCTCATAGAATTGCAGCTTATCGTGCAGGTTATCAAGCTAGTGAAAGACGTGAGATTGAAAGAGGTCTTAAAAGTGGAAAATATTTGGGAGTCACTTGTACAAATGCTTTGGAATTGGGCATTAATATTGGTTCGCTTGATGCGGTTATCATATCAGGTTATCCCGGAACCATGATTTCAACATGGCAACAGGCAGGAAGGGCTGGAAGAAGTACTCAAAAATCTCTAGCTGTTTTAATCGCCTTTGAAAATCAACTTGATCAATACTTTATGAATAATCCAGAGTTTTTCTTTGATAAAGCTCATGAAAATGCAATTATCGATTTGAAAAATCCGATTTTACAAGAAGCTCATCTTTTATGCGCTGCTAAAGAGTTGCCTCTTCAAAGGGGAGATGCAGAGAAATATTTTGATATTTCACAAAATGTCATTGACAAGCTAGTATTAAATAAAGATTTGAATGAAAATCATAGGGGAGACTTCATCTATCCTTATGACGATAATCCTGCAATGGACCACTCTTTAGATCAAATTTCCAGTGAAGAATTTAAGGTAATGAATAATGGCAGATTATTGGAGACAATGGAGCGTTCACAAGTTTACCGTGAAGCTCATGAAGGGGCGATTTTAATTAACAAAGGAGATACCTATGTGGTCAATAGCGTTAATTTAAAAAACGGATTTGTTAATGTATCTAAAGAATCTGTAGATTATCATACAATGGTTTTAAATCAAACGGATATCAACATTAAAAATAAATTGTCAAAAACAAAATACGGCAATCTCACAATTCATTTTGGAGAGCTTACAGTAAGTGAAGATTACTTCAAATACAAAAAAATGCACTTTTCAAAAGCAATCGGAACCTATCCCTTGGAATTGCCTCCATTGAAGTTTAATACTAAGGGATTGTGGTTTACAATACCTAAAAAAGTAAAGGATACTCTTGAAGACATGTTTCCAAATGATGAGGAAGTATTTGCAGGAGGCCTTCATGGAGCTGAACATGCTTTAATTGGATTGTTTCCATTGCATACTATGTGCGATAGGTTTGATATTGGTGGACTTTCAACTAGTTATCATGAAGACACACAGGAAGCTACAATTTTTATTTATGATGGCTATGAAGGAGGAATTGGAATTTGTGAAAAAGCAGTTGATGTATTTGTCGAGCTTTTAAATTCCACAATTGACTTATTAAACAATTGCCAATGTCAAAGTGGTTGTCCATCTTGCATATACTCGCCAAAATGTGGAAATGATAATAAACCATTACATAAAAATGCTACAAAGTTTATTCTAAATTATATGCTTGATTTAATCTCAGACAATACTGTCTCTTTAAAGGAAGACGTTTTTGAAGAAAATGATGAATTTGGAGAAGCTTTAGAGTTATATGGTAAATGTGATTATTCAGCTTCAAAAGATGTTTTGAATAATATTTTAGCTCATGATAATCGTCATGCTAAGGCATTAGCTTTAATGGCTCAAATATTGTATGAACAAGACCAAAAAGATATTGCATTAGTATTTGCAAAAAAAGCTCTCTCTTCAGATGGGTCTAATGAAATGGCTAATAACTTAGAGGCATTGCTTACGAATAAACATAAAAAAGAAACTGTCAAGTTAAATTCCCTTGATGATATCGATACTTTATATGAGGAAGCTTATGATTTATATGAGCAGGGCGACCTTGCTACTTCATCAGAAATCTTAGAAAAGCTCCTAGATTTTGATGATAGAAACTCAGAGGCACTTGCACTAATGGGCTTAATATACTATCACTCGGGAATATTCCCTAAAGCTGTAGGATATTATAAAAAAGCTTCTAAAATAAATAAAACTGGTGAAATGGTTCGTGAGTTGAAAATGAGGGTTTCCTAATGATTTCATGCATAAGGGCTAAAACCTTCTTCAAAGTGTTCGCATGCATTTTCTAACTCTTTTGGAATGTCTATTTTTTGAGTGCAATAATCTAGGCATGTTCCACAGTATGTGCATTCATCGGCAGGTACTTTTTCATCTCCTAATTTATCAAAGTATAATCTGTAAATGTTTGATTCAGGCTGGTTTTTATTTAAATTGTATAATGTGAAATATTCAGGAATTGGAATCATTTCAGGACATGCATCAATGCAGTATCCGCATTCACTACATGGTACTGCAACACTTTCTTTAAGTTTTAAAGCAATATTTTCTAAAAATTTACTTTCTTCATCATTCAGCACTTCAAAATTCTCAAATGTATTGCAGTTATCAAGTAGATCCTCCATTTTATTCATGCCGCTTAAAACAATTTTCACATGTTCAAGAGATGCACAAAATCTAAGTGCAAAACTGGCTATTGATTTGTTTGGATTGAATTTATTAAATTCATTTTTAATTTCATCATTTGGATTTATAATAACTCCGCCTTTTAGAGGTTCCATTACATAAACATCTAAACCATGTTTTACACACAATTCGTAACATTTGCTGGCTTCAATAGCCGGATCTTTCCAATCAAGGTAGTTCAATTCTAATTGGACAACATCTAAAATATTTGCATATTTATCTAGTACTTTTTCAAGTAGATCTGAGGTGTCATGGAAACTGAAACCAATTTTTTTAGCAATTCCATTTTCTTTCATTTTTTTAACATATTCAAATGTTTCATGTGATTCAGCTAATTTGAACCATGGTGTGTTGATGTTGTGGACTAAAAATACATCAAAGTAATCAATTCCAAGCCTTTCAAGCATTATAGCTACGAATTTATCATTATCTTCTTCGCTAGTCAGTGCCCATGTTGGCATTTTATCACATATTCTAAATGATTCACGAGGATATCTTTCAACTACTGCTTTTCTTATAGCCACTTCACTAACTCCATCATGATAAGCATAAGATGTATCGAAATAGTCAAAACCTTTTTCAATATAAATATCAACCATTTTGTTGAATAATTCCTGATTAATGGATGTTGGGTCGTCTTTGTCTGTTTGTGGCAATCTCATACATCCGAAAGCAAATTTTGATTTATAATTCATAATAATATTCTCCTTTAAGTTTTATTTAATCTGTAAATTATTTAAATGTTGTTAATAGCAACAGTATGAAAATATTGTTTTTTTTAAATTATATTAACTTTTTATAATATTTTTTTACATTATTTAAAAATTTTTTATTTTATTAAATATTCATTAGATTTAATTTTATAATATATTTTTTACATTTTTATTAAAAATTAAAAAATCCCGATTATTAATTACCCATATTAAAAATTTTGTTTATATAATTCAAAACAATAAAAATATTTATAAATAATATTCACCAATATTTAATTAAGTCATTATTTAATTTAACTGAAATTTGTTAATTGAAAATATGGCTTTTAATTTAGAGGTGACAAAAATGGCAACTTTTAAAGGTTTTGCAATGAAAAAAATTGGGGAAACTGGATGGGTTGAAAAAGAGGTTCCTGAATGCGGACCTATGGATGCAATTATAAAACCTACCTGTGTATCTCCTTGTACCTCAGACATTCATACTGTTTGGGAAGGAGCTATTGGCGAACGTACTGATATGATTTTAGGACATGAAGCCGTTGGTGAAGTTGTTGAAGTAGGTAGTTTAGTTACCAAATTTAAACCAGGAGACAGGGTTATCGTTCCAGCTATTACTCCTGACTGGGATGATGAAGCTGCTCAAAGAGGATTCCCTTCTCAAACAACAGAACCTCTTGGTGGTTGGAAATTCTCTAACTTTAAAGATGGAGTATTTGGTGAAAGATTCCATGTAAATATGGCAGATGCTAATTTAGCTCTTATGCCGGATGGATTATCCGATGAAGGTGCTTGTATGCTGGTGGATATGTGGTCTACTGGTATGATGGGATCTGAAAATGCTGATATTCCATTAGGTGGAAGTGTATTGGTTATTGGTATTGGTGCTGTAGGACTTTCCGCTATTGCAGGTGCAAAATTGTTAGGTGCAGGTAGATTATTTGCAGCCGGTACTCGTCCAATATCTGTAGAAGTGGCAAAGAAATATGGTGCAACTGATATTATTAACTATAAGGAAGGACCAATCGACGAACAAGTAAGAGAACTAACAAATGGGGCAGGTGTTGATTCTGTAATTATCGCAGGGGGTAATTTAGAAAACACTTGGAATGAAGCTATTTCATCCGCAAAAGCTGGTGGTACAGTTTCAAATGTAAATTATTTAAGTGGTGCAGATAATGTATTAATTCCTCGTGTAGAATGGGGATGCGGTATGTCTAACATTAACATTAAAAATGGATTATGTCCTGGTGGTGCTGTAAGAATGGAAAGACTTGCAGACTTAGCGTTAATGGGAAGACAAGATCCGGAGTTATTAGTTACCCACAAATTTGAAGGTCTAGATAAAATCGAAGATGCTTTGTATTTAATGAAAGAAAAACCAAAAGATTTAATTAAACCGGTTGTATTATTAGATTTAGATTAAATAAGAATTTATGTGATTTTTATCATTACATATTATTTAAAAATCTAGTAAATGAAAATCAGTATTATTGGAAAAGTTTTTTTTGTTAAGCTATTTCAATAATATTGATTTATCTTTCTAAATTAATAATGGTGAAATTATGATTATTGTTTTAGCAAAAGCAATACCAAAAGATAAATCTGCAAAAATTAAAGTTATTGATTTTGCGCAAGATTTAATTAAAAATTCCAAATTAGAGGATGGAAATATTGATTATAATTTATTCGAAAACGCTGGTGATAATTCATTAATGTTTATTGAACAATGGCAATCAAAAGAAATTTTACAAAAACATTTAGAAACAACCCATTTTATTAATTTCGGTGAGAACATTGAAGGCTTGCTTTCATCAGATCTTGAAATAAAAGTCTTTGAAGCATCTGAAATAGATTTATCTTGATATAGTACATAATACTATTTATTCGGTATATCAGATTTGGAAATTATTATATCAACCTGTGGAATTGGGAAATAAAAGGATAGGTCTATCTGCTAGCATATAATTTATTAAATTTAAATCCTCAACTTTTATAAGTTGAGGTCCCAATTCCAGATTTTTTTTAAAGTATTACTTCATTAATACTCGTTTATTAAATACTTTTATTAATAAATAAAACAATACATATTATATTAATATTTATTTATGGGGGAGTATTATAATGCATGAATTATCTATGGCTCAAGGTATTATTAATGCCGTACTGGATACTGCACAAGTTAATAATGCAACTGAAGTTACTAAAGTCACTATTGAAGTTGGCAGATTAGCCATGATTAATCCAGAACAGTTGGAGTTCATATTAGGTGTCTTAATAGACAACACTATTATGGCCGATGCAGAAATTGATTTTATTGAAATTCCCGCTGCAGTAACTTGTTATGATTGTGGATTTAATGGTGAAGCTGTACTTGATGATAGTGATCATTACGCTCCAATTGTTAAATGTCCTGAATGTGACAGCCTAAGTGTAGACGTCTTAAATGGTAAAGATATCATTGTAAAAAATATTGTTATAGAAAAACCTGATGAATAAATGGTGATAGTATGCATATGATTGCTGATGTAGAAATAGAAAAAAACATTATGGATGCTAATAAAAAATTAGCCGATAAAAACTTAAAAAATTTAGATGAAAAGGAAATATTCTGTGTTGATTTTGTAGGAGCCATTGGCTCTGGTAAAACAACTCTTGTAGAAGAAATCATTGACAATACTGATTATAAAATTGGTGTTCTTGCAGGAGATGTCATCTCTAAATTTGATGCAGGACGTATAGAAAAACATAACGTTCCAGTTGTAGGCTTAAATACTGGTAAGGAATGTCACTTAGATGCTCATTTAGTGGGGCATGGATTAGGGGATTTGCCATTAGATGGCTTAGACATGGTCATTATTGAAAATGTTGGTAATTTAATCTGTCCGGTTGACTTTGAATTAGGTTCACATTTAAGAATTGTAGTTGTAAGTGTCACAGAAGGTGATGATACTGTCGAAAAACACCCAATTATTTTCCAAACTTCTGATGTGGTTGTTATTAATAAAATTGACCTTGCAGATGCAGTTGGAGCAGATGCTGATAAAATGGTTGCTGATGCTCAAAAACTGAACCCGAAAATTAAAGTAATTAAATCTAGCCTTAAAGAAGGCATTGGATTGAATGAAATTATTAAAGTAATTGAAGATGCAATGAATTAATTTTTATCAGGTGGTAAACATGAAAGTATGGATAGATATTTCAAATGCGCCTCATGTAAGATTTTTTAAAGATGTAATTAAGTATTTAGAATCAGAAGGTGAGGATGTAATTGTCACGGCAAGACAATTTGGAGATATCCATAAACTGCTTGAAATGTATGATATTGACTTTATTTCTGTTGGAAAACATGGAGTAAGCTTATATGATAAATTAAGGGAAAGTACTCAAAGAGTATATAATCTTGTCGATATAATACATGGTGAAAACGTAGATGTTGCCCTTAGCAAACACTCTATTGAACTTCCAAGAATCACTTTTGGTTTAGGAATTCCAAGTTTATATGTTTTAGACAATGAACATGCTCTAGCAGCTAATAAACTAACTCTTCCTTTATGTGACAGAATTATCACACCGGACATTATTGATTTTTGGAAGATAATGAAATTTGGAGCTGATCCGAATACTATTATTCCATATGACGGTACCTCTGAATTAATGCACTTTAAAAGCTTTAAATATAATGATAATGTTTTCAATGATTTGAATTTGAATTTAAATCATAAAAAAACAATCTTAATGAGGCCGGAACCTTCACTTGCATCATATCTTGATGCGGATTGTAGAAAATCTGTTCTCTCACCTATTGTTGATGAGCTAAAAAATGTGGCGAATATTTTGATTCTTCCAAGATTTAAGGAGCAGGCCGAAATATTTGAAGGAATTGAAAATGTTCATATTTTAAAGCCGCCTGTTGATACTTCCAGTATTATTAAAAAGTCAGATTTAGTAATTGGCGCTGGTGGAACAATGAACCGGGAAGCTGCAATCCTGCAAACACCGGTTATATCTTGTTATCCTGGAGAAACATTGTCTGTTGATCAATATTACATTAACAAATCTTTAATGTATAGATCTCATGATACTGATGATGTTATAAAAAAAGCTCTAGATTTCATTGTAAATCCACATGAGAAAATCGATGTTAAAACAGATGATTTATTCCAAATTATTATAGATAATTTATATGATTTGGCGAAGAATGGTAAATAGTTATTTATAGTAATACTTACATACATACCATATAATATTTTGTTTAATCTTTTTGGGCTGGTAGCTCAGATGGTAGATCGTCGCCTTGGCATGGCGGAGGCCCCGGGTTCAAATCCCGGTCAGTCCATTTTTTATAATTTAAAAAAAGAAAATTGTGATCATAATATGTTGTTAATTGCTCAAAACCACTTACAATTAATTGTAGAAGTAGCTATAATAATTTTTGTTACATGGATTTTTGTTTTGAACTTAATTCCATTATCACTTAGTGTTGTTACCTTTTTATCCCTGTTTCTAATGGGAGGTTTCACATTGCTTTTCGGTGCGGATATTGCGCTTTTAATTATATCTTCAAGTCAAGCGGAGTTTACACATCCATTCGGACCACTTGCGCTTCTAGGTGCAGTTACTGCTTTAGCATCGCTGAAAGTAATGAAGGAATCGGGTGTAGACATACGGCCGCTTAGAAGATTTGTAATACTCTTTTTAGCAGGAATTACAATATTCGGTGGATTAATGCACAGATCCTTTTTAGTATTGTGGGTTATTGGTTTGTTCTTTGGATATTTGATAATTTCCAAATCATTTAGAGAAAAATCAGTATTTACAATGAAAAGAATTTTAACATTCTTAGGCGTTATTGCTGTTGGATTTGTACTTCTAGAGATTGTTGCAAGAGTAAGTGGTATGACAATCTTTTCACCATTATTGAGATTATCAAGAATTGAACAATACTCTTTGTCAAGTATTAAAACCGTATTAAATAATATTCAATTAATTGGTCACAATGCAAACGCTTCTTATTGGGGAGCAGAGGGTACAGCCTTTGCTGAAGGTTATATTACATTGCCAATGCAATTAGTATTGTTCTTCGGATTACCATTCCCAATGTTTTTCGGTATATTGGTAAACCAAAAAGATACAATCGATTATATGCTTCCAGGTATCTTTGGTTATGGATTTGATTTCGGAATATTGGGATTAGTTGGTTTAATGGTATTTGTACTTGGAACCATGGTTATTGGATTTAAAGTATTGAATATGTATCGTGAAAAAAGAGAAAAAAATAATAAAAAATACCTTGGTCGTGAGGTATTGTTAACAGGTGCACTAGCTGCATTCTGTGCACAATCATTAATCGGAATGTTTGTATTTAACCGATCCATTAATGGGATGGCGTTATTAACGTTTATATTTGTAGGTACATTGATTTTAGCAAATGCAGTTACACTTAAAACAAGATCATAAATAAATATAAGAGGTAGTTATATGAAAGCATTGGTGTTATTAGGTTGTCCTGAGACTCCGTCACAAACTCCGTTGGCAGTTTATGTATTTGATAAATTAACAAAAATGGGTTATGATGTAACAATTGCTGCAAACCCTGCAGCTAAAAAATTAGTAAAAATATCCGATCCGGAAGATTTTTATCATTTACAATTAGTTGACTTGGAAAGAGCTTTAAGTGATGTTAATCAAGGGGATTATGATTTACTAGTTGGATTTGTACATAAAGATGCAGCAGCATCATTTTTTGTAACCTTTGACCAAATCATTCAATGCAAATCTCTTGCATTAGTATTCTCAAGAGATGCTGATGAAGTAGCTGAATTTGTTAGCATGATTGAAGAAAGCGGAAGTAATGCTAAAATTGCAGCTGTAAGGGCTTTCCATAATCCTTCACCGGTTAAAGTCAAATTTGATAAAGCAATAAAGGAGTTTGAATAAAATGTCTTTTTGTTTAGATACATATTTACAACAATCTGATAATTATGAAATTCATGCTTCAAAAGCAGGTTTTAAAGACTGTGCAATGATTATCCGGTTTAAAGCAGATGATTTAGTATATATTAAACCTGGTGATGAAGTATTAGGAGTTCGTGTGATTGGAATTCCACCAATCCCAATCGGATTTGACCATGAAAAAGGAACAGTTTTATTGCCATACACAAAACCTTGCCATGGGACTTCTGTAGTTGAATTGCCAATTGATGAAGAAGAAATTGAAAGAATAAGAAAATTAGACACCGGTAAGAAAAAATGAAATCAACAGTTGTTGGAAGTTTTCCAATTAGTGAAAACTCCCCTTCTAACTTTAAAGACAAATTAATGAAATCATTTGGATTATATGATCCATTCAAACAATCGATAAAAGATAGTGTAATAGCTCAACTTGATGCTGGAGTAGATATTATCTCTGATGGACAAGTTAGAGGAGATATGGTTTCCATTTTCACAGAATTTATTCCTGGAATGAAAATTGAAGATGGAAACACTGTAATTGTTTCTAAAATTAGAAATCCAATACAGGAAATTTCTATTAAAGACTTGTTATATGCTAAAAAAGTTATGGGCGAGTATTATGGTGGCAATATTCCTGAAGGCAAAGGTATCAAGGGAATAATCACAGGTCCAAACACTATTGTTCACTCATCAAGAATCGCTAGTTTTTATAAAAATAAGGAAGATGCTATTATTGACATGGCACATAGTTTAAAATTTGAAGTAGATGCAATTGCAAAGAAGGTAAATCCTGTTTATATTCAAGTCGATGAGCCATTCTTGTCAACTGGTATGGTAGACATGAAAACAGCTCGTGAAGCTATTGACATCATACATGATGGTTTAGAAGTGCCATTAGCAATGCATGTATGTGGTATTTTAAAGGATGCATTTACGGACATTTCAAAATTTAATGTTGATATTCTGGACTTTGAATTCGCTGGAAATAATGTAAATTTAAGTGTTTTGGAGAAAAATGTATCACTTGTATCCAATAAAAAAATAGGCTTTGGGTGTATTGATTCTGCTGTAAATACAGTTGACAGCGAAAGTGATGTTGATGGACTTGTCACAAAAGCTATTGAAATAGTTGGTCGTGAAAATTTACTTCTTGATCCTGATTGCGGACTTAGAAGAGCGCCAAAGGATGTTGCATTTTATAAATTAAAATTAATGAACGAAATTAAAGACAAATATTCATAAAATGACAAAATATTGTAAGAGCTGTGGTGAAGAGCTTCAAAATGAAGCTTTATTTTGCGCTAATTGTGGTGAAAAAGCATCTCAAAAGCATAAAAGTTTTTTAAACAAATACATAGTATTGGCTATCATTATATTAATTGTATTAGCTATTTTTATAACTTCAACTTTTGTTTTAAACCAAACACAAACTGTAAAAGTTGACAATGTTGAATTTCAGTTGCCTGTTGATTATGTGTCCGAACCATCAAGAACAGATGTAAGTTATGATGGAAATGTAAAATCAAGTGCAATGGGTTGGAGTAATGATGAAAACTACATCGAAATTGGAGTTATGCGGATGACTGGAAGGGATAAACAGCCAGAAAGTTGCATCAACTATTGGTGGCACTCCAACAAAAATGTTGGGTTATTCGGGTTATTATTTTGAATATGAAAACGAAGGATGTGCATTTGTCTTCGGCATTAAAGATGAAGTTATTATGATTTATGTATCTGATTATGATGCATTTGATGATGTAAAAGTCATTGGAAGGGTTTAATAATAATTTATCCTATTTACATTTTGGATTTACTTCAAAACCACATATTTTATGGCAAATCTTCTTTTAGGTATGGTGGTTATATAAAGATTGAACTTGCTTGTGAATTTTCAGATTCTATAATTCAGAGGATACTGTTCATATAATATTATTTGTTTCTGTTGATAGCGGTGAGATAGAGAATCGGATATCGATATTTTGATTGTATCTAATCATGTGGAGGTATTGATGATAATGTAAACCTGAAATAAACTTCAAATGAAGTTAGATTAAAGATATTGGGGCATGTTTGTACAAATTAAAAGAAATGTGTATTTAAAAAGGAGTAATTTGCCTCTAAAAATTAATTTTGAGGATTTAAAATTTAACGATATTCATGTTTAAAGTTTTTGTCATATAGCTTAGATGCATTAAAGTCTCCAGGATCTAATACATCTCCCACTACAATCATTGCAGTTTTTGTTATGTTGGCACCTTTTACTTTTCCTGCAATATCTTGAAGGGTTCCTCTAATTATTTGCTGGTCTGGCCAAGTTGCCTTTTTGACAACTGCAACTGGAGTGGTTTCCTCATATCCTTCAAGTAATTCCTCAACTACTTTGTCAATCATGCCGATTCCTAAAAAGATACACATGGTAGCATGATGTTTAGAAAAGCTTGCAAGACTTTCACCAGAGGGTTTTGGGGTTCTGCCCTCAGGTCTTGTAATAATAACACTTTGAGAAATTTCAGGCAATGTCAATTCAGCTTCAAGTACACTGGCTGTACCGAATAGGGAACTTACTCCTGGAATAATATCATATTCAATGTCGTGTTTTTTAAGTTCACGAATTTGCTCACCAATCGCTCCATAAATTGAAGGATCACCTGTATGAACACGAGCAACTAACTTCCCTTGACTAACCGCTTCAGTTATTATCTCATCAGTTTCTTCTAAATTTAAATATGCACTATTATGAATTACACATTCTTCTTTTGCAGGGCACAAAACATTTTTATTCACAAGCGAACCAGCATAAATAATAACATCTGCATTTTCAATTACTTTTCTTCCTTTAACGGTGATTAAATCAGGATCTCCTGGACCTGCACCAACAAAGATTACTTTTCCTTTCATGATATAATTTTTTAGCCACATTATTATTTAATATTTATGTATCAAAATTGAGCTTAATTTTGAGTAAACTTTATGTATCGTTAAAATAATTAAAAATTATGGATGATAAAGGTTTTATTTCAATTGAATATTTATTTTCATTATTCATTGTCTTGATTATTGTTTGTGGAGTACTATTTTATGCATCTGCTTCAATTTCATCGAGTTTAAATATTGGAGATAGCGTTGCACATAGGATAGTTTTAGATAATGTGGCTAATGAGATATCTCAAGTAAACTCAAATGGGGTAGGTTATTCAAAAACAGTTAAACTAACTCGTGATATGGGTTATTTTGAAATAAGAGTTGAAAGGAATAAACTGATTATTGAATATGGGGATAAAAAAGGTGAAACATTGCTGCCATCAGTTAATATTGACTCAAAATATAGGCTAATAAGCGGTAGAAGTTATATTGTCACCAAAACCTCTGAAGGAGTTGAAATCAGATGATGGACAATAAGGGTCAAATTTCAGCTGAACTATTATTTTTGTTTGGAGTTTTAGTGATAGTTGTGATTTTATCAATTGCTTTTATCTCACAGGAGCAGGAATTAACATTGGCAATGGGTGCTGCTCGAAATGGCGTAATTGAAGGCAGATCCACATCTGCTTTAGCAATTTATCCAAGTGATACTTATCGAGAGTACTCTCACTTTAAGGCAACTTTATTAATCCCATATTCTGTTGAAATAGTAAATATTTCATATGCTGAATTAGGATATGATCAAAACTATGATAAAAAACGGATTCAATTCAAGGTATATGCAAAAACCTCAGATAGATTTAAAAGTGATGAATTGGTATCAATTGGAGATAGGATTAATTATAATTTAAGAAAATCAATTGCAATCAGTTTCAATTCAACTCCTTCAACTAATAAATTATACAATCCAGTATTTTCCAAACATTATGTTTACACAACCGCTAATGTTAAATGGATTTAAAAATATAACTTATTTCATGTCATTTGAAAAAGGTAAGAAAATTGTCGAATCTATAGAATTAGCATATTAAAATAACATTTTTACCTAATTCATATAATATTTTAAAATTAAACTTTAAATTAGTGATTTTATGTATGGGGATGAAGAAAAACAACAATTGATGGATGATTTGGCCGAAATGGAAACATTTAAAGTAGATGTTGGCGATGAAGGAAAAATCCTGCAAGAAGACTTGAGGAAATTCTTTATTGAAGGTGAGGGGGATAGGAAAGATTTAATTTTCAGACTGGAATTATACTTCTATGCTTTTAAGCTGTTCTGCCGTAGAAGTGTAAGGATTGAGAGAAATCAATTTATTATATACTTAAATGATTCGCTTCTTGATTATCATTTAATTAATCTTGTAAAGAATGAATGACTTAACAGACTTCGAATTGGAAATTGAAGCTGTAAGTGAAAATAATGAAGTATTAATCAATTTAAACTTCACAATTAATTTTTAAATTTTAAAAATTTTACGTGCATTGTTGGTGGTTATCTCATCAACACTTGCAACATCCATATTTTTTATCTCAGCAATTTTATGAACCGCTTTCATGACATTTACAGGTTCATTCCTATCTTCTTTTCGCATTGCAAGATATGGGCTATCGGTTTCAGTTAAAACATAGTTCAAATCTATTTTTTCAATTAAGTCCTGATGATGTTTGGAGTAACATAACATTGTAGAAAAGCTCATATAGGAATCTCCACGATTCATTATTCTTTTCGCTGTTTTTAAACTTCCACCATAGCAATGGAATACAAAATAGGGAATGTTTTCATAATCTTCAATGATGTTCACCGCCTTTTTCTCACAGTCTCTTACATGCATTACAATTGGAACTTTATATTCATTGGCAAGGTCTAAAAAACCTCTAAAGATTTCCTCCTGTCTTTCACGCAGATCCTTATCGCTAACATAGAAATAATCCATTCCTACCTCGCCAATAGCCACAATATCATCAATATATTTTCTAACATTTTCATGAGCTATTTTGATATCTTCTTGTGTTGCATTCTGTGAACTAACTGGGTGAAAACCAAAAGTAGGGTAAATAAAACCTTCATTGTCTTTTGAAAGTTTCAATACCTTTATGTTGCTATCATTACTATATCCTGAAACGATTACATGGTCTAGATTATCTTTGGCTCTTTGGATAACTTCCTCGCGGTCGCTGTCAAAGTCTTCAAAATCAATATGGCAATGTGTATCGATCATATTACACTCCAAATCTCCTGTCTCTTGCTTGATATGATCTTATTGCCCTTATAAAATCGACTTTTCTAAGTTCAGGCCATAGGGTTTCACAGAAGTATAACTCAGAGTATGATGATTGCCAAAGTAAAAATCCGCTTAAACGTTCCTCGCCGCTGGTACGTATTATGAGGTTTGGATCTGCTAGTCCGCCAGTGTAGAGGTTTTCACTTACAAGCTCCTCATCAACATCATCAATTGTGATTTTGCCTGCCTGTACATCAGCAATAATCTTTTTAAAAGAGTCTATGATTTCCAAACGTCCATCATAACCAATAGCTATATTAAATAATCTTTTATCATAATGTGCTGTTGCATCTTCAGCTTCTTCAATTGCCTCCCTTACATTTTCAGGAATCAACTCGGTTCTTCCAACAACTTTTACCTTAACTTCATTTTTATGTATTTTTTCATGATTAACCAATCTTTTGAAGTTAGTGATGAATAATTTCATCAGCCCCTCAACTTCATGTTGAGGTCTGTTAAAATTCTCTGTTGAAAATGCATAAACGGTGATTATTTCAATTCCAAGTTCAATGCTCCAATCCAGAACTTTCTCTAAGGTATCTACTCCGATTTTATGTCCTTTAACAACATCTATATTCCCCTGTAGTTTGGAATATCTTCTGTTTCCATCCATGATTATAGCAACATGTTTTGGCATTTTATTGGGGTCTAGACCGCGGGTAATGTACCATTCATATATTCTATAAAGTATGTTCTCTTCCATTTCAATCCTCTTATTTAGATAAATCATCAGCTAAGGTTAAACTACGGACATAACCTTCTATACTTTGGTCTCGACTTGTGTCTATGTATATCCTATCAATGCCAAAAGTTATAGCTCCATAACTTGGCCAGGAATTAAGCAAAATTAATGTTCTAAATATTATATTTCCAACTCTGCCATTTGGAGCAATAATAATATTTGATTTGTCCTGTATTGCTTTTTCTATTAGGATAAAGTAATTTTTAACATTTTCATCAGTATTTTCCTCGATGAGTTTTGTTAATTTTTTGCTGTCGGCAATTGAGTTAGACACTTCACTTCCCCTTCCAAAATCATCATCTCTTCCTTCAGCGAGAATTGCGATTTTAGGATCTTTGCCAAATTTCTTAAGAAAATCAACGCAGTTTAGGGCAATATCAAATCTTTCATCTACATTTTTGCCCTCATCAATCCCAACTGGAGACAATAAAAATTCATATTCCTCTCCGTTAACATAGGTTGCTCTTGATAAATTCGGGTAGTATTCTTTGAGCTCTTGCATGATGTTGGATGCTGGAAGTGAACCACGTACAACAGCAGCAATATTGTCATCAAGCACTGATTTTACCAAATCTTCATCCTTATAAATTAGTTTTATGTCCGTTTTTGGGTGTTTTTCTTTGAAAATATGACATGCCTGTATTATATTTTCATTTTCACCAACACCAATAGCTATTGTTTTCATTAATTTAATTGTTTGTATTTTAATATAAATTAAAGTTTTCTAATAAAAGCATATTTTGTGAAAAATTTTTAAATAATTAAGTAAATAGTAATTAGTAATCTGTGAAATTTGGAAGTGGATTGTGTGTTAAAACTAAATGAGTTAAGCAATTGCAGAGTTGATGATAGGGAAAAAATACTTTTGATAAATGAAATTTTACATCCCAAACATATTCTGGCTTATGAGATGGAACCCCTTGAGTTTTATGAGCCGATTAGTTGTCATGAAAAATGCGGGGCTAATTTAACTAAATATTGTCCTGAATGTGGATGTAAGTTTAAAGATGATGAAAATGTATGTATGGACTGTCTGGTTCATTTGAAAAACCTCTCGGAGGTAATTGAAGTTTGTGAGGTCAAATCATATTCGCAATTTGTTTTTAAAGGTGAAAATAAGTATTCTACTTTTGATGAGCTATTGGGTGATGACAATATCTTAAAGATTAATCAATTCAGCTTCAATATCCTTGATTATCAAAATATCATACATGACATTAAATCACAGGTATTTAGAAATTTTGATGCCATTGTCAAATCAAGTGAAATAGATATTAATAATCAATTTTTACAGGATTCATTGGATAAACCAAATTACAATGCTTTGGAAATGGAAAATTGCCAAATCTTAAATGATGAAGGGTTTATTAGATCCATTTGGTTAATGCTGTATGATGGCTGCAGGATAGCTTGTCTAAATAAAGATAAATTAATCTCCATAAATGGTGGTCCGGCATGATTTCAAATATTCCAGAGGGACTTAGATTTGAAGTTCAGCATGATAAGATAAGATTTGATCTTAACGGAATCACCACCAACTGGATGAGTCAAAGTGATGGATTTATCAAAAGAATAGATAAAGAAAACATTAATCAAAATCTTATTATTAAACATTTAACTAAGGAACTTGAAATTAAGAATACTTTGGATCAGGGAATTAGTTATCTAAAAGCTCAAAAGTATCTAAAAGCAATTGACATGTTTGATGAGGTCATATTTTATGATGATGAATATGGCGAAGCTCTATTGAATAAGTCATATTGCCTAAAAGGCCAGAAACACTTTGTAAAATCATTAAGATATTACCGAAAAGCCATAACTGCCGATGACTCCCTAAAAGACATTGGGTACTATAGGACTCTTTTAAGAAAAGCCAATAGTGAAAGAGATAACTTTCCAAGGTTGAAATTAAATATTTATGCTGGTGACGAGTATTTTTCAAAAGGGGAATTTGCCAGGGCTATTGTCAGCTATGATAAAGCATTAGCAAATCCGTCCAAATTTAAAGACAAAATATTAAATAAACTTTTAAATAAAAAAGCGAATGCTCTTTTTAAACTTAAGGACTATGGGGAGGCATTGGGGTGTTTTAGAAAATCTCAGGAAGTTAAACTTAATGATTATGCTATTTTTGGCGAAGCCTTATGTGAATATGAGTTGGAATTGGAGGTTAATGAGAAGTTCAAAGCTAAGTTGGATATCACTAAAAAGCAAATGTTAAAACAAGTTTTAATATTAAATGATTTAGGATTTTACTCTCAATCTTTAGCTATTTGTGACTTTTTATGCCAAAATCATTTTAAAGAGGATGAATTTTATTTTAAATTAATTAAAGCACGGGAAGTTTCCATTAATGGATAATTTCAGCTTCATCAAGTTTGATAATAATCATAATGGATATTGCTCCGACAAACAGAACTGCTGGAGAGATCAACCAAGATATTTTCAGATATGCTAGAAGAAATATTGGAAGACCACTAAAAATAAATAGGATTATTAGGACTTTCAAGGTTTTTGAGCCATTTGCATTGAATATATAAGTAAATATTATTAAAAATAACATTACTAAAGTAATTGAGATTATTGCATTGGTGTCTAAATCAGTAAACGCTGTTAATGTTAGTATAATTAAAATTAGTGAAATAAATGCAGCTAAACGCAGATAATTGCTCATATTAATCATTTTATTTATCGTATTTTAACTGTTTTTTGTTTGGATTTTACTAAGTTATATATCTGACTTTTACAAATAGTTTACCATGAATAAGGATTATATTATTGTAGTTATTTTAATTGTAATAATTATTGCATTAATTATTGGAATTCTTACTTTATCACCAGATATTGCCAAAGAGGATTCAAAATTAACTATGAAAATTAATTTTCCAATTAACGAAGGGGATTTAATTAAAATTAAACTTACCGACCTAAATGGAAATCCAATTCAAAATCAAACTGTAAATATATTCATAATGGACATGGATAATAAGACTTCAAAATATTCACTAACTCTAAATGAAAAGGGCAAGGCTAATTTTAAACTTGATAATTATGAAGGTGAATATATAATTAAAGTGAATTACGCTGGTAATGATTACTTTAAAGGCAATTCCACTGTTAAAAAAATCAATATTGGAAAAATTGTTAATAAAACTGAAATTCAAGGCAATAATCGTTCTATTGATAATGATGCTGGAGCATTTTACAGTTATCAAGATGAACGAATGATATATACAGGTGAAGTTCACAACGCTCCAGATGGTCATAGATGGAAACATTTGGGGGACAATGAATGGGAAAGGATAGATTAAATAGTATTGTGATAGTCAAACATGCCATTTTGTTGTGGTGAACTTAAAAAGTATTTAGGATAATTTAAATTATTTCCAATGCTCAAAAAGCATAGTATTTATTTTTTTAAATCAGGTCATTGTCCAAATGCACCTTGTAAATGTAGGGCAGGGTGAAAATTTGGATTTAACATTTTCAAGTGAATTTAAAAGTAAAAATGATTGTCTTGACTTTCCGATAATTAGCATCCTAAGGTTTTTACAGCTAGTGATTAATGAATATTATTCATCAATTTTAATTGGTTTTTATAAAATTTAGCTTTCATGTTTATATACTATTAGTTTATATAATATTAATTAGGAAAAACATTCGGGTTTTTTTTAAAATTAGTGGGGATATTATTCTGGTTTAAACTTAATTGTTTATGCTGGATGATGGCTAGTTTTGAGTGAATCAAGTGTTTTTCTAAAATCATCTCTCAATTTATCTTTTGATGGTATTAAGTGTTTTTGCAACTTACTTTAGGGGCAAACACGTTTCAAAAGTTGTTAAAATTAAATATCATCTTTTTATAAATTATTGGTGTGGAAAAATTTGTTGTATTAAAAAATGGAGTATCATTTGGTTTAAGCTTAACTGCTTGTCAGCTTTACTATGCTAATCATTTGAGGCAATAGTATCATTTGATTTAAGCTTAACTGCTTGTGCTGGGTGATATTTTAATACTAAATTTTTTTTCATTGGAGAATAATTTCTCTTAGTATCTAGTTTAAAGTTTTTACTTTAAGCTAGGTTACTACTTTTCATCTAAGCTAGTTTTATTTAAAATGAAATCAACTTTAAACGATCTGTGGGCAATCTCCAAGTGAAATAATGCTGGGGCTATTTCAAATCACTGACGTTATAGTTTGTATTTAATTTATGATTGACCATTTTCAATCGTTTTTCAAACCAATCATTACTATTTTCAGTTGTATTTATTGGAGGTGTTGCATAATATGATTTTATTACTTTTAATTCACGATCATAATCATTTATTCTCTCTAAACAAAAACATAAATGTTGATAAAACTGATAAAAATTAAACTTTTTTGCATTGATGATTTTGGTATAATGATTAATAGCAAGCTTGAAATTACCCACTCTCTCATAAACTTTTCCAATTTCCTCAAGAGCATATTTTTCTTGGATAAAATTGAACTCCTCATCATTCAAAATAAAAATTGAATCTTTGTCTTTTTTAAATTTGTCCGCTAAAAACTTATTTAATTTTTTTTCTTTTAACCTTCCATGAATTTCATAGTATTCAAGCCATTCTTTAATTTTATATTCGCTTATGTTTGTCTTTTCCATCAGTTGCCTTATTTTTTCTGTAAACCATATGAAACATCTAATAGTACAGAATTAATAGCTAAGCTAAATAATCTATTTCCATATTCTTCATCAACATAAACGCCATTTTCTTCGATGTCTCTTGCACCTTTATCAATGTTTGGATCATCATGACGGGCTTTTTTAAATCCGTATAGGCCAATTTCTTCATATTCATTGACGTTTGCCTGATTTATAACTTCCTCCTCATTGACAATGCCTAAAACTTTTGCCATTGATAATTCACCGCTTCCTCCATGAGGGCCTTCGGAAGATATTACTTTATTGTTAAATGTAATTGTTAAACCGGTTTTATCCTCAATATCCCATAATTCACCTATTAATGGGATGTTTCCCCCATGTGCATTTACGATAACAACCTTTTCAATATCTAAGAATTCTTTTGCCTGATTTAATGTAGCAGTAACATTTTTTTTTAATACGTCAAGGGAAACATGCACTCCATGGTCAATGCTGTCCAGTTCATAAGCAGGAAAGATTATTCCTAAAAATTTAGCACCGGTTAAAAGTGAAGATTGAAAAGCAATATGCGCTCCTATTTTAGCATCGGTATCAATTGGGAGGGCGGGACCATGATTTTCTAGATGTGATCCAAGTGCTATTATTCCAATTTTATGGACTCTGGGGTTTGTAATATTTCCTGCCCTATATCTTAATTCTGCCATAGTATCATCTCATAATTCAAAGTTCCAAATTTCGTCACCAACATAATGCTTAGTTTCAATAGCTTTTCCAGAATCATTTTCAACCATTTCTTCACCATCGATTAAACTAATGCCAATAGCTAAGGGTTTTCCATGTGTTTCATCAATGATTAATACAATATCTCCTGCTTCGATACCGTCTGAAGCATCTACAATTCCAGGACTCATAATATCGGCGCCATTGCTTACAAATCTAATGGCCCCCATATCTACAGTAACGGTTTTTCCATCAATTTGATTAGCAAGTGCCGCTTTAAGCGTTGGAAATGGTTTGTCATCAATCATTATGATGTATGGTTCGCCGTCTATTAAAATGAATGAATTGGGTTCTGCTTCAAGTATTTCAACATTCTTTTTACTTTTAAGTAAATCCCCATATTCTCCTAATTCTGCTCTTATTTCTTTAATTTTCTTTTTTTTCAAAAAATTTCTTTTTTTAACTTTAATTGCCATGTTAACCCGTATTATTTTTTTTTAAATAATATTTTGTATTCAAAATAAATAAATCTATTTATTTAATATGAAATATTTGTCATTTTTTGAAAAAACCTATTTAAAATCCGGATTTTCGCCATTATTGTTGTTTGATTTTTAATTACCTCTTTAGTTTAGAGTAAGGTTTCTGATAATTAAAATGGGTTATGAAGTGCAATTTTTAATATCTGTACAATATATCTGGTAACTTAAATTCCATCAATATCCTAGTTATGGGGGGTTAAAGTATTTTTGTAGTGTGGAGGATTGTTTTTAAGGGATTTTTTTGTTATTATCTTTATTTATGTTTAATTTTCCTATTTTTGCTTAAATTAAGATAACATTTATATACTAGGTTAGTTATAGTTAATAGTATTAGTTTTAATTAGGTTTTGCCTATCTTAACTTGATTATATTATGTCTAATAAAGAGTATAAATATATGCTCGATTCATATTAAAAAACTAAAAATTTGTAATAATATAAGGTGATATAATGAGCGGACAAAATGTTCAAAGACCACTTGACGCATTAGGAAAATCTGTGGATGCTCCTGTGTTAATAAAACTCAAAGGAGATCGTGAATTTAGAGGTATACTTAAGAGCTTTGATTTACACATGAATTTAGTTCTTAATGATGCAGAAGAGTTACAAGACGGAGAAGTTACTAGAAGACTCGGTGTTGTGCTCATTAGAGGAGACAATATTGTTTACATTTCACCATAGTATTATTTTTCGAGATTATATTGTTCACGATGAATTAAGGAGGTGTGTCAATGTCAAAGGGTACTCCATCAATGGGTAAAAAAAATAAAAAAACCCATATCAGATGTAGAAGATGTGGTAAAAACACTTACCATGTACGTAAAAAAGTCTGTGCTTCTTGTGGATTTGGTAAATCTAAAAAAATCAGAAGGTACAGCTGGCAGAATAAAAAACCAACTACTAGACAAAGATTAGTATAGGTTGGTTAAAATTGTGAAGATTATTTATTAATCTTCCCTTAAACTACTTTTTTATAACTTTTAACCGCTGCTTATTTTAATGCGCTATTTTTCAGATAACTTTATTAACTATTGTTAGTTTAAATTAATTTATATATAACTAAGTTATTTAGGAGGAATAAAATGACTGATTTAAATGATATTGCAAAAGAAAATGATGTAAATTTAGAGAATTCTGTTGTTTTTGTAAGGGGTGAAGATGATATATTGTCTGTAGATCTTTCTAATGCAGGCATTAAACAAAGAAGTGATGATACTATGGGTTTTACTTTTTCAATCACTCCAAAACAAGCATTGGACCTTGAAGAATACTTTAGTAGATTTGCAGCAGGTGAAAAATTCTATTATGATATTTCTCAAACTGGTTATAGACCTGCTTTTTATCGCGGATTATCTTCAATGACTAAAGAAATTAGTGAAGAAGAGGATACAAAATTTAATATTACATTATTTGCTCAAAAAGCTATTGTTGAAGCTGAAGATTCCTACTTCACACCAACATGTGTAGGTTGTGCTTTTTGTCATATTGGATTGTGATAAATTGTTTCCATCTCAATTTTCTAATAAAATTAAATTAACTTTAAAAAAAACAAATGAGAGCATTGAGCTAGATCAAAGGAGAGCTCATATCCGTGAAAATCAAAATGGTCTAATGGCTTTAAGTTATGTTGCACCAGTGTTTGAAACAATGGAGTTGGAGCGATTTTTTGATAATGTGCTTGCTAGTGAAAAATTAGATATGAATATTGGGGATACAGGAGATTTTACTGTAAGTTTTAGAGGCCTAGTTGAAGGGAAAGAAAAGAATTTCCCTCAAAATTTAGACCATAAAATTATTCTTTTACAAGAACCAACTTGTTTGGATTCAAGAATGAATGTTCAACTTACAGGATTTTCTACATTTAAATTAAAAGATGAAATTTAATATTTTGGTTAAAATTCATCTTCTAATGCATCCCATAAATCAACTGCCCAACCTTGTTTACCGTCGATTACCATATCAAGTAATCTTACTTTACCATCTCTGAAACGGAATAATCGATAATCTTGCTGTGTTTTTTTACCACTGCCTTCCTTGTTGCAGTCAAGATATATTCCTTCGTCATATTCCTGTTCAAAATCACCTGCTTCTACAAACTCACCCACTAATGAATAACCGTTTTTAACATTTTTATCTAGTCTTTCCACGGTTTTTAACCATCCTCCTTGTGCTCTGAATTTTATATCTGGGTCAATTATTGTTATTTCTTTTTGCCAGTTTATTATCATGTTACCAAATCCTTTTTAATTATAATTTGACATATCATATATAAATTGGAATTGCAAGAGAGCATTTGGAAAGTATTAACTATAATGTTGGCACTTTCAAAAACTTGTGTGATAATTAATTTTTTCGATTAATTTATTCATTTAAATTTTTCAAAATAACGGATTAATTAGCTTTAAATTATAAAAATAACTCCGAATATTAAGAAAAGTTTTTAATAAAAAACTTGAAGATATTTAAATCAAACAAGTTTTTGAAAGAGCCATAATGTTTTTATATATTAATTATATATAAGTTTAAAAACATAATTGATAATATTAGTAATTAATAATGCTGGGCTTTGAAATGAATTTATTCGAGAAATTTAATATAAAAACTGAAAATGAATATTTATATGAAATGGCATTTACACATGCTTCATATTCAACATTGCATAATTTAGATTACAATTATGAAAGATTAGAGTTTTTAGGTGATTCAGTTCTTAGTTTAATTGTATCTGAATATTTGTATAAAAAATATCCTAATTATGGAGAGGGAAAACTAACAAAGAAAAGATCTAACTTCGTATGTCAAAATGCATTAGTATATTACTCTGAAAAGTTAAAATTAAAAGATTATCTCAATATTTCAGTTGAGGAATCTAATTTGACTAAAAATGAAGTAATATCTGTAACTGCTGATATCTTTGAATCATTTTTAGGTGCTATATTTATGGATCAGGGTATGGAATTTGCAAAAGAATTCTTAGCTACTTGGATTTTCAAATACATTGATCAGGACCGTGTATTTTTTGAAGATTACAAATCTGCAATTAAGGAATATGGGGATGCTAAAGAATTACCTATCGGATACGAAATATTAAAAGAATATGGAGTTCCTCATGATAAGACATTCATCATGTCATGTTTAATTGATGGTAAAGAAAAGGGTGTTGGAAGAGGTAAAAGTAAAAAAGAAGCGGAACAATCTGCTGCAAAAAGTGCTATGCGTAAATTAAGAATTTGGAGAAAATGAATGAATGAAGAATCTGTCGGTATTGTAGAGACAAAATATCTACATATATCTGAACCAATCGTGCTGGAAAGTGGCAAAACTTTAGAAGAGGTCAGTGTAGCTTATGAAACTTATGGAGAGCTTAACAAAGAAAAATCTAATGCTATTTTAATTTGTCACGCACTAACTGGAGATGCACATGCCGCTGGCTGGCATGAAGGAGATAAAAAACCTGGCTGGTGGGATATTGTAATAGGGCCTGGAAAAGCATTGGATAGTGAAAAATACTTCATTATCTGTTCAAATGTTTTGGGGGGTTGTAAAGGAACAACGGGTCCGAGTTCAATCAATCCAAAAACAGGCAATCCTTACGGTTTAAATTTTCCTGTAGTCACTATAGGGGATATGGTTAATGTTCAAAAGAAACTTATCGATTCATTGGGAATAAACCAATTGTTTGCAGTTATTGGCGGATCTATGGGGGGAATGCAGGTTCTTCAATGGATGGTATATTATCCTAAAATGATAAAAAAGGCAATGCCCATAGCAACAACCGGAAGTTCATCTCCTCAACAGATTGCTTTTAATGATGTAGGTAGACAGGCAATAATTGCAGATCCCGATTGGAATAAAGGCAATTACTATGAAACTGATAAATTACCTGTTAATGGTCTATCTCTTGCTCGTATGATTGCACATATTACTTATTTAAGTGATGAGTCCATGGATATTAAATTTGGGCGTGGACTTCAAGACAAAGATGAAATAACTTACGATCTTTCAGTCGATTTTCAAGTTGAAAGTTACTTAAAACATCAGGGTGAGGTATTTGTCAAACGTTTTGATGCTAACAGTTATCTGATTATTACAAAAGCGGTCGATTATTTTGATTTATCTATTAAGGGATCATTAATTGACGGTTTGAAAAATGTTGAAGCTAAAACTGAACTTGTTTCTGTGGATTCAGATTGGCTATATCCAACAGAACAAAGTACAGAATTGTTAAATGCATTAAAAGCCAATAATGTTGAGGCATCATTTTCAGAAATAAAATCTAATTTTGGTCATGATGCTTTTTTACTTGAAAAAGGACAGCTAAACCACATGATTTCAAAATTCTTATCTGATAATATCGTTGAAGATATTATGATAGAACAAATAGCAACAATTCGTGGTAATGTCAGTATTCAATATGCTGCTAAATTAATGTTGGACAAGCATGTAACTCATATTCCTGTTGTAACTGATGAGTATAAGTTAATTGGAATCGTTACAAGTTGGGATTTATCTAAGTCAATCGCCACAGGTGCCAACCAGCTAAAAGATATCATGACAACAACTGTAAAATATTGTCATGCTCATGAAAGCATTGAGGATGTAGCTCGTCAGATGCGTAAATTTGACATATCATGTCTTCCGGTCGTTGATGAGGACATGAAGGTTTTAGGTTTAATTACAACAGACCAAATCAGTAATTTACTCAGTTAAATTACACTTTTTTTTAATTTTTCCCGGAGAGATATTATTTCAAGAGCTGCTAAATTCATTGAGGGTGCTAAAAAGGCTATTCCAATTACTTTTGGATATATTCCGATGGGAATAGGTTATGCTGCAATCGCCATAAAAGCGGGCATGACTCCTGTTGAAACAGTTTCAATGTCTTTTTTAGTTTATGCAGGTGCCGGCCAAATCATTGCCGCCTCAATGGTTTTAAGTGGTGCAACACTCATGACAATTATTTTAACTAATTTCGTTGTTAATTTAAGATATCTTGTTATGTCAACATGTGTCTTAAACAAAATTGAGAAATCTAATTTGCCTTTAAATATCTTAGCTGCACATTTAACTGTCGATGAATCATTCGCAATGTTTTCTTTAAGTGAAAATTCAAGTATTTGGATATTTTTAGGAATTGGTCTTACTTCCTGGTTAAGCTGGTGTTTAGGAGCCGGAATTGGTGTAGTCGTTCTAGATTTGCTCCCAATAATTGTTACAAACAGTTTCAATATCTCATTATATGCTTTATTTGTTGCAATTTTAATTCCTTCAATTAAGGAATCTAGACAAATTGCCCTTTTAGTTTTGATAACTGCTGTTTTAAATATTGTGTTAAGTCAATTTTTGGGAAATTGGTCATTAATCGTATCAACACTTTTAGGTGCTTTAATTGGAATGAATATAGTTGATGACGGATATTTGCTCTCAGGTGATTGCTAATGGATTTCATGGCGTTAGTTGTAATTGGATGTGCTTTGGTAACATTTATACCCCGTTTAATTCCAGCATTATTTATTGATAAGTTAAATTTCTCACCAAAAGTAGAAAAATTCTTAAATCTAATACCCTATACTGCCTTATCAGCTTTAATATGTCCTGGTGTATTGACTGTTGATAATCAGTTATGGTATATTGGTTTAATAGGAGCTGTTGTAGCGGCAAGTCTGGCCTGGAAGAAAGTTCCAATTGGAGCTATTGTAATTTTAACAGTAATGATTTTAATTACAGTTTATTCGATTATACCATTTTTTTAAGTCGATTTATTTTATTGATATATGAAAATAATCCATTGTCAGTTGGAAGTTTGATTAAGGGATTTTCAATACCAGTATGGATGAAATTTTAAGTATTATTAAAATGTAATATAATACTATGAGTTCAATAGTAGGGTTACAGGGCAATTTTAAAAGAAACGACATTATTTCAATGTTGGAGACTTCTAAAAATAGAGGGCCTGACTTATCAAGAGTTTTTTTAGATAAAGTTTATAATTTAGAGGATTTTGATTGTAAAAATGACTATGATTTAGTTTTAGGACATAATTTACTTAAAGTTTATGATTCTAACAATAGGATTTCTTACCCTCAACCTATTAAAAAGGATAAACTTGTTTTAGTCTTTGATGGAGAGTTATATAATTTCAATACTATGAGAAACTTTTTATCAAAAGTCGGTGTTGAAGAGACATTTGTATCTGATGCACAAATTTTAATTAATCTAATTGATTTTTATTCAAAAAAAATAGGTTTACTTAAAGCTGTAGAATCTGCAATACGCCTAATCGATGGAGATTATGCATTTGCAGTTTTTGATGGTGAAAACCTAGCTATTGCACGTGATCCATTAGGTGTAAAACCATTATTCTATGCTGAAAGAGATGATCTAAAAGGTTTTGCATCTACAAAAAGATCCTTAAAAGAAATTGGTCTAACTGACATTAACACCTTAAAACCGGAACACATACTGTATAACTGGAGGGATATATCTCCGGCACAACCCATTCATGAAAAAATCTTTGAAGGGGATGTGGCTAAAATAGAGAAGCTATTAAAATTAAGTGTTGTTAAAAGAATCGCTGGATTAGATGAGATTGGAGTAATATTTTCAGGCGGTGTTGACAGTTCGTATTTAGCATTACTTTTAGGTCAAATTGCAGATAATGTTCCATTGAAAATAACTCTTTATGCAGTTGGTGTTAAAAATTCAAAAGATATTGAATCAGCAATTTATGCATCAAAATTCTTAAACCTAAATTTAAAAATCTGTGAAGTAACCGAAGAGATGCTACGTGAAAGTCTACCGAGTGTTGTAAGAGCAATTGGTGATGATAATCTTATGAAAGTGGGTGTGGGAATGACTACTTATCTTGCAACAAAAATGATTGCTGAAGATGGAATTAAAGTAGCAATTTCAGGTCAAGGTGCAGATGAGCTATTTGGCGGATATAAACGTTATTTGAAAAGTTTTATAAATGGAACTCTAAATTCTGATTTAAGAGACGATATTGCAAATATGTATCATGTTAATCTAGAACGTGATGATGCATGTTCAATGCTTAATGGAGTTGAATTAAGACTACCTTTTTTAGACGAAAACCTAGTGGAACTAGCTTTAAACATTCCAGATAATAAAAAAATTGTTTCAATGCATGATGACATGCGTAAAAGTATTTTAAGAAAACTTGCTTTTGAAGAAGGTCTTGATTATGAAATAGCCTATAGACCTAAAAAAGCAGCTCAATATGGGACAGGTATTGATCTATATAGAATTACATTATATTATGATTCAAAATGAATTGTAATATCTGCCGATGGATGGCATAGCCAGATGAAAAAGGAGGTATATTTTATGGCAAACATTTATGTAAAATTTGACACACCTGAAGAATTAGCTAAACAAGCTGAAGAAGCATTAGAAACCGCACAAGCTACCGGTAAAGTAGCAAAAGGTACTAACGAAGTAACTAAATTCATCGAAAGAGGAAGTGCAGCATTAGTTGTTATCGCAGAAGATGTAGATCCTGCTGAAATCGTTGCACACATTCCTGTTCTCGCTGATGAAAAAGAAATTCCTTATATATACTTACCAACCAAAGAACAAGTTGGTGTAGCTGCTGGTTTAACTGTTGGTACTGCTTCCGCATGTATTGTTGATGCTGGTGAGGCAGAAGCTGCTGTTAGTGATATTGTAGTTAAAGTTGCTGAATTAAAAGAATAGATATATTTTTTTAGAATAATTTACGGTGATTTAAATGGAAGAAGGAACTCCTGCTGAAGTCATTGAAGTTTTAAAAAGAACTGGTATGACTGGTGAGGTAATGCAAATTAAATGCAGAATCCTCGAAGGTAGAGATAAAGGAAGAATTTTAACAAGAAACATTATGGGTCCTGTAAGAAAAGGTGACATGTTAATGTTACTTGATACAATTAGAGAAGCTAAAGAAATTAGGACTCCTTAAGAAGGTGTAAAATCATGAGAACTTGTTCATTCTGTAATAAAGAAATAGAAGAGGGTACCGGAAAAATGTATGTTAAAAGAGACGGTTCAATTTATTTCTTTTGCAGCAGCAAATGTGAAAAAAATATGATTAAACTTGGAAGAGTTCCAAGAAAAGTTAAATGGGTTAAAGAATGATTCAAAAAAGTTTTGTTATGATGAAACCTGACGCTGTTCAAAGACGTCTTATGGGTAAAATATTGTCTCGCTTTGAAGAGAAAGGTCTTCAAATCGTTGCATGTAAATTAATTCAAATTGATGAAGATTTAGCAAAAACTCATTATGGAGAGCATGCTGAAAAACCATTTTTCCCAAGTTTAGTTGAATATATTACTTCTTCACCATCTTTTGCTATGGTAATTCAAGGAGAAGAAGCTATTACTACTATTAGGAAAATTGTTGGAGCAACCAATCCTTTAGAAGCAGATTTCGGAACAATTAGAGGAGACTTTGGTATGGATACTGGTAGAAATATTATTCATGCTTCAGATGCTCCTGAATCTGCAGAAAGAGAAATTGGCCTTTTCTTTAACGAAGATGAAATTTGTGATTATCAGATTATCGATAATGATTTAATTTATGAATAAATTTAAAAATTTAGAATTTTATTATTAAAGAAGATTAGCATGAAAATCAGATCCCCAATTGTGTCAGTTTTAGGACATGTAGATCATGGAAAAACAACATTATTAGATTATATTAGAGGTAGTACTATCGCTGATAAAGAAGCAGGCGGTATTACACAGCATATTGGTGCTACAGAAATCCCAAATGACACTATTGAAGAAATCTGTGGTAATTTTATTTCAAGATTAACTATCAAGGATTTAATCCCGGGATTGTTCTTTATTGATACTCCAGGTCATGAAGCATTTACTAGTTTAAGGAAACGTGGTGGTGCATTGGCTGATTTAGCTGTTTTAATTGTTGATATTAATGATGGTTTTAAACCGCAAACATATGAAGCATTAAATATTCTTAAAATGTATAAGACTCCATTCATTGTTGTTGCTAACAAAATAGATAGATTATTTGGTTGGGAGACTCATGAAGGAGCTTCATTCAAAGAATCTTTCTCACAACAAGCTCCAAGTGTTCAACAAAATTTAGACACTAAAGTTTATGAAATTGTTGGCACTCTTCACAAAGAGGGCTTCCAATCTGAAAGATTTGATAGGATAAGTAATTTTGCCTCACAAATTAGTATTATACCGATTAGCGCTAGGTCTGGTGAAGGAATTATTGAAGTATTAGCAATGCTTTTGGGTCTTGCTCAGGAATACTTAACCGAACAGCTTGAAATCAATGAAAATTCTCCTGCTAAAGGTACTATATTAGAGATTAAAGAAGAAGTAGGATTGGGTCTTACTGTTGACAGTATTATTTATGATGGGGTTTTACGAACTAATGATGAGATAGCTTTAATGACATCTTCAAATGAGGTGTTAACAACTAAAGTTAGATCTATTTTAAGGCCTCTCCCTCTTGAGGAAATGAGAGACTCCAAAAAGAAATTCCAAAAATTTGATGAAGTTGTTGCAGCTGCAGGTATTAAAATAGCTGCTCCTAATTTGGATGAAGTTGTTTCTGGTTCTCCACTTAGAGTTTTAAGTGACACTGAGAACGTCAAAGAGGAAATCTTAAAGGAAATTGAAGATATTACTATTCACACTGATGATGAAGGTATTTTAGTTAAAGCTGATACATTAGGTTCTCTTGAAGCTATTGTTACATTGTTAAGAGAATTAAATATATCTATTCGTGAAGCAGACATTGGAGATGTTAATCGTAGAGATATTATTAATTCATCCATTGCTTTAAATGAAAATGATGCACATGGTGCAATCATTGCTTTTAATGTAAATGTTAATCCGAATTCTCAAGAAGATTTAGAAAATTCAGATGTAAAACTCTTTAAAGGCGATGTGATTTATCAGATTATTGAAGAGTATGAAGCATGGATTGACGAAATTGAGGAAGCTAAGAAAAAAGCATTTTATGATGCTATTATCAAACCTGCTAAGTTCATGTGTTTACCTAAATTGATTTTCCGTCAAAGTAAACCTGCTATTATTGGAATCGAATCCCTCAGCGGTACAATTAAACAAGGTCAAACTTTAATTAATAAAAATGGGGAATATGTTGGAGTAATAGTTAGTATGGAAGATAAAGGCGAAACATTACCTTCTATACCTAGAGGTCAAAGGGTTGCAATGGCTATTAAAGATGCTATTGTCGGAAAACAATTTGATGAAGGGGATGAATTGTATGTTGATGTCCCTGAAAAACATTATAAATTCATTGAAAGAGAATTTAAAGATAAATTAACTGAAAATGAGTTTGAAACTTTATACGAATTTGTAGAAATTAAACGTAAACAAGATCCAGATTGGGGTAAATTTGGTCTTTTTGAATAATAAAATAGTTATGGAAATAATTAATGGAGGAAAATACCATGGCATTCAAAGTCGTTGTGTCTCAAAAAGCTGAAACTTATCAAATGGAAGTTGATGATACTAAAGCTCTTAATGGTTTAGTCATTGGAGATGAATTTGATGGTGGAATTGTTGGTTTAGATGGTTACACTTTAAAAATCACTGGTGGAAGTGATAAAAACGGTTTCACTATGAAAAAAGATGTTTCAGGCACTAGAAGAATCAAAAGTTTATTAAGTGGTGGTATTGGTTATCATCCTAAAGCAGATGGTGTTAAAAGAAGAAAAACTGTTAGGGGAAACACTATTGCTGAGGATATTGTACAAATCAACACTGTAGTTGCTGAAGCCGGTAGTAAATCAATAGCTGATATTCTCGGTGTTGGTGATGAAGAGGAAGAATAGTTTTACTATTTTTCTTATTTACTTTTAAGTCGAATTAAAATTATTAAAAAAGGTGGTTATCTGTGAACGTACAGTCAGATGTTAACATAGGTTTAGTTGGTCATGTAGACCATGGTAAGACAACCCTTACTAAAGCATTATCCGGAGTATGGACTGATACTCACAGTGAGGAAACTAAAAGGGGTATTTCAATTCGTTTAGGTTATGCGGATATTGAATTTAAAAAATGTCCAAAATGTGATGAACCTAAATGTTACACTACTTCAGATAAATGCGAACACTGTGGAAGCGAAACTGAATTAATAAGAAAGGTATCTTTTGTTGATGCTCCAGGTCACGAAACTCTTATGGCAACTATGTTATCTGGTGCTGCAATTATGGATGGTGCAGTGTTAGTAATTGCTGCAAATGAGTCTTGTCCACAACCACAAACTAAAGAACATCTCATGGCACTTGATGTAATTGGTGTTAAAGATGTTATTGTAGTTCAAAATAAAATTGATATTGTTTCAAAAGAAAGAGCTATTGAAAGCTATCATGAAATTAAGGAATTTGTTAAAGGCACTTGTGCCGAAGATGCTTTAATAATACCAGTATCTGCTCAACAAGGTGCTAACATTGATATATTGATTGAGGCAATGCTTGATAAAATTCATCCTCCTGAAAGGGATGTTGATGATTATGCGTTAATGCATGTTGCAAGGTCATTTGATATTAATAAACCTGGTTCTGGCGCTGATAAAATTAGAGGAGGAGTTATTGGCGGTACTTTAGTTCAAGGCATTTTTAAACTTGGTGATACTATTGAAATTAGACCTGGCCCTACCAATAAAGGTAAAAGAATTACCCTGAAATCAGAGATTATTGGTCTTGAAGCTAATGGTAAACAAGTTGAAGAAATCGGTCCGGGCGGACTTGTTGGTATTGCAACAAAATTAGATCCATCTTTAACAAAATCAGATTCATTATCCGGAACTGTTGCTGGTGAGGAATTTACTTTACCTGATGTTTTAGATTGTTTCACAATGGAAGTTAAGTTATTGGATCGTGTTGTTGGAACTAAAGAAGAACGTGATGTTACTCCAATTAAAATTAAAGAGCCATTAATGATTAATGTTGGAACTGCAACTACTATTGGTGTTGTTACATCATCTAAAAAGAATAAAGTTGATGTTACTCTTAAATTACCTGTATGTGCAAGTTCAGGAGATAGGGTTGCTTTAAGTCGTAGAGTAGGGGCACGTTGGAGATTAATCGGTTACGGTATTATTAAATAGAGGTAAAATAATAATGGACTCTAAAGAAGTTGTAATTGATACCAATTTTTTTATGGTTCCTTTTCAGTTCAATGTAGACATAATCACTGAACTTGAAAACTTACTACCTTCTTATAAATTAACTACTCCAAGCTTTGTTATCAATGAATTGAAGGGTTTGAAAAGAAATACTAAGGGTAAAACAAGGTTAAATGCGAATTTAGCTTTGAAGTTAGCTAATTCTTCAAAAGTTGAAATAAAGGATATTTCATTACTTGAAAATGAAACTGTGGATGATGCGTTACTGAGAGTTTCAGAAGTCTTAGCTACGAATGATATTGAATTAAAAAATCGTGCAAAAAACAAAGGGATAACAATAGTATATTTAAGGCAAAAAAAATATATTGCTGTTGAAGGTAAAATATAATATTAATTAAACTTATTAAAAAATGAGGGATTATTTTGTATTATAAAACAAAAATTGAGGATACTGTAAGAATTCCACCTTACAAATTTGAATATCCTCTTGAAGAAGTTGCAATTCAAACTTTAAACGAAACCTATGAAGGCCGTTTAGATAAAAAACTTGGTTTACTCATTTGTGTTAATGAAATTGATGAAATTAGCGATGGAAAACTCATTATGGGCGATGGAGCTTCATATCATAATGTTGTTTTTGATGCTATTTTCTTTAAACCAGAGCAACATGAAATTTTTAATGGTGAAGTTATAGATATAGCTGATTACGGTGCTTTTGTGAGAATTGGGCCTATGGATGGTTTGATACATGTTTCTCAAGTAATTGATGATTATATTAATTATGATGCTAAAAGAGGAGCATTACTCGCTAAAGAATCAAATAAAACTTTAGATGTTGGTGACTTAGTAAGGGCTAGAGCAGTAAGTGTTTCTATTAAAGATGAATCTATTAACAGTAGAGATAATCATAGAAATTCTAAAATCCCTCTCACTATGAGACAAACAAATCTTGGCAGATTTGAATGGATTGAAGAAGCTAAACAAAAAACTAAGAAGGTTTAAAAATGAAAGCTTGTACTGTTTGTAAAATGATTTCTAGCAAAGACCACTGTCCTAGTTGTGGAAATCCAACTTCCGATAATTGGAGTGGTCTTTTGATTATAACTGATCCTACGGAGTCTAAAATTGCTCGTGAATTGAATATTGAGATTCCAGGCGAATATTGTTTAAGAGTAAGATAGAGGGTTTTTTGTGTTACATTTAGATGCAGAATTAAATAAAGATATAATATTGGAGCTTAAAAGACCTTTAGGCAAATTATATCCTAACTTTGAAGATGCAATTGATGATATTAAGTCTTCCGAGTATTTAATTTCTGTTGGTGATGCGACTTTCGCCAATCTTACAAAACATGGATTATATCCGAATATTGGCATAATTGACAATTTAATTCAGAGAAAAAATCATACTCATGAAGTTATACGTGCAGAGCATATTTTAAAAGCAGAAAATCCTGCGGGGTATTTGACTGATAATCTATGGGAAACCATAGGTAAGGCTCTTGAATTATCTAACAATGGTGAATGTTATGTAATTGAAGTGGCAGGGGAAGAAGATCTTGCGGTTCTTCCTTGTATAATATTGGCAAATCCGGAAACTACCATTTTATATGGTCAGCCTAATGAAGGATTAGTGCTTTTAAAAGCTCGTGATTTAAAAAATAAAGCTCAAGAACTTCTTAACGGATTTATTAAAATAAAATGAAGAGGTTTTATCATGGAAATTGAAATTTTTGAAGAAAAAGAAAATAAAATATTTAACAGAAAAGAAATTAAGTTTTATGTTGATTACAGTGGAGAAGCAACTCCTAAAATATTGGATGTTAAATCTAAATTAGTTGCTTTATTAAACAGTAAAAAAGATTTAGTTGTAGTTGATAAGATACAACCACACTACGGTGAACCTAAAGCATTAGCTTATGCTAAAGTTTACGATACTGTAGATGATTTAACTTACATCGAAGCTAAACATGTTGTTGCTAAAAATGAAGAACCTGAAGAAGAACCTGCTGAAGAAGCAGATGCAGAAGAATAGGTGATTTGAATGGTAAAAAAATCTGATTTATATGAAGTAGATGGAGACAAAATTGTAAGAAAAAACCAAATTTGTCCTCGTTGTGGTGATGGTGTATTTATGGCTGACCATGGTGACAGGGTTGCCTGCGGTAAATGCGGATACACTGAAATGAAAAAATAAGATTTTTTTAATCTTTATTTCTTTTTTTTATTTATTTTTGATTTTTATTTATTTTAAAGAAGGGATTCTTTTGGATAACATTAGAAATGGTCGTTTTAAGACTGGAATGACTGATGAAGCAGCTGAATACACTTCATCACTTGAAGCGGATAAAATTATTTTTGAAGCTGATATTAAAACTAATTTTGCACATACTTCTATGTTGAAATATGAAGGGATCATTGATGCTGAAATTGCGGATAATATTTTATGTGCACTCGATTCACTTAAAGAAGAAGGTTATGATGCATTAGTCTTTGATCCTTCAGTTGAAGATGTTCACATGGCAATTGAGAATTATGTTACTAATAAAATTGGTTCTCAAGCCGGTTTTATGCACACTGCCAAATCCCGTAACGATCAAGTTGCATGTGATGTTAGATTAGTTTTAAGAGAGAAAATCATTGAAATTCAAATAGGCATTTTAGAATTTATGGAAGGATTGGTTGAAATGGCTGGAGAACACTTAGACGATGTTTTCATTGGTTTTACACACTTGCAGCATGCTCAGCCAATTACAATTGCTCATCATTTAATGGCTCATGTACAGGCATTAAAAAGAGATTATGAACGTTTGGCCGATACATATAAACGTGTCAATTTAAATCCATTAGGTTCAGCAGCTATGGCCACTACTAGCTTTCCTATTAACAGACAATTAACTACTGATTTACTTGGATTTGATGCTTATTTGGAAAATTCCATGGATGGCGTTTCAGCAAGGGATTTTATTGCAGAATCTGTCTTTGATTTTGTTGTATTGTCTTCAACACTTGCAAAAATCTGTGAGGAATTGGTTTTATGGAGTACTTATGAATTTGGTGTTATTGAAATGGCAGATGAATATTCATCAACTTCTTCTATTATGCCGCAAAAGAAAAATCCTGATGTAGCTGAACTTGCCCGTGGTAAAACAAGTATTGCTACCGGTGAATTAATTACTATTTTAACAATTCTTAAGGCTATTCCTTATACTTACAACAGGGATTTACAAGAGATAACTCCTCATTTATGGAATGCGATTAAAGTAACTCAAGATACTTTGTCTATTGTAACCAAGATGTTGCTTTCAGTTGAATTTAAAGTTGACAGATGTGCAGAGCTTGCTGGTAAAAACTTCGCAACTGCAACTGATTTGGCTGACATTATGGTTCGTGAAAAACAGATTCCATTCAGAACCGCTCATAAGATTGTTGGAAGAATTGTAAATGAAGCTAGTGCAAGCAGTATGGCTGAAGAGGATATCACTTCTAAATTCATTGATGAAATTGCAGTGGAATTAGGTTTTGATGAACTGAACTTAAATGGTGATTTAATTCAAAGAGCCTTAAATCCTGCTGAAAATGTTAGAATTCGTGCTGTTCCTGGAGGTCCGGCTCCCGAAATGGTTGAAATGGCTAGAAGTAACATTAAAGAATTTTTAAATGAAGAATTCGAGAAAAAAGGAATATGATTCCTTTTACTTTTTTTATTCAAAATAATTTAGGTATTCCTAAACTTTATATACTTTTATAGACAATAAAATATTGTCGATATAATTTTTGGTTATGCGGCATGGTTATTTAATAATTTGACTTTGATGGAAACTTATTAATTATTCCTCAATGAATTCAATAAGTAAAGCTCAGCTCCATTATAGTCATCTTATTTTTATAATCATTTATTTTGAAGCTGGGACATGATTAGTGTTCAAAATAAATATAATTTCCAAATTTGATTTATTTTTGAATTATTAAAATAATTGTATAATTTTTATTCATATAAGGTATACAAAATTTTGAGTCATGTCACGTCCTCATTTTTCAAAAAAATAATTATTCAGAATCTTTATGCTTTTTAGATTTTAAATAATTTTCATGTATTTCATCAGCTAAATCTTGGTTTCCTTCAATGATAGGTCCTGTATAATCACAGTCATAACAAACCCATTGGGACCAATTTTGCGGAATGATCCATTTCACCTTATCTGATCCACATCTCGGACAAATATTTTTCATATTATTACCTCTTTTAATTTATTTTTTTTGTAAAACTCCAAATCAAATCAAGTGCTTCACCCGGTTCGAGTGCACCTGAACGAGTTTCTCTTAGTATTCTCTGTATTGAAAATTTCCTCATATATGGAAATTTTTTGTGAACTTCATAAAGAAGGGGACAACCAAATCCTTTAAACTCTTGTAAATCATATTTCCGGATTAAGGATTTTATCTCTTGTTTTCCAACACTCAAACTAGCTGGAAGGTTTAATCGATATAATGATTCTTCTTGCAAATTCATACATTGGCTGCCAGTTGCAAGCATATCTCCGAAGATAATTATTGGAATTTCTTTATCTTTTGCATATTCCTTAACTAATTCCAATGTGTTTTTAGAACATTTTCCACAAGGGTGAAGATTGCCTGTAAATGATTCTTGGATTACTTTCGTGTAGTTAGATGGAATATATTCATGAGCTATTTCTAAACGATTGGTTAGACTTTCAATATTTTGTTTAAATTGCTTTGGCAAAATTATAGTTCCCGGATCAACCGTAACTGCAATGGGATTGAAACCTAACTTTTTAGCCAATATAAGTGAAAAACTACTGTCAACACCACCTGAAAGTGCAACAAGGGCTTCTGTATTTTCTGATTGTTCAAATTCATTTTGAGCGAAATAATCATCGAAGTTGAAACTATAAATCTTATCTAATTTATTATCAATTGTTTTTTCTAGGTTTTTTAAGCCGGTTGAATTCAAGTTCAAGTTATGCAATGTTTTTTTAGATAATTTTAATTTATATTCCTTATTTAAAAAGTCGCCATAACTTTCAACATGAATGCTATTTAGACCCAATTTTTCTCTAAGTTTACCTACTACCCAACCGCCTTTTCCAATAATGGATGATTTGTCTGGTCTGTCTTCAGTTATGACCCATAATTCATTAGTTTTTTCATCAAAATATATTTTTTCAATGAAAATATTAACTTTATCATGACCGATTTCTTCTCGAATGGAATTAACTTCATTTAAAATGAATTCTTTTTCATACATTATATTTTATTTATGTTAAACTACCTTAAATATTAAACTTTTAATTATATAGAAATTAAATAGTAGTATAGAGGAGTTATATGCAATATCGTGAACTAGGCAATACAGGCATTAAAGTATCTGAAATTGCTTTTGGTGCTGAATTTTTGGTAGAAAGGTCATATGAAGACACTGAAGAATTAATTAAAGTATGTGAAGCTAATGGGATTAATTTTGTTGACTGTTGGATGAGTGAACATGATGTACGTTCCCATTTGGAAGGGCTATTAAGGATAATCGTGAAAATTGGGTAATACAAGGCCATCTAGGGGCTACCTGGCAAAACAATCAATATGTTAGGACCCGTGAAATGGATAAAGTAATTCCTGCATTTGAAGATTTTATGCAAAGATTTCAAATTGACACATTAGATTTCGGCATGATTCATTATGTGGACCAAATTGAAGATTATGAAGAGATAATGAACGGTCCATTTATGGAGTATGCTAAAAAACTTAAAGGAGAAGGAACAATAGCTCACATTGGATTAAGTACACATAATCCCGACATTGGATTATTGGCTGCTGAAAATCCAGAAATCGAATTATTAATGTTTTCAATTAACCCGGCATATGATATGTTTGGTGCAATGGATGATATTGAAGAATATAGAAAGGAAGATGCATATGATAATGAACTATCAAGTTCAAATCCTCAAAGGGCGGAACTTTATGAATTATGTCAAAATAATGGAACTGCACTGACAGTAATGAAAGGATTTGCTGGTGGAAACTTACTTTCAGATGAAACGTCTCCATTTGGCGTAGCTTTAAGCCCAATTCAGTGTATACATTATTGCTTAGAACAAAAAGGAGTAAACAGTATTTTTGTAGGTGTTAAAACTCCAGAGGAATTAATGGAGTCTCTTAAATACTGCGATGCAACACAGTCGGAAAAAGATTATAGTGAAGTTTTAAAAAATGCACCTAAACATTCATTTGAAGGGCAATGTACATATTGTGGCCATTGCGTTCCATGTGCTTCTGAAATTGATATAGCTATGGTGAATAAGTTATTTGATCTTGCAAAAAATCATGATGAAGTACCTGCGAGTGTCCAGGAACACTACAACAATTTAAAGTTCAATGCATCTGAATGCATATCCTGTGGGGACTGCGAACCAAGATGCCCATTTAATGTGCACATTGTTGATGTAATGTTGGATGTGCAAGATTTATTTGGATTTTAAGGTGATAAAATGCAATATTTAACATTAAACAACGGTATTAAAATACCAATACTTGGATTTGGAGTATATCAAATACCTCCAGAAGATACAGAACAAGCAGTACTAGATGCAATTAGTGCAGGTTATAGATTAATTGATACAGCACAAAGCTATTTCAATGAAAAGGAAGTGGGTGAAGCTATTGGAAAATGTGGAGTTCCACGTGAGGAATTATTCATCACAACAAAAGTATGGATTGAAAACTATGGATATGACAAATGCAAATCATCTGTTTTAGAATCCTTAGAAAAATTAGGCTTAGATTATATTGATTTAGTATTGCTGCACCAACCGTTTGCAGATTACTATGGTGCATATAAGGCACTAGAAGAGTTATATGAAGATGGAATCATCAAAGCTATAGGAGTATCAAATTTTTATCCAGATAGATTAACTGATATCTGTTTATTTGGACGTAAGATAATTCCTGCAATTAATCAAGTTGAAATTAATCCATTTAATGCTCAATATCCAGCTCAAGCCAATATGGAGAAAAATGGTGTTCAAATTTCTGCATGGGCTCCATTTGGGGAAGGAAAAGATAATATTTTTACTAATGACACTCTTGTTGGAATTGGTGAAAAACACAATAAGACGGTTGCCCAGGTGATATTGAGATGGCTGTTACAAAGAAGCATAGTTGTTTTATCAAAGTCAACTCATAAAGAAAGAATGGAAGAAAATATTGATGTATTTGATTTCGTTTTAGATGAAGATGACATGTTGGAAATAATGAATCTTGATAAATCTGAAAGCTTATTTTTCAATCATCAAGACCCGGAAGTTGTTGAATTGTTCAATGACCTAGTTGGAGCTATAAAAAAACAAATGCATAATGAAAAATAGTTATCGTGTTTTACTTTTGTATGGTACCAAAAAAGACTTGGATACATTAATATGGTAATTTCAAACTTTGGAGTTCATTTTAAACAAATTTTTCATCAAAATCTGTTTTCTGATGTATATTAAATAGCTAATCAGAATATCTTACAAACTAAAAGAACAAAATTGATGGTGACATGTATTTCAAATAATTTAATATAATGCATCTAACAAATATTCACATGATTATTATGCCATATGAATTTAAAAATAAAAAAAATATTTCAACAATTGGTGTTCATGCAGGTCAAGAAGAAGTTGATGAAACAGGTTCGAGAGTGACACCAATTTATCAAACAACCTCTTATGTATTTGATTCACCCAAACAAGCTGCAAATCGATTTGCACTCAAAGAAGGAGGAAATATTTACACTAGGTTAAATAACCCAACAACAGAAGCTTTTGAAAAAAGAATGGCTGCTATTGAAGGTGGAACCGCTGCTTATGCAACTGCTTCCGGAATGGCGGCGATTTTTTATGCAATAATTAACCTGACCCAAGTAGGGGACAACATTGTATCGGCAGATAACTTATATGGTGGAACCTATGAATTATTTGAAAATACTCTAGAAGAATTGGGACGTAATGTAAAGTTTGTTGACTCACAATCTCCAGAATTATTTAAGAAAGCTGTTGATGATAAAACCCATGCAATTTATGTTGAATCCATTGGAAATCCGAAATTAGATATTCCTGACTTTGATAGATTATCTGAAATCGCACATTCACATCAAATTCCATTAATTGCAGACAATACTGTCGGTATTGGTTCTGTAAGGCCATTTGACCATGGAGCAGACATCATTACATCTTCTGCAACTAAATACATCGGCGGGCATGGTACAACTCTTGGCGGAATTGTAATTGAAAAAGGGGATTTTGATTGGATGTGCGGTAAATTTCCAACACTATCCAAGCCTGATGAAACATACAATGGTTTGATTTTTGCTGAAACTTTTAAAGGATCTGCTTTTACAACAAGATTAAGGACAGTAGTTGGAAGGGATACAGGAGCAATTCCTTCTCCATTTGGATCGTTTTTACTATTGCAAGGTCTTGAAACATTGGGTTTGAGAATTGAAAGACATGCGGAAAATGCAATGGCGGTAGCTGAACATTTAGAAGCTCATCCAAAAGTTGCATGGGTAACCTATTCTGGCTTGAAATCTTCTCCTAATCATGAAATAGCTAAAAAATATGCTGAGAAAGGTTATGGGGGAATTGTTTCATTCGGTCTTAAAGCAGGTTATGATGGAGCTTTGAAGTTCATTGAAAATGTTGAATTGATCTCATTTTTAGCAAATATTGGTGATGCAAAGTCATTAGTCACTCACCCTGCATCAACAACACATTCCCAATTATCTGAAGAACAGCAATTATCCACTGGTGTAACTCCTGATTTGATAAGATTCTCTGTTGGTATTGAAGATATTGAAGATATTTTAGCTGATGTCGACCAAGCTTTAGATAAAATTTAATTAAATTTTATCTTCTTACTTTTTTAAATATTAAGTGTTTTAAATTTAAACTCTAGCTAAATCAAATTTTAATCAGCTCACATGCCATTAACTCAAAAAATAGATAAACACCAGTTTCTGCTAAAAAAATCCACAGCACACCATTTAAAACTCAATTTATTAATAGTTTAACAAATAAATCAACAAATCTGCTAAAACTAATTTTTTCTGACAATAATTCTGTTGGATATCCTTCTATAAAGTAAATACTTTATTTTACTTAAATATTTTTTTAATAATATATATTAATTGGAGGTAATATTATGGATGTATCCGAAATACTTGGCGCCACATTAGGGGCACTTATAAGTTTATTCATAGTTTTAATTATTCTATCTGCAGTAGTACACTTTGTTTTAGGAGATAATATTTTATTAGTATTTATCTTGTATATTCTCATGGCAATTATGGCAGGTGCGATATTAAGTTCTGCAGCTACAACAAAATCAACGGCAATAGTTGGAGTTATACTGACAATAATTATTGCTTTTTCAATGTTGAATTTTGGTTTTACAAGGATATTTGGTCCAGATATCAGTTTTCCATATTCAATGTTAAATTTAGGTTCAATATATACTGGATTAATTATTTCATTATTTGTTGGTTTAATTTTTGTTTTCCGTAGAAATTAATGACTATAAAACTAGTTTCACATGATTAATGGAGTTTACATACATTATATTAATTTCAAATATTATTATGAGGTTAAGACATGGTTAGATTATCTAAAAGTGTATATTTGGCATGGAATTAGGTGCGCTGAAGCCGCCAATCTCAAACAAAATTTTTTCTGAAGATGAACTATTAATCGGTATTTGCAGTATGGAAAAAATAGTATTTTGATTAATGAGAATAAGATTAATTTTAATGATGATTATGCGGAAATATCAATATTGAAAATGATGAAATAATCGATTTTTTTAAAAAATTTAATATTGAAACTTCATTCATAAGACATGAAATTCGTAAATTAAAGGGAAATGGGAATTTTGAATCTGAAAACCAAATGATTTCAAGGTCTGAGTCTTGTAAAGCTATTTTTAATGATGCAAATAATATTGCTGAAAATACAAACAGTGAAGAGGTTCGCTGTATTCACGTTTTAAAAGCCATTTTAAATAATCCTTCAGATATTATCAAGACTTTTTTTGAAGATAATAATGTGGAATTTGAGGAATTGAAAACTAATTTAAATATTAATGAATCAAAAAGATTAAAATTATCTTCTAATAGTATATTGGTTAAATATGGTACTAATTTAACTGAATTAGCTAAAGAAGGAAAGTTAACTCCTGTAATTGGACGGGACGATGAATTATTGCAGGTTATTAGAACTTTAAACAAACACAAAAAGAATAATCCTTTAATTATAGGCGAACCTGGGGTTGGTAAAACTGCTTTGGTTAATGGTTTGGCTATAAAACTTCTTGATGGAAGTATGAAAAACTTCCTAAATGATAAACAAATAATTGAAATAAACATGGCTTCTTTAGTTGCAGGAACTAAATATCGCGGAGACTTTGAAGAAAAAATAACTAAACTTGTCAATGAATCTAAGGATAATCCTAATGTTATTTTATTTGTAGATGAAATTCATACGATGCTGGGGGCAGGTTCTGGTGGCGGCAGTTTAGATGCTTCCAATATTATAAAACCTGCATTAGCTAATGGTGATTTGGTAATGATAGGTGCAACTACATTACAAGAATATCGAAAATATTTTGAAACAGATCCTGCATTTGAAAGGAGATTCCAACCGGTTGTATTGGAAGAACCTACTCCTGAAGATACATTATTCATTCTTAAAGGTTTAAAAGAGAATTATGAGGAATATCATAATGTTACAATTTCAGATGAAGCAATTAATGCTGCTGTGAATTTATCGGTGAGATATATTCCTGATAGAAACCTTCCAGATAAGGCATTAGATGTAATTGATGAAGCATGTTCTCGTAAAATTATTCCAAAATTAGATATAACTAATTCTTTAAGTATAGAATCTATTGTTAGTGAAGAAGATGTTAGAACAGTTGTTTCTGAATGGGTTGGAGTTCCTATTTCTGATGAATCATCACAATTGGATAAAGCTCAAAAAATTGAAGGATTTCTGAAATCAAAAATCATTGGTCAGGATCATGTTATTGAAAAAGTTTCAAGAAGAATTAAAAATTCTTATGCAGGCATTAATAATCCGGATAAACCTCTGGCGGTTTTTTTATTTTTAGGGCCAACCGGTGTTGGAAAAACATTTTTCTCGAAAACATTAGCTAATTTTTTATTTGATAATGAAAAATCTTTAATCAGGGTGGACATGTCAGAATATAAAGAAGAACATTCAATTTCAAAATTAATAGGTGCTCCTCCAGGTTATAAAGGCAATGATGAAGGAGGATTTTTGACTAATGCAATTAAGAATAATCCTTATTCAATCGTGTTATTAGATGAAATTGAAAAATCACATCCTAAAATATTCGACGTGTTTCTGCAGGCATTTGATGAAGGACGTCTAACCGATGGAAAAGGGAATACCATAAATGCTAAAAATTGTATTTTTATAATGACTTCAAACATTCAACTTGAAACAAGACAAGATTATAATGTTGCATTTGGAGGGACTCAGGAAGATATGAATACATTAAATATATTGGATAATTTAGCACAAGTAATGAGACCAGAATTAGTAAATAGAATTGACGATGTCATAATTTTTAATTCATTAACGAAATCTGACCACGAATCTTTAGTAAAATTGTATGTTGATGAATTTGCAAATCGCCTTTTGTCTGAAAAAGCTATTGGACTTACAATCAAGGGTTCAGTTTATAAATATCTTGTAAGTAAAGGGTATAATGCAAACTTTGGAGCTAGATATCTTAAAAGAACTGTAGAAAAGCTTGTAGAATATCCAATTTCTGACATGATTGTCAATAGAGAAGTTAAAGAGGGAAATACAATTGTTATTTCAGCAGTACGTAATGATTTAAAATTTAAGGTTAACTAAGGGTGTTATTATGAATCATGATGAAGTAAAACAAATGGTTGAGGAATTTTTTAGAGGCCAGTATGAAATTGAAAAATTTTTGGGCGCTGGAGGTTTTGCAGATGTTTATCTTGCAAAACATATTTACTTAAATGATCGCCGTGCAATGAAAATTAACAAGGAACCTTTGCCTGCTAAAAATATTGATAATATTTTTAAAGAAGCAAGAATTGCTACCTTGATTAGGCATAAAAATGTTATTAGTATGCATGATGCAGGGATTATATCAGTTTCGGGACAGGATAAAAATGGACTTTTTAATTTCGGCTTAAAGGATAGGCGTGATAAAAATTATGCCTATTTTGTTATGGAATATGTTGTAGGTGGTGATTTATGGGAATATTGGAAATCTTTTGAAAATCAGGATAAAATAATGCCTATAATTGAGGTTTTAGACATAATGAAACAAATTGCCATGGGATTGGATGTTTTGCATAATAACAATCCTAAAATTATTCACAGGGATATCAAACCTCAAAATCTTTTAATGAAAATAGAAGATGGTAAGCCACTTATTAAGATTACTGATTTTGGTTTAGCAAATGCAAAAGATAGTGATAAATCATTTGATAAATTATCTGTTGCAGGAACGCCACTTTACATGGCTCCTGAATGTTTTAAAAAGAGTTATTCTGCAATGAGCGATATTTATGCATTGGGAGTTATATTTTATCAGTTATTAACAAATAAATTCCCTTATGACATCTTACATTTTGATATGGGGGACATGTTTTTTGGAAAACCGTGGGAAAGGCAATTAAAACCTCCTAGTATGTATAATTCAGAAATATTTCCAAAATTAAATGAAATCGTAATGAAATGCTTGGCAGTTAATCCAAGGGAAAGATATAGTAATTCAGGAGAACTTTTAAAAGTTATCAATGACTTTATGGAGGATGATTTGGGAGTAGATGAAACAACTATGATTTATACTTCTGAAATATCTTCTTCAGGTTCGATTGATGAGGATGATGAAGGAAACATTAATGATCCAGAATTCAGCGAAAGTATGGAAGACATGTTGTCAAAAGCTTTCAAATTAGCTAAACAGGAAAATAAACTTGAGGAAGCTATTGAAATTCTTGAAAAAGCAATTATTAACAATATTGATGTTCGTGAAAAATATACTTATCGCCTTAGATTATGGAAAGATGAAATGCCTGATGAAAAATTAAAAAAAGAGGCGTTTAATGTATACAGTCAAAATAACCCTAGTTATTCACTTGCATGCGACCTTTTAGAGGAAGCAATTGCATATAATCCTAACTTAAATGGAAAATATGAAGGTTATGTGTGTTTATGGTCATTATTGTCAGATTTGTCTGAAAACAAAAATATTAATGAGGCGGTTGATTACCTTAATGAATTAATGGAGGATTATCCATATATTAAGAAAATGTATGAACCGGTTATTAATACTTTAAAAACATGCTTTTCCTTATACCAATCTCCGAGCCCACGAGACCTCTCTACACTTCGTATGCCGTCTTCTGCTTGAAAAAAAAAAAAAAAAATACACATACAACACCCGTAGTATTGCAACCTACAAATAAATCCCAAACTCTCCCTGTCACTTCTCGTCGACACCAATCAGCTGTTGTCTCTCTGTCGTCCCCATCTGCTCGGTATATGATTCATATCTTAAATTCTCAGTAAATGGGGAAACTATTTCTGATATTAAGTTTAATGAAACAACTGGAGTTTATACTTGTGAATATAAAATTGTATCAGCTGGTGAAAATATAATTTCATCTATTTACAATTATGGTAATGTAGAAAAATTCATCGGTATTTATAATGTTCCAAAAGAAAATGTAACTTCATTTATTGTTGTAACAGGTCAAGACAATAAATTTGCGTATGGTGAAAATGTAACAGTATTTGTAAGTTTATATGGTGTAAACGGTGCTGGATTAAACGACAATGTTATTGTTATTGTTAATAATACTCCAATTACTGTAAATGTTGTTGATGGTAAAGCTTCATTTAATGTAAGTGGATTTGAACCTGGTCAATATGCTATTTTAGGCATATTTGAAGGTAATAATAATTATAATGGCTTTAAATATGCATCCACTACATTTGATGTCTTATTGCCGGACAAAATATTGTCTATTGAAGTTGAAGATATTAAATATGGTGAAGTTGCTATAGTAAACATTACAGTAACTGATGCTAACGGTGAAAAAGAACAGGGTATTGTTATCTTAAATATTAGTGGTACTGATTATGTTGTAAGAGTAGATGGTAAGGCATCTTTAGAAATCAAAGATTTACCAATTGGTACATATCTCATAAATGCTACATTACTCCACGGTTCACTTGAAGCTGAAATCATAAATGATACAGAATCATTTAAAGTATCTATTCAGGATGAATATGATATGAATGCTATAGGTATTGAAACACATTGTGGTCAGGCTGTTGAAATTGATGTTGTTTTACCTGAAGATGTTGTTGATGGTATTGTATCTGTAACTATAAATGGTATTGATTACACAGCTAACGTTAACAACGGTAAGGCAGTTATTCACGGTCCAGCTGATTTACCAATAGGTAATTACAGTAATTTAGTTGTAACTTACAGTGGGGGCAGTAAATATGCTGATTCTTCAGTTAAAGTTAATCTTACTGTAGTCGGTGCTAATTCACAATTAAAATCATCTGCTGCTTATTATGTAATTGATTATGAGCAAATGCTAATAATATCAGTTAATGCTGATAATTTAGTGTCTGGTGAAATTGATGCATATAATAATGGAGAATATTATTCCTCATTCGATGTACAGGATGCACTTGAAAATGGAATTAGTATATCATCATTAACTGTTGGTACTCACAATATTACATTAGCATACAAAGGTAATCAATACTTTGCACCTGCTAATGTTAGTGTATTGTGTGTTGTTGAAAAAATCACTCCGGTAATTAAATCTAATGTAACTCAGGATGCTTCTGTTGGTGATATTATTACTATTAATGCAACTATATCTGGGCATACTGAAGGAAATGTAACTATTACAGTAGATGGTGAATTGGTATACAATGGCAAAACCAATCATGGCGTTGTATCTGTTGATGTTGATAGTATCGTTGCGGGTAAACACACTTATATTGTTTCTTTCTTAGGTGATGATAATTACTTAGCATGTGACAATGTAGGCACTTTTAATGTTGTTAAAGTTGTTCCGGTTATAAGTATTGGTGAGATTTCTGGTAATGTTGGTGATACTGTTAATGTAGTTGTTACTGTTGCCGGTGGAGATGCATCTGGTTATGTTTTAATTGATGGTGTCAGTGCTGTTGTTGAAAATGGTCAGGCGACTATCCCGATCAATATTTTAAATGCTGGTGAAAATACTATTTCTGTTGTTTACACTGGTGATGACAAATATAATGGTGGAACTCAAACCGCTACTTATGCTGCTGGTAAATACGCTTCTAAAGTCACTATTGTTCCTATTGTTAATGTGACTTATGGTAATGTTGTTGAAATTGCATATGTTATTGATAATGAAACTGAATCCGTTACCGTTTCTGTAAATGATGCTGCAGGAGGTACTTATGAGGCTGTTGTTAATAAAGGTGTAATTGCTGTAAGTAATTTACCTGTTGGAACATACACTATTACTATTAAAAATGGTGAAAACAATAAATACAGTGGATCTGAAGCTGATGCTAACTTTATAGTATCTAAATCTGAAGTCAATATTGTTGTTAGTTCTAATACTCCTGCTTTCGGTGAAGATGCAATTGTTAGTGTAACTCTTCCTGAAGATGTAACAGGCAATGTAACTGTTACTATTAACGGTATATCTTACAAAAATACTGTTGAAAGGGGTTCTGCAACTGTAACTATTCCTGCTAATGCTTTAACTGCCGGCGAGAATAACATTACAGTTACTTACTCTGGTGATAAGAATTATGCTTCAAAAGAAGTCAAATCATCAATTAATGTTAAAAAAGCAGTTCCAAAATTCACTTCTGATGTATCTGAAAACAATATTTATGGTGGGGATGTAACTATTACTGTTACTGCCTCTAGCGATGCTACTGGTGCAGTATCTCTCTTAGTTGACGGCAAAATTATCTCAACTGGTAAAGATTTAGATAATGGAAAAGTTGTATTTGCAGTTGGAGGATTAGCTGCTGGTTACCACTCATATAATGTAACTTATGAAGGTGATAACAATTATGAATCTAGTTCTAATTCAGGAGCATTTGAAGTCACTAAAGTTTCAACTGTAATTATCTCACAAAACTTCGCACAATACTCTTGTGAAGCATCAACTGGTGAAAAAGGAGGATATTACACAATACGTTTAACTGATGTTAATGGTAACCCATTAGCAAACAAATCCGTTGGAATCGGATATAATGGTATTCTTGCATGGTATACTACTGATGAAAACGGAACTGTTAATAAATTAATTGGTTTACAAAATGCAGGCCCATACACATTTGCAACCGCATTCCTAGGTGATGAAAATTACACAGCTTCCTATGCTGTAAATAAAATCACTATTAATATGAAACCTACATATATTAAAGCCTCTGCAAAAACATATAAAGCGTCTGCTAAGACCAAAACATTTAAAGTTAAACTCACAACAGTTAATAACATTAATGGTAAAATGTATTTGAATTCTGGTAAGAAAATAACCTTGAATGTAAACGGCAAAACCTATACTGCAAAAACAAATTCCAAAGGTATTGCAACATTTAAACTTAAACTTACCAAAAAAGGCAAATACACAGCCATGATTTCTTATGAGGGTCAATATCTGTTATATGAAAAGTCAACTAAAAGTGTAAAAATAACAATTAAATAGTGAGAAAAATTTTCTCACTTAAATTTTCTTTTTTTTAAATTCAAATTTTAGCTATTTTTATATAATATTAAACATAAAAATTTAATCACTAATATATGGTGATTAAATGAGAATACTTCTTATTCATTCTGATTATTTAAATTATACAGTAAAAAAAGAAACACCTGTAGCTGAAGAAATTGAAGAAGCTAAAAAAAAGGGTTCATTTGATGATTCTTTAGTTGTATTTACAGCTGTTGAAAAAGACGACGAAAATAATCCAGAAGGTATTGTTAAAAATTTAGTTAAAGAAGTTATCAAAACTAATGATCAAGTTAAAGCTGAAAATATAGTCCTGTATCCATATGCTCACTTATCTTCATCATTAAGTTCTCCAAAAGTTGCTGTTCAAATTTTAAAAGATGTAGAACAAGCATTATTGGATGAAAACTTAACTGTTAAAAGAGTACCTTTCGGATGGTATAAATCATTTGAAATTTCCTGTAAAGGACATCCATTAAGCGAACTTTCAAGAACAATCACTGCTGATGACGAAGAAACTAAAGTTGAAAGAAAACCTTCTAAATGGCAAATTCTTGAAGGAGATAAAATCACAGAGATTGATGATTTCAAATTTGAAAACCATGCTTTCAAACAATTAGTTGATTATGAGACCGGTCGTGGAGCATCTGATGAAGGTGAACCGCCTCATGTTAAATTAATGAGAGAAAAAGAAATCTGTGATTACGAACCGGCATCTGATGTTGGAAACCTTAGATGGTATCCTAAAGGTAGGTTAATAAGGGATTTATTAACCGATTATGTTTATAATTTAACTGTTGATCATGGGGCAATGCCAATTGAAACCCCAATTTTCTATGACTTGGACAATGAAGCAATATATCAGCATGCTTATAAATTTGGCGAAAGACAATACAGGACAGATACCAAGAAAAACTTAATGCTTAGATTTGCATGTTGTTTTGGTGCATTCCGTGTAATGGGAGACTCATATTTAACCTGGAAAAACTTACCTGCTAAAGTTTATGAGTTATCAACTTACAGCTTTAGGTTTGAGAAAAAAGGTGAAGTAGTTGGTCTTAAAAGATTAAGAGCATTTACCATGCCGGATTTTCATTCATTCTGTGCTGATGTGCAGGCTTCCTTAGAAGAATTTTCTGCTCAAACTGATATGTGTATGCAAACAGGTAAAGATTTAGAATTAGACTTTGAAGTAATTTTTAGAGCAACCCAAGACTTCTTCGAAGAACATGAAGAATGGATGTATGAAATTGCAAGTAAATTCAACAAACCTATTCTTTTGGAAGTTTTGCCTGAAAGACATCATTACTGGACATGTAAAATTGATTTAGCCAATATTGATGCTTTAGGCCGTCCAATTGAAAATCCTACTGTTCAAATTGATGTTGAAAGTGGTAAAAGATTTGATATCTCTTATCTTGGCGAAGACGGCAAGCAACATAATCCTGCTATTTTGCATTGTTCACCAACAGGAAGTATCGAAAGAGTTCTATGTGCAATGCTTGAAAAAACAGCAATGGAAATTAATGAGAAATCTCCAATGTTACCATTATGGTTAAGTCCTATTCAAGCTCGTGTAATCACTGTCGGAGAATCACATAAGGAGTTTGCAGAAGATATATATGAACAGATAAATACTGCAAAAATCCGTGTCGACATTGATGATAGGGACGAAAGTGTAGGTAAAAAAATCAGGAATGCGGCTAAGGAATGGATACCGTATATCTTTGTTGTTGGAGATAAAGAAGTTGAAACTGGTAAATTCCAAGTGACTGTTCGTGAAACCGGTGAAAAAGTCGATATGACTGTCGATGAATTAATAGATGAAATTAATCAAAAAACTATTGGCAAACCATTTAGAAGATTACCTTTACCAAAAGATATCTCAAGAAGAATCAACTTCCAATAGTTTATTACAAATAAAAATTATAATATAATATGGAGGAAATTTAATGGACCCAATGTATAGAATAGGAGAAGCTCTTATTGGAGACGGCCCAGAATTAGCACACATTGATTTACTAATTGGTGATAAACAAGGGCCTGTTGGTCAAGCATTTGCAAATGGTTTATCCAATTTATCTGTAGGCCACACTCCACTAACTAGTGTAATTAGACCTAATTTAATGACAAAACCAGCTACTTTAATTATTCCTAAAGTAAGTGTTGGAGATTTAGACGATGCAAGTAAAATATTTGGACCTGCACAAACAGCTGTTGCAAGAGCGGTAGCAGATGCGGTAGCAGATGGATACATTCCAATGGATATTGTAGAAGACATTGTTATTAATGTTAGTGTATTTATTGATCCCTCTGCAAAAGATTTCCGTAAAATCTACCAATACAATTATGGGGCAACCAAATTAGCAATCAGAAGAGCTATGGAAAACTACCCATCAATTGAAAAAGTACTTGCAGAAAAAGACCGTGGAACTCACCCAATCATGGGATTCAAAGTCAAAAAACTCTGGAGTCCACCATACTTACAAGTTGCACTTGATCTTGATAACGAACAAGTAATGGAAAAAATTATCAACGATTTGCCTGATAATGACAGAATACTCCTTGAAGCAGGTACGCCCCTTGTTAAGAAGTTCGGTGTTGGAATTATTGGAAAGATCAGAGCTTTACGTCCAGATGCATTCATTATTGCCGATTTAAAAACTTTAGATGTAGGTCGTGTTGAAGTTAAAATGGCAGCTGATGAAACTGCAGATGCTGTGGCAATTTCTGGTCTGGGTACTGTTGAATCAATTGCTAAAGCTATTCATGAAACTCAAAAACAAGGTATTTACTCAATTCTTGATATGATGAATGTAGCAGAATTTGAGCAAAAATTAGCTAAATTACCTGAAGACTTAAAACCAGACATTGTATTATTACACAGAAATGTTGATATGGAAACCTACAGAGCAGAACACGGTGAAGACACTAGTGATATGACCGAATGGGGTAATATTAAAGATATCAAAGCATCACTTGGTGAAAAAGGTTTAATCGCTGTTGCTGGTGGAATCAAACCTAATAATGTTAAAGAAGCCATTGATAAAGGTGCAAACATTATTATTGCTGGTAGGTACATTATTGGTTCAAGAGATGTAAGAAGAGCTGCACAAGACTTCTTAGAACATTTTGACCCAGATCCAGACAACATGAGACTTGCAATGGATGAAGACGAAAACATTGAAGTAAAAGAGTAAATTAGGCAAATTTCTAATTTACATTCTATTTTTTTTTAAGGTGTATTTTTCATGGGATTTTGTAATTCATGCGGAAGACCAATCGTAAAAGAAGATTATGGAACCAATAAAGATGGTAGTCTAAATAATGAGTTCTGTAAGGATTGTTATCATAATGGTGAATACACAGAACCAGATATAACATTAGAAGAGATGATTGTTAGAAAAACAAAAGAAATGATGGAAAAAAATCCTAGACTTGCTGAAACCCAAGCAACCGGTATAACTGCAATGTTTATTCCAGGATTAAAAAGATGGAATCCAGAGTTTCAAGATGATTACAAAACTCTTTAGGATCTGTTTAGTATAAATTCTTTAACTCTACTGGCTATATAATCATCACGAGTTTGATTAGATTTAATATTGTATAATTCTTCTTGCAAATCATTGAATTTGTCAACCAAATCATTATATTCTAGAAGTAGAGAATCATAATCTTTTTCTAAATTTTCATTCATTTCAAAGATTTCAGCATAGCTAGTTTTTGTATTTAAATTTTCTTGTTTTAAAATGTCATATTTATTTGAAACTTTATTGTAACTGTCATGAATTGATTCACGTTCTTCTTTGAGATTAGAACACTTGTTTTTAAGGTTTTTATTTTCTTCTTTTATGTTAGTATACTTTGCTTTCAAGTTTTCATTTTCAGTTTTAATATTGACAAATTTATTTTTTAAGTTTTCATTTTCAACGATTAACTTAGAATGCTTGTCTTTAATAGTTTCATTTTCTTTTTTTAAATTATCTTGATGTAAATTTTCATATTTACTTTCCATTTCACTTAAAGCATTAGTTTGCTTTAATAATTTTGCTTTAAGGGTTTCGATTTCTTTTTCGTATTCTAAATTTGTTGAGTCTCTACCCTCTTTTAATTGTTTTTCCAATTCCTTCACATCCTCAACATGTAAGTAATTAGCTATCTTTAAAAACTCGTTTTCTTTTTTTCTATTTTCAAATTCTTTAATTTCAGAATTTGGGATAATCAAAACATTTTCTTTGTTTTCGTAGATGTCTTCGTTTTTCGGTACTGTAATTTGGATTTGTTCTGTGATATATTTCTTTTTCTCACCACTTTTGAGTGTTCTATTATATTCTCTTGAATATTTTTTTACAATGCCTTTTCCGACTTTCATATTATCCCCAGTTTATCAATATTCTATGTTTTGATTTTTAGATGTAATAAATATTTTGTAGAACCTTTTCATCATGAGTATTACTTTTTTGTCCAGATTAGTAATAATTATATCTAAATACTTATTAATTTAATTATTATAAATTATAAAATATATATTAAAAAAATTATTGGGGTATTGTATGAATAAAAAATATATTTTTATAATGTTGTTATTATTGTTTTTATGTTTGCAAGTAAATTTTGCTGAAACATCTAATGATAATATAACTTTAGATGAAAATACTCAAGAGGATTTAGAAGATATTAACCCGCCAGACAAAACGATATTTATTATTTCAGATACTCCTGGGACAAACATTGTTGATTATGCTTGTGAGGAACTCTATAATAAAGATAATTTGTCCGGGTTTAATATTGTTTTGAGAAGTGGTGAACAAGTAAAAGGCATGAAGGAGGAAGAGTTGCATTCATTATTTGTTAACTCTGATGCATTCATTGGTGAATGGATAAGTACAGATGTCGATTCTGTTTTAACAAATTTATTGGGCAAATATCCGGAATTATCTCATAAAGAACTATTTTTAATACTGGAACTTCCTTCTGGTAATTTAAATTCTGGTTCAACTTCATTAAACTTGATTAGAAACAATACTATAAACTATAATAAAATATTTGCCTCAAATACTAATGATGAATTAATAGATTATTTCAATCATACCAAAAGAGGAACGTCTTATGTTAATGTTAACAATTATATTACAAATGAAGGATATAAATTTAACAGTATTTTAAATCAGTTAGTTCTCTATAAAGACCTAAACGATAAAAATAATCTTAAAAATCAAATTTTATACACTTTGAATCTTATTGGTTATAATTTTTCTTATAATGTTCCTGATTTCACAGGCAGTAAAAATTATGGGATTTATCGTGATAGGTGGTACTCTTTAGAAGAGTATATGAGTGTATTTTTCGATGCTTCGAGGATACGGACTGTAGGAATTTTAGAAAGTACAATGTATATTGCATCTCAACAGTTACATCCAACAATTTCAATCATTGAATCATTAGAATCAAAGGGATATAATGTTATTCCAGTTTATGCAGCTGGAGGATCAGCAGAACAATTACGAGTGATGGTTGAATCATGGACTAGTGCAGGTAGTGATATAGGTGGGTTTTTATTAAATTCTTCAAATTATGATACATATGTTGATGCAATCGTGTCTATGGTTGCATATGGTGTTGGCGGTGAAAATTTCACAAAAGCAACAGATTTTTTTGAAAAAGTTGGAGTGCCTGTTTTTAGGTCAGTTCATTCAGATTATGTATCAAATGAGATGTGGGAGTTAGGATCCACAGGTCTTACAACAGAACGTAGTGATAAATGGTGGCATATTACTATTGCTGAGACTCAGGGTATTATAGATGCAACTTTTGTTGGAGGTCAAGATTACTACATTTCAAATTTAACCGGTGCTAGAATCGTTACTTATATTCCTTATGAACGGAATGTTGATTTGTTAACTGATAGAATTGATTCATGGGTTGATTTAAAATACACTCCAAATGCTGATAAATTATTATCTATTATTTATTATAACTATCCTCCAGGAAAACAAAATATTGGTTCTAGTTACCTGAATTCAATAACAAGTATTTACAATATTCTTCATGTTTTAAAAAATGCAGGTTATAATGTTGGACAATTGCCTTCAAGTGTTGATGAACTTGAAAATTTAATGCTTAAGTGTGGTATCAATGTAGCTACTTGGGCACCGGGAGAGCTTGAAAAATTAGCCAACCAATCAGGAATTACCCTTTTATCAGTTGATGAGTATACTGCTTGGTTTAATTCTCTAGATGAGATTGTTAAAATACAAGTTACTCAAGGTCCGGTTGCTTATATTGGGGAACTTTCAAGAAGGGCCGTTGAGTTAAATTATACTGTAACTATTGGAGATACGATTGATGATTGGTATAATCAGGTTGTTGCGCTTCTTCCTGAAAAGAATCTAGATGGATCTAAAAGTATTTTAACCAATATTGTCAATGCTTTAAAGAGATATACCTCAACACGTGATGATAGTTATTTTATTTTATTTAAAAAATACTTTGAAGAATTTAAAAGTTTAAATATTTCAGGTTTAAATGGCTGGGGTGATGCGCCAGGTAATGTAATGGTTGTTAATAGAAATGGCAGTGATTATTTCGTTATCCCTGGTTTAACTTATGGTAATATTTTCATTGCTCCTGAACCTCAAAGAGGATGGGAATCCGATATTGAAAACTTATATCATTGTACTGCTGTTGCTCCAACTCATCAATATTTGGCCGCTTACTATTATATGCAAAATAAATACGATAATGCAATGATATTTGTTGGAAGGCATGCCACTCATGAGTGGCTGCCCGGCAAAGAGATTTTACTTTCAGTCACTGATTATGGTTCTGTTGTTGTCGGGGATGTTCCACAGTTATATTTCTATATTGCCGATGGTCTTGCCGAAGCCATTCAAGCTAAAAGAAGAGGTTTTGCGGTAATTATTTCACACTTAACTTCTCCAATGTCTTATACTCATGTATATGGTAATTTATCTGTCATGGCCAATAATTTAAATAATCCTGAATTGCTTCGCCAGTTAATCATCAGCAATGATTATTCTACTAATTTGGGGTTAACAAAAGAAGAGGTTCAAACAATAGATGATAATTTGATTATGGATAAGGTAAATAACTTCTTAAAAACAATGCAATCAACATTATATCCATTAGGACTTCATGCACTAGGTCAAGCTTGGAGTGATGATGATATTGCAAGTACAGTATCAGCCATGTTATCTTATAATTATGTACTCGAAAATAATCAAGGAGTGTTGAATTTATTTGATGAGCTATCAGATTATTATTATTCCCGCGGGTATAATGATTTAAATGTATTGCAAAGAGAAGTAATCTTAAATAAATCCTATGACATTGTCAATGCATTAATTTATTGGGATACTCAAAAAGTTTATGAGTTATTAGTATCACAAGACTCTAAATTCGACAATCCTATATTTTTAGCATGTTTGGAGTTAGGTAAAAAATATATTGAGTTAATTAAGTTTTCCGTCGGCAATGAATTAAATGCAATGCTTGATGGATTAAATGGGAGATACATTCCAGTTGGTGAAGGAGGAGAGTTGGTTATAAAACCGGCTATTCTTCCAACAGGCAATAACATGTTCCAAGACCAATCAAGCGAACTTCCAACAATGGAGGCTTGGGATTATGCTAAAACTTTAGCTTTATTAACTCTCGCTGGATTAAATGATACGACTGAAAAGATTATAATGGGAATTTGGTGTGTAGAAACAGCAAGAGATGACGGAGCTCTTGTTTCAACAGTTTTATATTTATTGGGCATGAAACCAGTTTGGACAAATTCGTCAAGTGCGGGTTTTGATGATGAAGGAAACCCAACAGGTAAAAAGGTAAGTTCAATGCCTGAAGTAATTAAACTGAATAATTTAATTCGTCCTAATGGTTGGAGTAAAAAAAGAATTGATGTAACTGTAATCACTAGTGGATTATTTAGAGATTTGTATTCTTCACAAGCTATTTTAATGGATAATGCATTTCGTGTATCACTTGCAAGATCATACTTCGCAATAATTAGAAATTCCACATTAATGAACTCAGAAAATGGTATATATTTAAGAGAAGCTCTTGAAGGAGTAATGGAAAGTATTAATTATTATGGGGTTTCTTCAGAGGCATTGAAAAATAATTATGTAGCTCAACATTGGATAGAAGATACTTTATACTATAAAAGTGTAGGATATAATTCTACTTACGCAGGTGAATGTGCTATAACAAGGATATTTGCACCGCCAAATGGGGATTATGGTGCAGGAATATCAAAATTAGTATCGATGTCATGGACATGGAATGATACAAGCGAATTGGCTGATTTTTATCTTGGAAGAATGGGCAATATGTACTCTAAGAAGTATTGGGGAGATACAAATCCATTAGTTTTCTTAAGAGCACTATCAAACTCAGACACAATTGTAGCTAGTCGTAATACAAACCAGTATGGAGTTTTGGATAATGATGACTTCTTTGATTATTGGGGAGGTTTGTCAATGACTGTAGAAAAAATTTTAGGTAAAGCTCCAAAATTCAATGTATTGATGTATGCTGATAAAAATAATGCATATATTTCATCATTGGAGGAAGTAATGTATAAAGAAATTGCTGCAAGATATGATAATCCTGAATGGATCAGTGGAATGATGAAAGAAGGTTATAGTGGAGCTCGTTATATGTCAAATAAATTTATAAGTAATTTACAGGGCTGGCAAGTAACAAGACCATCTGCAGTTTCTGATGACTTATGGAATAGGATTTATAATACTTATTACAAGGATAAATATGGAATTGGTGTTAAAGATTGGTTAATGAAGGGTAATAATGCTTATTCACTTATTTCAATGAGCGGAACAATGCTTACAACAATACATAAAGGTTATTGGAATGCAGATGATGAAATTATTAGGGATATAGCAAATACCTGGGCTCAAGCAACAGTTCAAAATGGTGTGGCATGTTGCGATTGTAGTTGTGGTAATATTGCAATGATGCAATGGGCTGTACAATATGTAAATCCTGATATTCTGGCTCAATTGCTTCCAAAACTATATGACGCAACTAAAAATCCAAAATTTAAAAACAATACTCAATCAACACAACCTCCAGAAAGTGATACAAATGAAAATCAAAAAGAAGCTTCAACTCAAAATCCAGTGGAGGGTTCAAATTCCTCTTCAACAATAAAAACTAATTCAACTACAACTACAACTCAAACTAATGCTCAAAATGGTGAAAATGGATATGATGAAGCATTTTCAAATGTTGGTGAAAATTCACAATCTCCTCAGGCAGGACAATCCTCTTTGGAAGGTGTTGATGTTAAAAAATCAGTTGAAATCAATCCAATTACTTCACAATCAGCTAGTGAAGTTGGTTTGTCTGTTTTAGCAGTATTAGCAATTTTGTGCTTAATCATGGTCGTTGCAGTTGGATACTTTAGAGATAGCGATAAATCTAATAGAAATCAAGATTTAGATAATCTCTTCAATGAAAAATTAGGTGATTAATTTGGATGCAGTCAATATTTTATGGCAGGTAGGTATTTTATCCGCTGTTTTAATTTTTGGAATAAAATTGGGTCTTGCAACAGGTCTTGCGAATATGTCAAAGAAATATTTGGCATTGGTTTCAATTGGTTATGGTGGGGGAGTGTTAATCTTAACTGAAATTTCTTCACATTTCACAAACCAGATTACAGATTTAATTTATACCTATAACTTTGAATTCTTCTTGATCATGGCAGTAATCATGATTTTAGCAGGAATTTTTACAATTAGAGAATATAAGGTATTTGAAAAAAATACAACTAAAGCTACATGCATGGCTGTTGTAGCACCATGCCCATGTTGTTTTGGATCAATTATTGTAAGTATAATGCTTGTTGCGCCAAGTGTTGGTTTAGGTTTGATTGATTTGAGTTTTATTGTAGCTGGAGCATTAGTTCTAACTATTGTTTTAACCTATTTTGCATCTAATTATCTAGTTAAATTCATCAATAAACCATATCCAATTGTGCTTGGCAATTTTATGTTCTTTTTAGGAATATATTTCCTATTGTCAGCATTATTTTTACCAAACATTGCAGCAATGATACAAAATCCAATGGATGCAATTACGATATCCTCACCTTACTCATTGATCGGGGCATTAATGTTGATGATTGTAATTGTAGTGATTGGGGGATTAATTTCAAGGAGAAATAGTAATTTCAATTAAGGTGATTTAATGGTATCGACAATTCCGGGAAGTGAAATATTAACATCAGCATTAAATATGATTTCACAAAGTTTACAAATTCCTGTAATCATATTTTTAGTAATCTTTGCCATATTTGCAATATTGGCTATTGGAGGTTTGATTTCTGAGTATACATCAAGAAAAAAGGTAACGCCTGATATTATTGAAGAGTTAATTTATTTGATTTCAAATGCTAATTCAATTGAAGATATTAAAAACATAATTAAAAATGCAAAAATTTATGAATCCCAAAAGGTTGTTTTGATTAAAATATTGCGTTCAAACTCTCTAACTCGTGATTCAAGGCATGCTCTTGCTAAAAAGCTAATTGAGTTTGAAGAGAATAACTTCACTAAAAAAATTGAAAAAACTGATGTTGTAACCCGTATCGGACCAACATTAGGATTGATGGGTACTTTAATACCAATGGGTCCGGGTCTCGCTGCTCTTGGTGCAGGGGATGTAAATACATTGGCCAATGCTATTATTATCGCATTTGATACAACTGTCGTTGGTATTGGAGCAGGTGCAGTTGCTTATTTTGTATCTAAAGTAAGGCGTCGGTGGTATGAGGAGTATTTGTCCAATTTAGATGCTTTGGCAGATGCATTATTGGATAAATTGAATCAATAGGAGGTTTTAGTTATGGTTCGCGATAAGTCTAAAAAACGCTTTGCTGAAGGGGAAGAAGATCCAATGGCTGGAACATCAAATCTAGTTGACGCAATGCTTGTAATAGCTGTTGGATTGTTAATTTTTGTTGTTATAAGTTGGAATATGCAAAGTGTAATATTTCAGGATTCTCAAAACCAACAGAAAGCTATTGAAGAATCATCCCCTGATGTAATTGAGGTCAATGAAGGAAAAGTTTTGAATGAAACTCCTGATACTTCTGATGATTCTGGTTCTGGATATATGGAAATGGGCAAAGTTTATAAAGATCCTTCAACGGGCAAATTAATCATGGTTGAAGGTTAAAATATTCTTTTTTTATATTTTTAAGTTTTATAAATTCATTATTTTATATATGAAATAAGTAATAATAAAATTTAAATATTTATTATTTAATATAATAAAAATAGGCATATTATTATTAAATTTAATTATATTAATTATTTTTTTAAATAAATGCTTCAATTTTATTAAAAAGGTTATGGGTAGAATGAAATTGAAAACAAAAGTTAAAAAATTGGCATTGTCATTAACTTTATTATTTGTTTTAATCATGGTTATTTCATCGGTTTGTGCACATGATTTGGATAATCCAACGGATAATTTAATTTGTAGTGATGATGGAAGTATTGAAAGTTCAGATAGGGGATCTGATTCAAAATTAGCTTATTCTCAAAGCACTTCAGGCGCATACATTAATTCTGATCAGGAAGATATTACAATCACCAAAGGAGACACGCCCAATGTTTCTGGCTCTCTTGTAGATATTGATGGAAATAATCATGATGGTGAAGATTTTCCAATAACAATATCTTCAAATGAAAAAACAGCATCTCGGGAATTATCAAATCATAAAATTAGTTGTAATTTCGATGATTCTTTGAATTTTATTGCAAGCGATAATCCATATAGTATAGAATTTGCTCCTGATGAATCTGAATACGGATCGGGATATTTAGAACAAGGTTCATCTGATCTGGACAAATCTTGGGTGAAATCGACTGTAAAATCAAGAGTAATTGAACCTTCATTAACATATGAGGGGGTTGTTTCTGGTGATGTAGAGGTAAATAGTACAAATCCTTGGACAACTAGTGGGGTACTTAATTATACAATTCCAAATAATGCAAAAGAAATTAAAAATGCAATAATATACATAAATATTTATTCTGGTAGTGGTAGTAATCCGAATTATGCTTTGGATTCTAATGCCAGTATTACAACTATCAACGGCAATGTGAATCTTGGATATGAGGAACTATTGACTTTAGAATGCAGTCCGGATGCTACTGTTTATACACTTAACGGTCATGTTACAAGAGTTTATTCAGATTATCAACTTCTTTATAATGTTACTGAAATAGTCAATGGTTTAAACGGAACTTCAGTATCTGTTAATGTTGATTCTATTCAAAAGGAGGGTTATCAGTTTGATGGTAGAATTAAATTAATCGCTTTATTATTAGCTTATGATGATGGAGATGAAGATATAATTAATTATTGGGTTGATGCTAATCAGAGGTACACAACTGAAAGCATGAATTTAGAATTTGATACTTCTTCTATAAAATACGTTGATGAATCAATGTGGAAGAATATTCTTTTATCAAGTGCAGAGGCAAGCTATAAAATTAATTCACAACCGGTTGATGATGCATTGGTACATGTATCTGGTCAGTATTATCAATTCAATAAATGGAATGTAACTGAAAGTCTTACTCCGGCTACTAAAACAACATTAACTTATTCAAATAATGGGTTTTCAGCAAAATCAGTTCTTGCGGTTTTAACTGTAAAAACCCACGAAGATCCAACTGCTGAAATCAATAGCATATCTCCGGAATATTCCGGAATTGCTTATCCTGGAACTGTTAATGCATTGAATATAAAAGTTACACCAAGTAGGACAGGTAAATATATTATCCGGCTATTGGCTGATGATGTAGTTGTAAATACTACAGAATTTGATTTGATTGGTGGTCAAAATACATTAACAATCATTGACCCAACAATTAGGGCCATTGATGAAACAACTGTTTTAAATAACAATAATAAAAATGTTAATTGGACAGTTGAGGTGGGTTACGGTGAAAACACAATCGCTACTAAAAATTTAACTGTTAAAATATTATATAATGGGTATTTGGGCAGTGAATATGCTTATGGTATTGATGGTTATGATTCATTAATGAATATTTCCTTCACCGGAGATGTTGTTGTTGATATAAAAGGAGATTCAACTTATATGTCTTCTGGTAATAGTGCAAGAACCGATGTTTGGGATGTTAATTTAGACAACAATTCAAATATTGCTGGCGGATTTATTATTGTTCCATATAATTGGTTTAATTATGCAAATGGTGCAAATGTTGAAAATAGTAACATGATTAATGCCACATTTAACGGACACTCTTTAACTGCTATCGCATTTAATCATGATAATCCAAATTTAGGATGGAACTATGGGTATGGATCTTTAATTTATGATGTAAGTGGTTTAATTAATTCTTCCGGTGAAAATTCTTTAGTTTTAAATAGGATAATCGGCGATCCTGCTTTAAATCCAAGTATTTTTGTTTACTATTATAACACTACTGGAAGCACAACACTTAAAAACATGTACATTGTAAAGGGATATGATTTATTTAATAATAGGTTTAATAAAGCAAATAGAACCAATCAAGCTAAATCTATAATAAATGTAGAATCTAATAAAATAACTAATGCAACTATTTATATTTTTGCAGCTGGTGCTGATAAAACAGACGGACATGTTGTTGTAAATGGGGAGATATTTGAAAATTGTTGGAATGGCGGTTCTAAAACTACTGATTTATTCCAAACTGATGTAACTAGTATTGTTAAGGATTCGAATAATGTATCTTTTGTATGCACCGGTGAGACTATTTCTTCTTTAGCTCAATTTATTGTAACATCTAAAGATTTTGCTCAGGTTACCGCTTCGATGAAAGTATTACAAAACACTAAAAACATTATTTATCCCGAGTTTAATAATACATTATCTATCACTGTTAATACAAATAAGGCAGGTAGATATACATTTAATTTATTAGCTAATGGATTAATTGTCAATACAACTGAAATTGATTTAAATAATGGTAATAATACTTTAAGTTTGGTTGATCCTACAATTAGGCCATTGAATGAATCTGCTAAATACATTGGATCATCTGGTAGTTATAATAATGTAGATTATCAACTTCAAGTTTTATTCAATGAAGAAAAAGTAGGTGAAACTTCTTGTCAGGCTATTGTGTTATATAATGGTTATCTTGGTAAAGATATTTATAATGAAACTGGTTTAGAGCCATTTTATAATGCCACTATTACAGGCAATATTGTTTTCTTAACAAATGGAACTTATGCCTCTGGTATCAATAAATATGATTTAACAAACTTCACTGTTAATTTAACAGAAAAAGATTTAATTGTTAAAGCATTTTTATATGTTACATATACTTATGGTGGAGCTAATGACAATATTGACATGTTCATTGTCACTTTAAATGACAATAAATTGAATCCTGTCTTTTTTGCCCGTGATCAAAGTAATTTAAAATCCAATACTGGATCAGGTGTTGTTGTTTATGATGTAAGTAATTATATCATAAATGGTACTAATGTATTGGATTTAAATAAAACAGGTTCTGCAGGAGTTTATCCAGCAACTTTAGTTTATATGTATAATACTACTGGCAGTAAACTTATAAAAGAAGTTTATATTTCTAACGGAGCTGATTTATTAGGTACTTATGGGGGATTAAACAACCCTATTCAAGTTAATTCACTCATCAATGTTGATTCATCAGGCATGATTAATGCTACTGCTTATATTTTCGCTAATGGTGCTGTAGATGGTAGAGGTACTGTTGTAATAAATGGGGAAAGTGAAAGTCATCCGTGGAAGGGTTCATCTTTATCAACAGATTTATATGTAAAAGATATGATCTCTACAATTAATGATAAAAACAATATTTCCGTAATATTCAGCGGAACTTCTGGCAGCTTTACAGTATTGCAACAAATCATTGTTTTAACCAAGAAGGTTCCTGAAAAACTTCCAACCAAAATTATTGCTCCTAGTGTAAAAACAGTTTATAACTCCAATAAAAAATTAATTGTAACTTTAAAAGACAGTAATGGAAATTTAATTGCCAATGCTAAGATTACCATAGTTTTAAATGGTCAATCTAGTGAAATAATTACAAAGGAGAACGGTCAAGCTAGTTTATCTATTCCAAGTAAATTATCTCCAAAAGACTATACTGTAAGCATTTCATATGATGGTGATGAAACACATATTAAATCCACCGCTATTACAAAAGTTATAGTTAAAAAAGCAACTCCTAAACTAATCGCCAAAAAGAAAACTTTCAAAGCTAAAGAAAAAATCAAAAAATATAAAATTGTTTTAAAAGACAATGGATATAAGGCTATGAAGAAAGTAAAGGTTAAACTCAGAATTAAAGGCAAAATCTATAATGTAAAAACTAATTCTAAAGGTAAAGCAGTCTTTAAGATTAAAAAGTTAACTAAAAAAGGAAAATACACAGCTAAAGTTATATTTAATGGTAGCAAATGTTTTAACGCAGTAAGTAAAAAAGTCAAAATCTATATTAAAAAATAGGGATGGCTCTCCTTCCCTATTCTTTCTTTTTTTACAAAATTATTTTAATTAAGTTTTATAAACTATCTTCATGAAAGTTTTTGGAATTTGTGCAAGTCCCAGAATTAATACAACAAATCATGTTTTAACTGAGGCATTAGATAAATTAAGTGGGCATGGTTTTGAAACAGAATTGTTTAATTGTCAGGCTAAAGATCTTAAACCATGTCTTCATTGTGATTATTGTTTAGAGCATAAAAAATGCATTATACAAGATGATATGGGGGAAGTTTATGAAAACCTCCAGAATTCCGATGGAATTATTCTGGCCACTCCAATTCAATCTGGTTCTATTTCAGCAAATTTATCAATAATTATGGATAGGACTCGAGCTCTGGAAGCTATTGATTATAATTTATTGAGAGGTAAAATCGGTATGAGTATTGCTATTGGTGGCGATCGTACTGGTGGTCAGGATTTTGCTCATTTAGCCAATATAACTTATTTTATGATACATGGCATTATTCCTGTTAGTGGCGGACCATTCGGTTCTAATTTAGGTGCATCTTTTTGGTCTCAAGATTCTTTAGATGGAATTAAGAAAGATGAATATGGTATGGAGTCATTAAACAGGACTTTACATGAGTTTGAAAATTTCTTAAATAAATATATTTAAATACTATAATCAAGTTAAAATACATTAAAAACTTTTTTTTAGGTTATAATATGGCTAATAAGTTGATAAGAGGTAGTTTGATAATTCTCATAGGTAACATAATTTTTCGTTTAGGTGGTTATGTTTATCGTTTTTTAATGGCTATACTTTTAGGCCCCACTGCCTATGGTATTTTAGGGATTACTCTTCCGTTTCAGGGAATTTTTCAGACTTTATCAGCTGGTGGGCTTCCTCCTGCAATAGCTAAGTATGTTGCTGAGTATGAAGCTATTAATGAGCATGACATGGCTCGTCACACGATATATACGGCTTTAAAAATAATGATATTTTTAGGTCTCTTCTTTGGAATTTTAATGATTTTCGTTGTTTCTCCATGGTTGGCTTATGGGTATCTTGAAAAACCGGCAGCATTAATACCTTTACAGATTGTTGGTCTTATTACTCCGTTTAGTGTTATTGTCGGTGCTTTTAGAGGAGCATTTCAGGGCGTTTATAAAATGGAGTATATTGTCTATACTCGTGCTGTTGAACAATTGGGGATGATTCTATTTGCTACTGCTTTTGTTTTAATCGGTTTGTCTACTGTTGGGGCTCTATGGGGTACAGTTTTAGGTTATTCCTTATCTGTCGTGGTTGCAATTTATATTTTTAAAGTTCATATGCCTAAATATATTCCAAAACCCAGTGAAAACTTTGTTTTTACAAGAAAAGATGAATTAACGCTTGTCGGAACTTTAGTTAAATTTTCAATTCCGGTTATTATCACAGCTATTGCAGAAATGCTTATTTATAATATTTGTACTATTGTCATGGGCAGATTTTTAACTTTTGAGGATATTGGATTTTTTGCAGCAGCAGATCCTATCGCACGTTTGCCGTTAATTATTTCTATATCTATTGCAACAACAATTTTGCCTGCTTCTTCGGAAGCTTTTAAACTTAAGGATAATCTAACTTTGCAGAAATATGTTTCTGAAGCTTATAAATATTCATTATTATTTATTGTTCCTATGTGTGTAGGCCTTGCATTGTTCGCTTCTCCTACTTTAAGAATTTTATATTTTAAAAATCCGGCTTATGTTGCAGGTGCATCTGCTTTGGCCATTCTTTCCATTGGAATGACATTTTATTCAATATTTGCTATATCAACTAGTATTATTCAGGGTATTGGCAATCCGAGGATTCCTATGTATATTTTAGTTGGTGGAACTATTGTAACTGGAGTTTTAAATTGGATTATGGTTCCTAGTTTAGGTATTGCTGGCGGTGCATTGGCCACCAGTATTGCTTGCTTTTTAATGATGGTTCCATGTATTTATTTCGTATTCAAATTAACTAAAACAAAGGCTCCGACAAAATCCATTGTTAAAATATTGATTGCATCATTAATAATGGGTATTTTTGCATTAATTATTCCTAAAACTACTTTATACTTGTTCCCAAGCATTTTTGCTTGTATTATTCTGTATTTCTTTGCATTAATTTTAGTTAAATTCTTCCAAAAAGAAGATATTGATAGTTTAAGGCAATTGTCATCTAAATTAGGTCCGATTGCTAAGATTGTTAATAGATTACTGAACTTAATTGAAAAATTAGAATTTAGATAAACGAAAACTTATTTAAATGTTATTAATATAAATAATAATATTATATTTCGGGGATTTATAATGACTGATGTGAGTGCAGGTGTTGAATATAAAATTAATGTCGATGGCAATTCTTTTTTATTAGATAATAAAAAATACAATTTACTTGTATCTATATTGGAAACCGGTTCTTTAACTGCATCGGCTAAGAAAATCGATGTTTCTTATAGGACTGCATTAAATTATATTGATAAAATTGAATCAACACTCGATGTTAAAGTTGTAACTACTACAAAAGGTGGAAAAGGCGGAGGTGGAGGAACCTCATTAACTGAAGAGGGTTATTCTATCTTAAAAGAATGTAAAAAGATTAATGCTATTATGGAACTCCATAAAGATGTTAATGAAATTGAAGCTGAAGTTGTCGATATTAAGGATGCTAAGGGCATAATGACAATTAAAAATGAAGAATTTCAGATTAATGCTCCATTAAATAGAAATTACGAAATCGGCGACAGGATATTAGCTTTAATTAGTTATGACAATATTTTTTTAATGTTAGAGCCACAAACTTCCAGTATCCGTAATATTTTAGAAGGTCAGATAATTGAAATGAGACTTGAAAGCGAGATTATTCGTGTTAAAGTCAATGTTGGTGGGGTTATATTATGTTGTGATATTACTGTATCAGCCGAAAAAGAATTAAATCTAAACATCGGTAAATCAGTTTACCTGGGATTTAAAGCTATGTCTGTTGCAACTTTGAAATTATAACATTTAAGAGGGAGTAGTTAATGTTACAAATTTTAGTTGATGAAGATAAATGTATCGGTTGTGGAAAATGTGAGGAGATTTGTCCTAAAGGAGCTAAAATTTGGAAAGTGGGGCGAGTTGCACGTATATTGGATTTAAGATATTGTCACGTTTGCACACTATGTGCTATGGAATGCCCTACAGACTGTATTAAAATCATACGTCCAGGTGAAGAAGACTAAATTATTGAAGCTAAAATTAATATTTTAATGGGTTAGATTATGACTAGAATTGCAAATGTTTCAAGAAAAACATCAGAAACAGATATTCAAATTAAAATGAATCTAGATGGAACTGGAGTTTACAATATTTCAACTGGTATACACTTTTTCAATCACATGCTAGAATCGTTTTCCAAACATTCAATGATTGATTTGGATGTTAAAGCACTAGGGGATCTTGAAATAGATGATCACCACACTATAGAAGATGTTGGAATTTTATTAGGCGAAGCTTTTCTTGAAGCTATTGGTGATAAGAAAGGTATTAAAAGAATGGCTCATGCAATTGTTCCGATGGATGAGTCAGTATCGACTGTCGCAATCGATATTAGTGGACGTAGTTATTGCAACATGTTTTTAAACTTTAAAAACGAAAAAATCGGAGACATGACCTCTGATATTGTAATACATTTTTTCGAATCCTTTGCTTCATCAGCAAAATTAAATATTTATGGTGCCGTCGAAGGGGTTAACGATCATCACAAGGCGGAAGCTGTTTTTAAAGCATTCGCTAAATCTCTAAAAGAAGCTATTAAAATTGAGCATGATCAAATACCTTCTACAAAAGGCATATTGTGATTAATGGATAGTGGGTTTGCTATCTTTTTAACTTATTTTATAAAATTAGACACTTTAAACTAAAAAAATAAAATGAAAGTAGCAAAGTTTGCTACTTATTCTGGTTTTGAAATTAAATTTGTTTTACAACCAGGATTTCCTTCTTTCATATGTGGGGTTCTTAAAACAGTATCATTTGCTTTTTCGATATCTCTTGCTTCTTGTGCTAAGTTAGCAGCACATGCAGCGATTTCATGAGCAGCAGCCACTAATGGAATGAAGTTTTCGAAACCTTTGGTCATGAAACAACCTTTCATGTCTAAGTTTGCAACAGATCCAGCCATTTCATATGCAGCAATAGCCTTAGCTTTTGCATATGGGTTTTCAAATCCGCCAGCTTCTGCAGCCTTTTCAGCAGTAACAATAAGTTTTGGCAATTCGATTTCTCCAGATTCTGCTTGTTCGATTACAGTATCAATGGTTTGTTGTACTAATCTTAAAGCACCGGTTTCTGCGAGAACTTTTAAAATGTCAGCATTGAAAATAGCCATTTCGGTTGGGTCTAGCCATTCTCTTTTAGCACCAATCATTGGGTCAGACATTACAATGATGTAACCTAAACCTTGTTCGTCCATTTCATCTTTTTTACCTTTACCTGGTGCATCACCAACGATAATTGCTGGAATATCTTTTGCAGATAAGAGCTCTCTTGCTTTAGCTGGTCCAGGTGCTCCTGGGTTAGGGCTTATGAAAATTGCGAAATCTGGTTTGAAATCGTCTATTTTAGGCACGACGTCTTCTACTTGTTCAGGATTCATTTTCGCACCAGATCCAAATGTTCTTACATCGATATTTGGTCTGTCTGCTCTTTCGTCTAACAATAGGTCAATTACTGGGGATGTACCAATATTCCCACTTTTAATAATAGCAATTTTTACTACCATAATATTAATCTCCTTATTTGATAATTAAAATTTTAATCTAGAATGTATTTAAATTTTATTATTTGTTTTTTAACTGCTTATTTTGTTATATTTTTATTAAACAATCAGTTATTATTAAAACAAATTTATTTAACTTAAATAACCTTATTCTTCATGTTAAATCATTATAAATGATATGGAAGGTAAAAAATGCTCTAAAAGTGAAAATATCATTTAAAAATAGAAATCAAGTGGTTCCGACGAGACTCGAACTCGTGATCCCCTCCTTGTAAGGGAGGTATCATACCACTAGACCACGGAACCAACAAGCAATGTTATGAATTTACTAATATATATACTTTTCTATTTTTCAAATTGCCTCTAAGAAAATTTTATTACTTACTAAAAATAAATAAATAAACTGGTGATAAAATGGCATGGGATGACAAGCAAACAAAAGTATGGTTTGATGGTGAATTAGTTGACTGGAAGGATGCAAATATTTCAGTACTTTCACATGTAGTTCATTATGGAACTAGCGTTTTTGAAGGAATTCGTGCATATAAAAATGACAATGGAGTAGCAGTTTTCCGTTTAGAGGAACATGTTCAACGTCTATTCGACTCAGCAAAAGTATATAAGATGGATATTCCATTCACACAAGATGAAATCGCAGAAGCAATCTTAGAAACTGTCCGTGTAAATGACCTCGATGGATGTTACATACGTCCAATTGTATTTAGGGGTTATGGAGAACTTGGTGTAAACCCATTAGGATGTCCGGTAAATGTTGCAATAGCTGCATGGGAATGGGGATCATACCTTGGAGAAGAAGGTATGGCTAATGGTGTAGATATTGGTGTGTCCTCTTGGAGAAAACCGGCTCCGGATACTTTCCCAACACTTGCAAAATGTGGAGCTAATTACATGAACTCCCAACTTGCAAAATTGGAAGCTATAGATAATGGATTTGATGAAGCAATCATGCTTGACTATCAGGGACATGTTTCAGAAGGTAGTGGGGAAAACATATTTTTAGTTGAAGGGGAAAGATTATACACTCCGTCCATGTCATCATCTAACCTTAAAGGAATCACAAGGGATTCAATCATGACTATTGCAGCTGATTTAGGTTATGAAGTTGTTGAAGAAACAATTTCCAGGGAAAGATTATACTTTGCAGATGAAGTATTCTTCACAGGGACTGCAGCTGAAATCACTCCTATTCGTTCAATCGACCGCAGGACTATTGGATTTGGTAAGAGAGGTCCGATTTCTGAAAAATTACAAACTGCTTTCTTTGATTTAGTTGAAGGCAAGTCTGAAGATAAATATGGTTGGTTATCATATATCTAAGTGGTGTAAATTATGGATATAATTCAAGGAATAATAATCGGTATTGTTCAGGGATTAACTGAATTTTTACCAGTTAGTAGTTCGGCACACTTGGTATTTGCTCAAAAGTTATTGGGTGTTGAAAGCTCTCTTGCTTTTGATATTTTTCTTCATTTGGGAACTTTAATTGCAGTATTATGGTTCTTTAGAGGGGATATTTATAAAATGCTTAAATCTTGGTGGTTAAGTATTGGAGATATCCTTCAAGGAAGATTCAAGCAGGGTTTTATGGAGGATCCTTATAAAAGACTTGCATGGTATGTAATTCTTGCAACAATTCCTGTAGGTGTTGTAGGGGTGTTATTTGAAAATTCTGTCGATGCATTATTTGCAGGTGCATTGTATGTTCCGGCATTCTTTTTATTTGTAACTGGTACTATATTATTCTTGTCTCAAAGAATGACTAGTGGCAATGTTAATTATGATACAATTACAAAAAAAGAAGCATTATTCATGGGATTAGGTCAAGCATGTGCAATATTGCCTGGTCTTTCACGTTCAGGAACAACCATAGCTGCAGGTTTAACAATAGGTCTTGATAAAGAATTTGCAGCAAAATTCAGTTTTATATTATCAATACCGGCTATTTTAGGTGCTTTTCTGTTACAGGCTAAGGATATTGGTTCTACAATGGATGCAAACTTCTTACCTGTATTTTTAGGTTTTATTGCATCAATTATCGCAGGATATCTCGCAATTAAATGGATGCTTGATTTAATACAAAATAGGAGTCTGGATATTTTTGCTTATTATTGCTGGTTGATGGGTTTAATAGTATTTATGGGTTCAATTGCCCATATTTTTTAAAATTAAAAAATTATAGAGATTTGAATTAATCTCTATTTACATACTTTTTCTATTTTTTTTCTTAATCTTTCAACTGAATTTCCTAACACTAATGCTGCAAACATTGCCCCGCCTGCTCCAGCACCTTCTTTAACAAATCCGGTTAAATAATTTTTCAATCCCTCGTGTTGTGATTCTTCAAATCTCGGGTCAACTACATTTACAGTAATATTGTCATCAATTTGCTTTAATATGCCGAATAAATCTGCAGTTTCATCATTTGCAACAAACACCGTAGTTACTAGGTTGATTCTTGAAAAGTCAAAAGTAGGTTGGATGGATTTTATAATAGCACAAACGGCAGCCATTTGCGTTCCTCCTGCTAATATGATTGGAACATCAGAACCTAAAACTAATCCTGCAATAGCTGGAAGTGTCGGGTCACCTACAGCACCAATAGCTTGCATCGCATCTGCTTCACCGGGGGTTATTCCGGCATTTTTCAATCCTTCATCAACAGTTTCTGATTTTAAATCATGGGGGTTGTATGGCATACTGCCGCTTACTTTTTCATTAGCTTCATAACCTAAGGCTTTTAGGACTCCTAATGCGGTTGTTGTTCCGGCAGGAATACTTTCGCCGATGATTAACATTTCATGTCTCTGGGATAATTCCCCACCTAAATCCTTACCATTTTCAAAAATTTCTAGGGGATTTAAAATACCTTTTCCAGTTCTAATGTCTCTTCCGTATTCTTTTCCAAAACTTACATATTCAACATCTGGTTTGATTTTGGATCCTGCATCAATAATAACAAATGGGATATTTGCAAGTTGAAGTGCTGCTTTTGTAAGTCTTGCAGGGGTTGGTGCAGATGCTCCGTCAACAACGGTTTCAGCAGCAGTTTCTGTACATCTTACTTCACCTAATACCATAAATTCAACATCAGCCGCCGGTGTATATTCAGTTAATTCCGCACTAGCTCCAGCTCCAGAAATTCCTTCAATTTTAGAGGTTTCTGTTGTCCCTATGTTGAGTAAAAATACGGTATCCTCTTCTACTTCTTGTAATTTTTCGATCAATTCAGTTGAACCATATGTGGTTATTCCATCAATCATTGTTTTCACCTTGTTTTTTCAACAAATCAATAATTATCTTATTTTGATTAATAATTTTTTTGTTTTGGAGCATGATTTTCTTTAACATCTCTTCTTGTGATAATTCATCATCAGTTTTAAATGTTTGCCCATCTCTTGCTCTTGGAGGGATTTTTATTTTATCTTTTGGAGGAAACGAACTACTTGGGGATTGTTTTAAAGGTATTGATCCTCTTGAAGCACTATCTTCTTTTGATACATAATCCACATATCTGTGAGTTACTTTATTCTTCCCTCTCTCCTCTAAAAGTTCCATCAATCTTTCATCAACTTTATCAATGCCAATCAACTCTTCCTGTTCTATTTCGTGTATTAACCTTTTTTGAATATTGTATGCATTGTAAATAGGTATTCCTCTTGTTGCACATTCGTTTTTAAACATGTCATTTATGTTAATATCACCAGTCAATTGTTTGACTCTTTTCTGTTCTAATGTATTAGCACTATAAAATCCCATATTTTAACTTTTGTATTTTGAATTTAAAAAATATTTTTATATTTTGGAATTATAATAATTAATTAATTAAATTTTTTAGTTGATTGTTTTGATAAGTTTAGGCATTGAAGGAACTGCAGAAAAAACTGGTATAGGCATCGTTGATAGTGATGGTAATATTTTAGCTATGGCTGGAAAGCAGCTATTCCCAGAAGAAGGAGGCATCCATCCAAGAGTTGCTGCTGAACATCATGCAGAATGGATTCCTAAATTAATACCGCAGGCTATTGAAGAAGCGGACTTAGACTATTCTGATATTGATTTAATTTCATTTTCACAGGGGCCTGGTCTTGGCCCGGCTTTAAGAATCGTTGCAACTTCTGCCCGTAGCTTATCATTATCACTTAAAAAACCAATCATTGGAGTTAACCATTGCATTGGTCATGTTGAAGTTGGAAAACTTGACACTGGTGCAATTAATCCTGTTTCATTATATGTAAGTGGTGGAAACAGTCAGGTAATTGCTCATGAAAGTGGAAGATATAGGATATTTGGTGAAACCTTAGATATTGCCGTTGGAAATTGCCTTGATCACTTTGGTCGTGAAATCGGTCTTGGACATCCCGGAGGGCCTGTTATTGAAAAACTGGCTAAAAAAGGTTCATATATTGATTTGCCTTATATTGTAAAAGGTATGGACTTTTCATTTTCAGGATTGCTGTCTGCAGCACTTAGGGAAGCTCAAAAAGGAACTCCTATGGAGGATGTTTGTTTTTCACTTCAGGAAACTGCTTTTTCAATGCTTGTTGAGGTAACAGAGCGTGCACTGTCTCACACTCAAAAAGATGAAGTGATGTTGTGCGGTGGAGTGTCAGCTAACTCAAGATTACGTGAAATGCTTAAAACAATGTCGGAAGAGCATGGTGCTAAATTTTACATGCCTGAAATGAAACTTTGTGGGGATAATGGTGTAATGATTGCATGGCTAGGTCTTTTAATGTGTAATGAGTTTGGACCGATGGATTTATCCCAAACTGGAATTATTCAGAAATTTAGAACTGATGAAGTGGATATTCCATGGATCGATAATAGCAAAAGTTATTTAAAATTGTCTGATGACTTAATAGCTAAAGGTGCAGAATCAAATATTGTCAAAAGTCAATATTTAGGCCAAAAAGCTGTTATTAAAGACCGTATTGTAAAAGGTTATAGGATTTCTGAAATTGATGGCAAAATTAGAAAAGCAAGATGCAGGGAAGAAGCTAAGTTATTGTCTGATGCTAAACGTGCAGGTGTTAAAACTCCTGTGTTGTACGATGTTGATTTAGCAAGAAAGGCCATTGTCATGGAAGAGATTAAGGGAGTAATGGTTAAAGACGTAATTGATGAGGATTTGGCATTTAAGATAGGTGGTGAGATAGCTAAACTTCATGCATTCGATATTATTCATGGGGACATTACCACTTCAAATATTATGCTGCAGGAGGATAAACTGGTTTTCATTGATTTTGGCCTTGGAAGATACTCTCAACTAAAGGAAGATAAGGCTGTTGATTTGCTTGTCTTAAAAAAATCTTTGCAAAGTATTGACTATAAATTGGCGGTCAAATTCTTTAATTGTGTTTTAAAAGGTTATGGGGATGAATTTATCTTTAAAACAATTAATGACATCGAGTCTCGTGGAAGATATACACATTAATTAAGCAAAGATATAATAAAAATTACTATTATAATTAAAAATATGATAACATTTATAACTGGTAACGAACATAAAGTAAAAGAAGCAGAGAATATTTTCAAAGATTATGACATTACTTTAGAGCATATTGATTTAGGTTACACGGAACCTCAGGGAAGCCTTGAGGAAGTGGCTATATCAGGTGCAAAATATGCTTGTCATGAATTAAGAAAACCTGTGATTGTTGAAGATGCTGGTTTATTCATTAAAGCTTTAAATGGATTTCCTGGAACTTATTCCCATTATGTTCAGGATACTCTAGGCAATCAAGGAATTTTAAAGTTATTAGCAGATTCCTCTGACCGGTATGCCGAATTCAGGTCAGTTATTGGGTACTGCGCCCCCAATTCTGAGCCCAAGATCTTTTTAGGCAAAGTCAAAGGTGAAATCGCAGTTGAAGAAAAAGGAGATTTAGGATTTGCTTTTGATCCAATTTTTTATGTCCCTGGCGAGGGTAAAACATTTGGAGAACTTACAACTGATGAAAAAAACCAATTTTCACATAGAAAAAATTCTTTAGAGAAATTTATCAAATGGTATTCTACTAAAGAGTGAATTTTATATTTATTGGGCTTATCCAAAAGAATATATAGAGGTTATATTATGTCAAGACCAGAATGGGTAACTTATAGTGATGAAGAAATTGAAGAAATGATTTTAAAGTTTAACAGAGAAGGTAAAAGCACTTCTGAAATAGGTATTATCTTAAGAGATCAATATGGAATTCCATCAGTTAATGATGTAACTGGTGAGAGAATCACTCAAATTTTAAAAAGAAATGGTCAAGCTGGCGAATACCCGGAAGATTTATTAAACTTAATCAGAAGGGCGGTTAACATCAGAGACCACTTGGAAGAAAATCCTAAAGATTTACATTCTAAAAGAGGATTGACCATTATTGAAGCTAGGATTAGAAAATTAGCATCTTATTATGTAAATGAAGGTGCTTTACCAGAAGGTTGGAGATATAATCCAAAAGAAGCAGCACTCCTTGTTAAATAGATCTAGTGAAGCAACCAATATGCTTAAGGAGCATATTGACAATGATAGTGTTGTTAGATTAATTTCTCACAACGATGCTGATGGCATATCGGCTGCGGCAATTATAGCTAATGCTTTAAAGGAGGAGGATGTTCAATTCCACACTACTCTTGTTCCACGTTTAAAAGAGGATATTGTAAATCAAATTAGAAGTGAAAAATATGATTTATTTATTTTCTCTGACATGGGAAGTTCATTTATTAAGGAATTCAACACTTATAAACATGATGTTATAGTTGCTGACCACCATCAAGTGGATGATACTGAATCTGATAGTAATGTTGTCCACATCAACCCTCATTTATTTGAAATTGATGGCAGTAGAGATTTGTGTGGTGCGGGTTCTGCTTATCTTGTGGTTCGTGATTTGGACAAAAAACACTTGGCATATTTTGCTCTTGTTGGAGCATTTGGTGATATGCAAGGTCAAAACGGTTTTACAGGTATTAACAGATTAATACTTGATGATGCTATTGCAAGTGGAAATGTCGAAATTCATGAAGGTTTGAAAATCGTATCAAAAGCAACAGAACCTATTTATAAATCTTTAGCTTACACCTTCTCACCACCTCTTCCAGGAATAAGTGGTGATTTGGAAGGTTCTCAGGAATTTTTAGAAAAAATGAATTTGTCTTATGGTATCAAATTCACAGACTTGGAAGATGAGGAAAAAGATTTATTGAAAGAAGCTTTAATCAGTGTTAATCCTGAAATTTTTGGAGATTGTTACACTCTTCCAAAAGAAACACCAATGCTTAAGGATTTAGAGGAATACTCTTATATTCTTGATGCATGTGGCAAGAATAAAAAACAAGGTCTTGGTTTAAGTATTGCACTTGGGGAACGTGAACAAGCTCTTGATGCAGCTTTAAAACTCCAACGTCAATATCGTGATCAAGTTGTTAAAGGCCTTGAATGGGTTAAACGTGAAGGAGCTCAACAATTGGAATCTATTCAATACTTGTACTCGGAAGATAAAGTATTAAAATCTGTAATGGGTACTATTGCAAGTATTGGTCTTTCTGTTCAACTATTGGATAATTCAAAACCAGTTATGGGATTGTCACACCTTCATAATGATATTAAAATATCCGGCAGAACAACTCGTGACATGGTTGCAAGGGGTGTTGATTTAGGTCAGGCATTAAGAGATTCTTCTGCTAATTTCAATGGAACTGGCGGAGGACATGATATTGCGGCTGGTGCCATGATACCATATGAGGCTAAAGATAATTTCCTACACTTAGTTGATGAGATGGTTGAATATCAATTAAGTAATGATTAATATGTTTTTAACAAAAAAAGAGCAAGAAATGTGTGATGGGGAGTATGGAGAAACTATTAGAAAAAGTATGGATATTCTTGTTGCATTGGGGGATATTTATGGTGCTTCTAAGTTAGTTGACATTACTTCTGCTCAAGTATCAGGCGTTTCTTATAAAACAATCGGAGATGCAGGTTTAGAGTATTTACAGGATTTGGCTAGTGATGGATCTGGAAAAGCAGTTATAAATGCTTCTTTAAATCCTCCTGGAACTGATTTAGATAATTGGAAAGAATTAGGGTTTCCAGAGTACTTTGCAGTTAAACAAAATGAAATTGTAGATGCTTATGCTGAATTGGGAATTTCTAAAACTTGTACTTGTACTCCATATTTGGTTGGCAATGTTCCAAGATTCAGAGACCATGTTTCATGGTCTGAATCTTCAGCTGTTGCATATGTAAATTCAGTTATTGGAGCTCGTACTAATCGTGAAGGTGGTCCAGCGGCTCTTGCAGCAGCTATTGTGGGTAAAACTCCACTTTACGGATTCCATTTGGAACAAAATCGGAAAGCAAACTTGGTTGTTAATGTATCCGCTGAATTAAGTGGTGCTGATTTTGGTGCATTGGGATATGTTATTGGTAAATTTGTCGGAGGGGGTGTTCCTTATTTTAAACTACAAAACACTCCAAACAACAATGACTTAAAAACTTTAGGTGCAGCACTTGCATCTTCAGGTTCAGTTGCACTTTATCATGTGGATGATGTGACTCCGGAATATAATCTTGCAGGCGAAGAAGATGTTGAGGATATAATGTTTATTTCTGATAAGGAAATTGCTGAAACTCGTCAGAAATTAACAACAACTGATCGCCAGCCTGATTTAATTTGTCTTGGTTGTCCTCATGCATCACTTGAAGAAATTAAACAAGTAGCAACTATTGTCCAAGGCAAAACCATTAAAAATAAATTGTGGATTTGCACCTCGGTTAGTGTAAAAGCAACTGCTGATAGGATGGGTTACACTAAAATAATTGAAGATGCAGGTGGAAATGTTGTATGTGACACTTGTATGGTTGTAGCTCCTATCGAAGAAATGGGCTTTGAAGTAATCGGTGTAAATTCGGCAAAAGCAGCAAACTATGTTCCATCAATGTGCGGACTTGATGTTGTTTATAATGATGTAGAAAACCTTATTCAATTCGAATAGGTTTTCCCAATTCTATTTTTTTAAAAATTTAAACTTTAAATTTAATGAAATCTATACATTATAACTAGAAATTGTGAGGATACTATTTATGAATTATTTAGTTGTTGGCGCTGGAAATGCTAGTCGGCCTGTTGCAAGATTACTTAATTTTTTAGGCCATGATGTTACAGTAACTGATTTAAAGGATATTTCAGAATTTAAAATTGAATTTCAAAGAAGCTTACTTGAAATGGAAAAAGAAGGTGTTAAGTTAGACATGGCCAATAAAGGCCCGTCCATTGAAGGTTTTGAAGCTGTTTATATGCCTCCCACTTTGCCGGATTCTGCTCCAATAGCTCAAAAAATTAAGAGTTCAGATTTAAAAGTTTTAACCAATGAAAAATTCTCTAGAATTGTCAATGATTTAATTCCAGCAGACATTGTTGGAATAACAGGAACAATGGGTAAAACCACCACTACATTTATCACAACAAGCCTATTTAAACAAGCGGGATATAAAGTATGGGCTTGCTCATCACTTGTTAATAATTTAGTTTCAGAAGCCATTGTTGATGGCATTGTCAAAGGTAAAGCTCAGGAATGTGATGTTGCAATTTTTGAACTTCCTCATGGAACCATCGGTCTTTTAAATTCTTTGGATATTAAGATAGGTCTTTTAACAAATATCGCTGAGGATCACTTGTCCGAGTTTGGAGGTTCACTTGAATTATACAGGCAACGCAAATTAGTTTTGGAGTCCATGAGCGAAACATTTATAGCAAACAACTCATGTTTTGATATCATTAGTCCTCAAAGAAAGGATGCATTATATTATGCATTGGATGAAGATGTTGATTTTAAAGGTAGTGTTGGGGATGAATCCTTAACTGTGCATTATAAAGATGGTTCTTTTACTACGCCATTCCACATGATGAGCTACTTTTTTGAAAATTCTGTCGGAGCAAGTGCTGTAGCACTAACATATGGCATTAAAAAAGAAGACATAATTGATGCTTTAACTGTGTTTAAAGGTCTGCCGGCACATATGGAAGATGTTGGCATCTACAATGGGAGAAAAGTAATTTTGGATTCCGCATTTTTATATGATGGGATGAAAATCACTCTTGATTACTTTGAAGATGAAAATGTAGTGTTGTTCTTGGATCATTTTGATACATTATCTGTAAGGGACAAGGCGGAAGTTGGTCAATTAATAAGTAATTATAACATTAAGGTTGTAATAGCTAGTGGATTTAATGAAGTAACTCAGAAGGTTGAAATACAAGCGGCTCATGAGATTTTAGATGCAATAACAAATCCTAATATTAAAAAGATAGCTGTTGACGATATTCAAGTTGCTGCTCAGGAAACATTAAAATATTCCGAATCTGGAGATATTATTCTGCATATGGGACCACTTATAGCATATGATAGACTAACTACTGTTGATAAAATCATGAAAGGACTTGAAATGGGAAGTAAAAAATATGAATAAAAATAAAACCTTCGGAATAATAGGTGTTTGCGGTGCAAACGGTAATCTGATTGCAAGAATCCTAAAACAAAGAGGATATGATGTTATAGGAACTGATTTATCATTCAAAAAGGATTGCCTGTTTGCAAAATCCCTGGAAGGTTATGATATTGAAGTCTTTTATGGTAAAGCTCCTGAATCATTTTTTAAAAAGGCAGATGTCATTATTCCTCCTGCAAGCTTATCAAAGGATTCTGAAATAATTAAAAATTGTGAAAAACCAATTTTGGAATTAACTGATGTCATTGAGATGATACAACCTGAAAAGCCAGTATTCGGAGTTACCGGAACTAATGGGAAAACAACCTCAACATCACTGCTTAAAAAAATTGCTTATGATAATGGGATAAAGCCATGTGAACATGATCTTGAAGGGATGCAGGGTAATGCAGAATATATCCCAATTCTACAGTCAAGATTAAATGGAGATGTGGCTATTATTGAAGTTGGAACATTTGGGGTTCCTGGAACTGTTGGAAGAATAGTTAATAATACTCAAATGTCTGGAGGCATTATTACAAACATTACTCCAGACCATTTAAATGACCTTGGAAGCTTCATGGATTATGCTAACGTTAAAGGGGAATTCATTAAGGAGCTTGGAATTGGCAAGTTAATTGTCAATGGTCAGGATCCAACCATTGTCGGCCTTTTGAAAAAACTTGATTTTAAAGGGGAGATTATAACCTTTGGAGTTGATGAACTTCCAGATTCAATTGGTATGAAGGAATGCGTTTGCGGACGGGAGATCGCTGTTAAGGAAATCATTTCCGGTTGTGGATATTACTTCTGTCAATGTGGCATAACAACTCCTCAGGTGGACTACATTGCGACCAATGTTGATTTAACTAACAGGACATTCGATTTGCATACTCCAACTGAAAAGTTAACAGTTAAAATGGGTGTTGACGGTCTTCATAATGTTTATAACTTAACTGGAGTCATAATTGCTGCCCATGAATTTTTAAATCTTCCATATGATAAAATATTACCGAGTATTGCTGGTTTCAATGGTGTAAGTGGAAGAATGGAAGAGGTCGGTAAAGTTAAAGGAAAAGATATTTTCGTTGACTATGCACATAATCCTGCAGGGGTAGAAACAGTTTTAAAAGAATTTAAAAAGTTATTCGGTGACTTTACCACTGTCATTACCGTATCTTCTGAGTCAGGTTATGCTGGAGATTTGGATATATTTAATAGTGTTTTAAAATTCTCAAAATTCATTGTTCCGGCTTCTGTAGCTTCACAAAAAATTGCGCTTGAAAAATTAAAGGATAATCCAAAATTAAATGACAGAATCTTTTTAAATCATGTTGATGAGTTTGAAAAAACAGGAACATTGGGAGCTTCCAAACAGGAGGTTAAGGATGGTTTAAGAAAAGCATTGAATTTGGATTGTGAAATGGTAATAGCTATTGGTGAGGCTGCCACCAAATTCAAATCTATTGTTTTTGAATTATGATTCACAAGTTTTAGGAGGAAATCTGATCACTATTGCAGCTTTTCTGGAATGGTGAACACTTCAAAAGTGGAGTTATCGGCTGTTTGATATATTATCTAATTCATTTGCATATATTAATTTTTGTTTCAAATCAATTGGGTCTGTTAATTCTACTTTACCAGCAATTTTTAGTAAGCATCAATACTGTTCAAATGCTCTCTGTTAATATATTAATAATACTTAAAACAATATGTTAATAGAAAAGGGTTTAGGTTTTATTATGGCTAGTTATATTAATCATCCATTATTGAGAAAAGATGCAATTGAATCACGTCTGTATCAACAAATTTTGGCAGGGGATGTATTAAAAAAAGGAAATACTATGGTTGTTGCACCTACAGCATTAGGTAAAACAATTGTGGCTATTTTGGTCGCCGCTGACAGACTAAACAAGGTCAAAAATTCAAAAGTACTAGTTCTAGCCCCTTCAAAACCTTTGGCAATTCAGCATGAGGAAAGTTTTAAAGATTTCATAGCTCTTCCATGTAGCTCAATAACCGGAGCTGTTACAACAGATGAGCGTGTTAAAAAATGGGAAGAGTCAAGAATCATCTGTGCAACTCCACAAACCGTTGAATCAGATTTATTAAACGGCAGGTATGATTTAAGTAATGTTTCATTAATTGTATTTGATGAATGCCATCATGGAATTGGATCTTATTCTTACGTATACTTGGCATCAAGATATATTCAAGAATCTAAATTTAACCTCATTTTGGGATTGACTGCTTCTCCAGGTTCGGATAAATACAAAATCAAAGAGGTATGTGAAAATCTGTATATTCAGAATATTGTTGTTAAAACTGAAGATGACCCTGATGTAAAACCTTACTTTAATCCAGTGGATATTGATTGGGTTAAAATTAAGATGAGCTCTGAGCTATTAAAAATTAAAGAAAATGTTGATAAATCATTAAAAGTAAGACTCAAGGCTCTAAAAAATATGGGCATTATTAAAACGGTTTCTGTTGGTAAAGTTGATATCTTAAAGACAAGAGGGAAAGTTCAAAGTGAAATAGCTCGCTCAACAAATCCTGATAAGGAATTATTTAGGGCAATATCTATTTTAAGTGCTGTAATCAATGTTCAGCATGCTCAGGAACTAATAGAAACTCAGGGAATTCAAACATTTAATAAATATGTTGACCGTTTGCGTAAGAAAAAAACAAAAGCGGCTAAATCTTTAATGTGGGATGATAACTTTTCACATGCTGTCAAACTTGCAAGGGAAGCTGAAAAACATGGTTGGGAACATCCAAAACTACGTGAAATAACTAAAATCCTTAAACAGGAATTAGGTGATGATGGCCAAACTAAACTCAAAACCTCTCGTTTTGAAGATAAAAATGATGAACACGCTTCTAAAATTATTGTATTTACACAGTACCGCGATACACTTGAGATGATACATCAGAAACTTGAAAAAGAAGGGATTAAATCGGTTAAATTCTTTGGTCAAGCATCAAAGGACGGTGAAAAAGGTCTTACTCAAAAACAACAAAAAGCAATTATTAAATCATTTAGAATGGGGGAATATGATGTATTGCTTTCAACAAGTGTAGCTGAAGAGGGTATTGATATTCCTGCCGTTGATTTAGTAGTGCTGTATGAACCAGTACCTTCTGAAGTGCGTATGATACAACGTCGTGGCAGAACCGGCCGTAAAAGAACCGGTCGTGTAAAAATCTTGATTACAGAAGGAACTCGTGATGAAGCTTATTATTGGTCAAGCATTAGAAAAGAAGACAACATGAAAAACCAATTAATTGATCCTGAGGTATTGGAGGAATTAAATGCATCAGCAATTGAGAGAATGGAAAACCAAACTAGTATAAAGGTAATTGACAGGCCTAAAAAAGAAAATGATTTTCCCGTTGTTTATGCTGATTCTCGTGAAGGGAATTCCAAAGTGATTAGGCATTTGACTGAAATGGAACTTAATGTTAAGGTTCGTTCTATGTCTGTTGCTGATTATCAGGTAAGTGATGAGGTAGCTATTGAGAGAAAAACTGCAAAGGATTTTGTCGACTCAATTATTGATAAAAGATTGTTTAAACAAGCTAAAGAATTGGCTGAAGAGTTTAAACATCCAATATTAATCCTTGAAGGTGATGATTTGTATAATGGTATGATCAATCCAAATGCTATTAGGGGATCAATGGCATCAATTGCAATTGATTTTGGAATTAGCATTATTCCTACAAGAAACTCTCAGGATACTGCAGCCATGATAAAAAGAATAGCTGTTCGTGAACAAAATGGGGAGAGAACTCCAATTCAAATTAGGACAGATAGAAAACCAGTTAGTTTAATGGAGCAACAATTGTTTATTATTGAATCCCTGCCTAATATTGGTCCGGTTAATGCTAAAAACTTATTAAAACATTTTGGAACTGTATCAAATATTATGAATGCTTCTGAAAGTGACCTGCAGGAAGTGGAAGGTATAGGTAAAAAAACAGCTAGGGATATTAGAAAAGTCATTGATTCAAAATATCTCTATTTTGAAAATGAAATTAAAGAAAAGAAACTTCTCTAGAAGTTCTCTTTCATATATTCATAACTATTTTCAATGGAATCGTAATCATTTACTTCAATGATGTAGATGCCATTATAATTTTTATCCTCCAATGCACTGACAATATGATTTAAATCAATTGAGCCTTCACCTAATGCAAGGTGAGAGTCATCATCACCAAAATTATCATGGATATGTATGTGTTTAATAGAATCAAAAATCATCTCGTCTGGGGAATGTCCTGCATGGACTGCATGACCAATGTCTAATGTCATATACAGGTCATTGCTTTCAAGAAAATCGGCCAATTCATTAACATTTTCAAAAAGCATACTTTCAAATGCCGGCATGTTCTCAAATGTTGTTAAAATTCCTAAATCCTCACCATATGCTCCAAGTTCAACCATTGACTCTTTAGCATAACTGTCCACTTTATTTTTAAAGTATTTATTTGGTAAATATGATGTAACTCCAGGGTGGACAACAACCGCTTCTGCATTAATTCTATTTGCCAAATCTATAGAGTCTTTGATTTGTCTGACCGAATTTAATCTACTTTGATTTTGCAAACTAGCAATATTAACATCCATAAATGGTGCATGAATTGTATATTTAAGATTAAAACTTTCAAGCACTTCCCTATCTATTGTTTCTTCTGGGAATTGATGAACTAATTCAGCATAATCGAGTCCTAGATTTTCGATAAATTCCAAAGTATCTTCTAAACTATATTTTATTCCTGCTAATGTTGACGCTCCGATTTTCATATTATCCCTTTTGAATAGCTGTAATTTCCAATCCCATTTCAATTGCATTGATGATGAAATCAGACAATTCTATTCCTCTTTTAATTTTAATTTCTCCCTTTTTAGATGTGGTTGCAGTTAATAGGTACTCTCCGTTAACTTGGATATCAAAATTTTTTCTTCCATTATCTCGTCCAAGTTCTAAAATTAATTGTTTTTTGGTATGGATAATGTCCACTTCGAATGGAGCTTTATTGATTGGTTTGGATTCAATAACTTCAACTCCTAAACTTATTCCAATATTTTCTTCGATTTCGGCAATCCTTTTACCACTTTTGCCAATGATTTTTGGAATGAACTCTTCTGGAATGTAAATGTTCGCCCTTTCGGGAGATATTACTTCAACATCTACTTTGGCTCTTTTAGGTATGAGTTTTTTAACTTTTCTTAAGATTTCCTGTTCTGCTATTTTATCAACAGAGGATTTGTGATTCTCTTCCGGGGAACTGCCATTTACTAAATCCATGTCCATAACAATGGTTTGCTCACCATAGGTATAAATTTCATTTTTAAGCTTGCCTGTTTCAAAATCTCTCACTTCAATAACCGGTCTTGCAAGATCAGCTTCTTTCATACCTGTTGGAACTTTAACGGTCATTTTGGTTTCATAAACACTCCTAATCTCCCCATCTTCAATATAAATGCTTGTATCTACAATTGACGGGATTACGCCAAGCTCAACTCTTGAAGCTATTCGCTGTATCGCGTCTATTGGGCGAGTTGCATGTACAACTCCAATCATTCCAACACCTGCAAGCCTCATATCTGCAAAAATGTTAAAATCACTATTTTTCCTCAGCTCGTCATAAATAGTATAATCTGGCCTTACAAGTAATAATACATCAGCAGTATTTTCCATATTTCCTTCTAGAGGAGCATATTGGGTTATTTCATCAGGTAATTGCAAATCTCTTGGTGATTCCATTGTTTTTACAACTTTATTTAATTTTGATGAGTAATATTTACCAATGGCCTGTACAAATGTTGATTTGCCTGCTCCGGGAGAACCTGAAATAAGTATTCCCTCAGCATTTGTTCTAATTCTCTCTAAAAGTTTATCGGATAGATGATATTCATTTAAATCAATATTTGCTACAGGCCTTACAATTGTAATTTCCAATGCTTCAGAAAAGGGAGGATAAGCTATTGAAATTCTATATTCACGTGACTGGACAACATAGGAACCTTCTTTATCACTTTCAAGATAGGTTTTAGGATCCATTTTTGCTTTATCCAGAATTTCATCAGCAATTTCTTTAAGTTCCCTGTAACTGTAGCGTTTTTCATTAAGTATTTCAAAGTCAACATGTCCGGGGGTTCCCTTTTTAGCCATTGGAACTACATTTTCCTTCAGGTGAATGGACATTGTATTTTCATCAAAGTATTTTTCAATTGAAAGCGGTCTTTCAATGTATTTTTGTTCATAGAAATAAACTGGAATTCCTTGAGATTTTGCAACTTCAGCCTGTACTTTGTCGTTAGTGACAAGTGTTCCCATTTCACTTCTTGCAATATCCCGGATAATGCTATCAATTTCACCACTTTTAGCATATCTAATATCGTAATTGCTTGGCCTTTTTCCTTTAAAGCTAATGGCTATTTCCCCTTCATCCTGCAAGGATTGCAATTTCTGAAGTTCTGCCAATCCTTTTCTGCCTTCAGATCTATTGTTATTTGCCTGATGTTCAAGTTCACAAACTACTGCTTCAGGTACAATAATTTCAGGATAATCTAAGTCATTTTCTTCTATTATTTTACTTATTGCACCTATAATGACCGCACTGGTGTCTGGTATTATGCATTTCATTTTAATACACGTCTTCTGGGTTAACAAGTCTTTCTAAAATTATTTCAACATCCTCTTCCTGCATGTCATCGGTATTGATTGTATTTTCTGTATTTAATTTTCTAAAAAAGCAGGATCTATAACCTTCATGGCATGCTGCACCGGTTTGTGTTATCTTTAAAACAACTGCGTCCATATCGCAGTCAACAAGGATTTCATGTACCTTTTGGAAGTGTCCAGATCTTTCTCCTTTAATCCACAATTGATTCCTTGAGCCACTCCAGTAGTGTGCACGGCCAGTTTCAATGGTTTTTGCTAAAGCTTCTTTATTCATATTGGCAACCATCAATATCTGATTGGTTTTGACATCCTGTGCAATTGCAGTAATGACTTTAACGCCATTAATTTCATGTCTGAAGTTTATATTCATTTTAATCCTCTTTCAAGTAAGTTACAATATTTTCAATATTGACCAATTCCTGTTGGCCAGTAACCATATCCTTAACGGTTACCTTGCCTTTTGAAAGGTCATTTGCACCAACAATAATTATTTTCGGAACTTTAATTTTATCTGCATAATTCATTAACTTCTTAAATTTCTTGGCATTCAAATCAACATCTGTTTTGAGGCCATTTTTCCTCAGGAGTTGTGTGATTTCAAACGCTTTAACGCTAACGTCTTTGGCAATGGGGGCAACGAAAACATCCAAGTGTGAAGGAAGTTCTTCAACTTCAGCCAACTCTTCAATGGCATTCATCAGCCTATCAAAACCAAGTGCAAAACCGGTTGATTCTACTTCCTGACCTCCAAAGACCTTTACAAGGCTGTATGATCCTCCGCCACAGATTTGCTTTTGTGCACCAAGTTCTGGAACATAAATCTCAAATACAATTCCGGTATAGTAATCAAGTCCTCTTGCAACCCCCAGGTTCAAAGTATAATTTTCAACTTGGAAAGCTTCTAAAAGGTCAATTAATTCTTTTAACTCATTCAATGCATCTTGTGACTCTTCATATGGCGCTATTAACTCTTCAACATAGTCAATAATGTATCTGTCCCCAACAAGGTCAATGAGTTTTAACAATATTTGATTTAATTCATCATTATCAATGACTGTTTTGTCTCCACTTAAAGATGCAATTAGGAGGTCCTTGTCTCCTTTATCAATAATGACCATGATTTCCCTTTGGGTTTCAGTTGAAATTTCAAAGTGTTTAAATAATCCTCTAATGATTCCAAGGTGGTTAATGTTAACATCAGCGGTGGTGATTCTAAGGGATTTGATTGCATCCGAACATAATGCAATAACTTCAGCTTCGCCTTGTGGTGTTTTAGCACCGATTAATTCACAACCAAATTGCCAGAATTGTCTGAATCTTCCTTTTTGCGGTCTTTCGTATCTAAAACAACTTCCATAGTAATAAAGTTTTATAGGTTTGGTGGAAGCTTTTTCAAGTTCATTAAGGTATAATCTTGCAACAGGAGCTGTAATTTCTGGTCTTAATGTCAGTTCCCTGTCGGATTTGTCTTTAAAATTATATAACTGGTCTACAATTTCTTCTCCAGATTTGGTGGTAAATAACTTTAATTCTTCAAATAATGGCGTTTTAATTTCTTGATAACCGTAATTTTCGAATATTGTTCTTAAGGTACTTTCAGCTTGTTTTCTTTGTCTCATTTCATCAAATAAAAAATCTCTTGTACCTCTTGGTCTTGTAAATTCCATGTTCGCTCTCCTTGTGAATAATAAATTATAATTAAAGTTTGTGTATACAAAGTTATATAATCTTTGTTTGGATTTATTTTTCTGGATGGGTGAAAAACTTTTCACGTGGTGATTTGCATCTGTAAATTTATCATATTGATTTAAAAAGCTTTAAACAATGTGTAAGTATAGGGTTATCTAGGAAATAGCTCTTATGTCCATGATGGGTAAGCTTAAATATTTTGAATTAATAGTTATTTTTATCTCAAAAATATTTTCTTTGCCGCTTTTCATTATCAACATATATGGTTAGGTGAAGAATGGGCTAATTGAACCTTTAGGAGCTATTCTTTGTTTTTAATATAATTTTTGAGAAATTATTTATATTTTCAATCTAAACTATAATTATATGAATATTAAAGGTAGTACAAATATTGTAGGTTTGATAGGTCATCCTGTGGAACATAGTTTCTCTCCACCTATGCACAATGCTGCTTTTAGTGATTTGAATATGGATTATGCATATGTTGCATTTGATGTCAATCCTAATGATTTGAAATCAGCTATTGTGGGAGCAAGGTCATTAAATATTAAAGGATTAAATGTTACAATTCCTCATAAAATCGATGTTGTCAGGTATTTGGAGGAAATTGATGAAATAGCTAGTTTAATCGGCGCGGTTAATACAATTGATTTTGAAGAGATGAAGGGATATAATACTGATGGAATTGGAGCTATTAAAGCAATTGGAGAAGTAACATCAATTAAAGATAAAAATGTTGTTGTTGCAGGTGCAGGAGGCGCTTCAAGAGCCATATCATTTTACATTGCAAAATATGGGGCTAGCAAGTTAACCATAGTAAATAGAAATGTTGAATACGCTCAAAGGTTAGCTAGGGATGTTTTAAATTCAAAATTGACGGATAATGTTTGTGCAGATTCAATAAATCGAATTAATTATTATATAAAACATGCAGATATCTTAATAGACACAACTCCAATTGGGATGCATCCTCATGTTGGGGATAATCCGATTGTCACTGCAGAGGATATGCATGAGGATTTGGTTGTATTTGATGCGGTTTATAATCCAAATGAAACGGTATTGATTAAAGAAGCTATTAGGGCCGGTGCAAAACCGGTATGTGGAATTAAAATGTTGCTTTATCAGGGAGCGGAAAGTTTCAAAATTTGGACAGGATGTGATGCTCCAGTTGACGTGATGGAGGAAGCTTTAAGAAAAAAAATTAATTTAGAATGATAATATGGATTTGATGTTTGATATTTCAGGTTTAACAAGTGATGAAGAGGAATTTTCATCATCTAAAAAAGATGTACTAAAATATTTAAAGATGATAGGGGTAGATACTCGTTTCATATCTTATACTCCTCAGAAAATCTACATCAATAATTTGAGATTTTCAAAGTTCTCAAGAACACGTGAAAAAACATTTAAAAAAAAATACCCTGAAATTGATGTGGTTAGAAATAAACTATTCCAAAAAATATGTTATAAATCGTCAAAAGTGCTGTCTGATGAAATAAAGCCCGAATCTGTAATTTTAATGCCTAAAGATAATTTCATGGTTGAGCTATTGCTAGAACCGTACACCAGAAAATATGGCGTTAAACTGGTATATGGCGGGGTTCATGATTTAAAAGTCAATCCTTTGATTTTGGATGATGAGGTTAACAATATTTTCGAGGGCATTTTTAAAGGTGAAGGTTTGAATTTAACTAAAGAGGATAATGAAATTTATCCATTAATTAACGTTTCAATAGATTGGATAAATTCCTTTTTAGAAATGGATAATCAAGAATTATTGGATTGTGAAAATAAGGATGAATTAGCTATTTCATTCAGTGAATTTTTACAGAATGTTGCTCCGCAGTATAGGGAAAATGTATTAACCGCTGCCGAGTTTGTAGATTTAAAAAATAAAAAATTAAAAGCTGAAAAGTGAAACTTGCTTATCTGTTTTCTTTTTGTCTTTCTTCTCTTCAGCTTTTTCTTCTTCAACTTCGCGAACAGTATCTTCTGCTGTAGTGCTGTCTGAAATTTCAAATGGCAATGTATCTTCAGGAGTTTCTTCAACAACATCTATCATTTGATTTTTAAGCTCTTCTGCATGCCTGTCACGTTCTTCAACACGCATTTGAGCTTTTCTTTTCTCCATTTTCTCAACAGTCTTTTTAGGTATCTTTCTTGATCTAAATCTCTTGATTTCCGCATCATCAAGTTCTAAAAAGTCGCTGATTTCCCAGGCAAGCTCATTATTTTTAAACATTATTTCAAGATAGGGAAACATTGAAATGGCAATGGAATGTGACACATGGAGTTTAACTGACATTTTCTCAGCAATTCCATCTCTTAAGTTTCTTTTCCCACGGTTGCGTCCCATTAATCCAAAGATAGTTGGGGTTTGGATTTTTGTGAATTTTTTATAGGTTTCATGTTTGGAGTTACTTACGCCAATTCCCATAAAATCGCTTGCATATTTCCAATAACCGTAGTTCCTGCTTGCAAGTGTTCTTCCAAAGAAAACATCAGCTTTTGAGATATAATCGTATGCTTTTTTAATTTCATCTTTTTTCTGGTATTCTCTTGGGATATTTTCAGCAATATATTCCATTACTAGTGTAGGGTCTTCTTCAATCCACATTGCTTCTTTTACATGAGCGGGAGTTTTACTTTTTAAAACACCGGTTATTGCATTGAATATATCTGAACGTGTATCTTTTGTAATTATATTGTCAATGTCACTTGATTTCAGAGTATTGTCTTTATCTGAAAGCGCTTGTAATGTATTAATGGCTGACCTTACATCTCCTTGTGATTTGGTGGCTATTTCTTTTAATGCACCAGGTTCAACATCAACCCCTTCTGCTATAGCTATTTTTCTTAAAAGTGCAGATATAGAATTCCATCTGGCCTTTTTCATTTTAATAACTTGACATTTAGGTTTAATGGATTGCAAACGTTTAGAATAAAAATCATTAGCTATTAAAATCATCGGATGGTGTGAAGTTTTAATTATCTCACCAATGGCTCTTACTCCTCCACGGTCATTACTTCCATGAATTCCATCCACCTCATCAAGAATAATTAATTTATAATCGTCGCCGAATAATGATCTTGCTGCTGATGATTCGCCGATCGTGTTTTTAATAACGTCTTGTGAACGTTTGTCACTAGCATTTAACTCAATATATTCTGAAAATTCTTTTGCAATAATCTGGGATAGTGTTGTTTTTCCAATGCCTGGTGGTCCAACTAAAAGCAAGGGTATTTGAGGGTCGTTATTTTTCCAACTGCTAACCCAATCAGTGATTATTTTAATCTCTTTTTTATTACCAACCACTTGGCCTAATTCTTGTGGCCGGTATTTGTCCGTCCATAACATTTCTATACCTTATAAGAATTGAGTTAATAACGCTTCAAGTTGTATTCTTGGATTTGCTCCTTCTCTTATTCTAAAGTCACACTCGGCTATTGCTTCAATTAAATCCATGTAAATACTGGCATCCATTTTGCCCTCAACAACTCTTTTGGAAACGTCTTGATAAATTTGAGTAACCATATCCTCGCCACTGGTTCCCTGTAAAACCATGGTTTCTCTTAATATATTGCGGGCACTCATAAAGTCGCCCATTAATGCTTTATTAATCATATTTCCAATATCTTGTGGTTTTGCTTTGGATACAACTTCATAAACTGCATCTTCATCTATAATCCCTTCATCAGATGCTGCAGCTTGCAAAACGTTAACGGCTTTCCTCATATCTCCTTCAGCAAAGTAAACAATGGATTCAAGTCCTTTATCATCTGCTTTAAATCCTTCACTTTCGCAAATGAATTTTAAACGTTTCTTGATTTCTTCTCCTTTAATTGGAGCGAATCTGAATATTGCACATCTTGATTGAATTGGATCTATGATTTTTGATGAGTAGTTACATGATAGTATAAATGAGGCGGTTTTTGTATACATTTCCATTTCACGTCTAAGTGCATGTTGCGCATCTTTAGTCATGTTGTCGACTTCGTCTAGAAAGATTATTCTGAATGGAGCACCTACGGGTTTCAATCTACAGAAATTTTTAATATGGTTTCTGACTGTTTCGATTCCTCTTGCATCAGATGCATTTAATTCCAAAAAGTTTTGCCTCCAGTATTCTCCAAGAATTGATTTGACTAAGGCTAAAGCGGTGGTTGTTTTACCAACACCTGCAGGACCTGTAAACATTAGGTTGGGCATACTTTCTTCACCTACATATTTTTCAAGTCTTGCTACGATTTGTTTTTGTCCTACTATGTATTCTAATTTTTTTGGTCTATATTTTTCTACCCATGGTCCGCTCATTTAATCACCTTTTACTGTAGTAACATTTATGTATTATGTAGTTAAATTATTTTTTGCTTAACTTTTTTATTATATGAAATCTAATTAATATATAATTAAAGTGAGTATTTGAAAAGTATTTTTTCAATCTCAATAAGGTGTTAAAAATGAAAGGTACATGGAAACTTAAATTAAGAATGTTATTGACCTCAGTATTCATGTTTACAATTGTATATATTCTAATATCTCTTGTAGGTTGGTATTTGGGAATAAGTAGTTGGAAATTATATATGGGTGCGAGCTTAATAATTGTATTTTTACAGTATTGGTTTGGACCATCTCTTGTTAAACGTTCTATGAATGTGAGACCATTATCTGAAGCTGAAGCACCTCATATTCACCAAATGGTTCAGGAGTTAGCTGATGCAGCAGGCATTCCAAAACCCGAAATTGGGTTATCAGAAATCAACATCCCTAATGCATTTGCTTATGGTAGAACAAGTAGAAGCGGCCATATTGCAATCACACGTCCAATTTTAGGATTGCTTGACCGTGATGAGCTAAAAGCCGTACTTGGCCATGAAATGGGCCATATCAAACATAATGACATGGCAATAACTGCAGCAGTAAGTGTTATTCCAATGATTTGCTATTATATTGCACTTTCCTTTTTGTTTTCAGGAGATAACAATAACAATGGAGGAGTTATTATTGGAGTTTTAGGTTATGTTTTCTATTTAATTGGCCAATTGCTAGTATTGTTCATCTCCAGAACTCGTGAATACTATGCTGATGAAGCAAGCGTTGAGTTTGGAAACAGACCGGCAGCATTGGTATCAGCATTATATAAATTATCCTATGGCGCGGCAGGATGTGATAAGGACACCATAGCTGAAGTAAATACTAATCGTGCTTTCTTTGTAACTGATGTAAATAATGCACAACATGATATTACTGATTTCCAACAAATTGACTTTGATAATGATGGAACAGTATCTGATGAAGAGTTAAGGAGACTTGCAAACTCAGATATTAAAATTTCAAAAACTAATGGAGTCATGGAACTGTTCTCTACACATCCGGATTCACTTAAACGGGTTAAAAGGTTAGCGGAGTTAGAATAATGAAGATGATTTTAGATGAACGTGGTAAAAAGCATATTTTAAAACATGGGGAGGAATTTCAAAGCGATTTGGGAATCGTCAAAGCCGATGTATTGGATAAAGCCGAAATTGGTGATGAAGTTAAAAGTCATTTGGACCACACATTTAAGATTGTAAAACCAACTATTAATGATTTTATAGATTTGATGGATAGGAGATGTTCAATTCTTATTAAAAAAGATATTGGTCAGGTCCTCGCCCATACTGGTTTAGGTGCTGGGGCACGTGTTGTCGATGCAGGAACCGGTGCAGGAGCCATTGCACTTAACTTTGGCAATGTTGTAGGGCCGGATGGGGAAGTATTTACTTATGAAATCAGAGAGGATTTTGCTGAAGTTGCAGGCAAGAATATTGAGAAATTTGGAATTGCCAACATTCATGTTAAAAATCAAAACATTAAAGATGGAATTGACGAAGACAATATAGATTTGATCTTTTTAGACCTTCCAAAACCGTTTGAAATATTTGAGGATGTAATGGAGTCTTTAAATGTCGGAGGATGGCTGGCGGTTTATGCACCTTATATCGATCAAGCCGAAACCGCATATCGTGTTGCTAAAAAATTAGGTTTCTATGATATTGACATTATTGAAACATTAGAGCGTGGTTTGGAAGTTAGACCTCAAGGTGTAAGGCCAAAGACCCGCATGGTTGGTCATAGCGGGTACATTGTATTTGCAAGAAAATTATAGATTATACTTTAATTGATTTTAGCTATAATCATTTTTACTATTTTTTTTTAATTTTAGCGATGACTTTAATGCATATGATGCGATGGATATAAAAATAAAATAATTGGAATAAGTTAATTATTCCATAAAAATAGCTGGCTTGTAAGGCATTGCATTTTTAGCCTTATTTTGCGGATCGTATGAATCATCTCTGTGGATTGTTACTTCATTTCCACATTCTTCTTTGATGTAGTCAAGAGCATCGGTTAAAATTTCATCTTCGTTAATTTTGCCAATGTATCTGGTTTTTGTAATTTCTTTACCGATTTTTTTAGCTACCATAGCTATTTCTTTTTTGTCATCATAGATATCAGCGCCAACGGCTCTGCCCATTATTTGACCAATATCTGGTTTTCCAACTTCATCGGCTATTTTGTATAAATCCCATTTCCAATCAGGAGCAAGATAAATGTGGATATTTTCAACCCCATCTCCAACCATTTGTTTGATGTGTGCAATATCTTTGATGATATTTTCCACTAGCTGTTCTGATTTTTCAATTACAGGATTTATTAGGGATTCATCAGCTTTAGGCCAGTTGGATTCGCTTACAAATCCCTTTCCACCATATTTTGCCCATAGCTCTTCAGAAGTATGAGGGGTAAATGGTGCCAAAAGCCTAATCCAAGCTTCCAAAACTGTGGATAAAACATAGGTTATAGCCGGATCTTGTGAGTCAAGCAAATGTTTTACACGATAGAGGTAATGATCAACATCTTTTTTGAGTAGGAATAGGGAATCCTGAAGTGCTTGTCTTGTTTGGAAAACTTCTAGAGCTTCAGTTGCATTTTTAATATGTTGATTGAGCTGGTTTAACATCCATAAATCAATTGTACGTGTCAATTCAACCTTTTCAATGTTGCTTAAATCTAAAGGGGAACCTTTAATTTCTTCAACTCTTGCTGAAAATTCTCTAAACCATTCCAGTCTTCTTTTAGTTCCGAGCACTTCTTTTTCTCTCCAATCGAAGTCTTGCCATGGTTCAGCAGAAGCCATCAGGAATAATCTTACAACATCAGCTGTGTAATCGCCAATGGCATCTTTAAGTAAAATAACATTGCCCTTTGATGAAGACATTTTATTTCCTTCTAAAAGTCCCATTCCAAATACAACGGTTCCTCTTGGCCATTTGTCTTTAGGATAAATTGCACTGTGGTGGAACATTAAAAAGCTTAAATGGTTTCCTACAAGGTCTTTTGCAGACAATCTCCAATCAAGAGGATACCAATAGTTAAACTCATCTTGAATTTCTTTGATTTTTTCATCAGGCACGGTAATTTCGCCTGAATCCTTATTTAAAAGGACTTTGTCAAAGAATGCCAAGTTTAAATCATCAGGATTCATGTCTTTTAAATATTTGGCTATTGAATAGTAAGACATATAAATTGTAGAGTCAGTTAGTGGTTCAATTAACCATTGATTGTCCCAAGGAAGTCTTGTTCCAAGCCCTACTTTTCTAGAACATGCCCAGTCATCTAACCAGTTAATGTAATATTCGAAATTGTTTTTAATTTCTTTTGGAATAATGGTTTCGCCTTCAAGAACTTCTAAGGTTTTTTCACTCCATTCTTCGCTACCATATTTCATGAACCATTGGTCATCCATGATTTTAACCACACAATTATTGCCGCATCTGCAAACAACGGGTCTTTCAGCAAAATCATACATGATTGTAGCCATATTCTCATTGATTAATTTTTCTTTTAACTCTTCACGAGCAAAACGGACTTTCATGTCGCCAAAATCAGGTATGGAATCAATGATTTTACCTTTGCTGTGCTGTGCTTTGTATAATTCATTAGTAGCTTCATGCAATTTTTCATCGTTTTGGTCTGTAATTTCCAAGCGTTCAATAATGTCTGCTGCTGGAATCTCACCATATCCTTTAAGGGTACAGACTGGAATTGGTTCCACATTTTCAATAATTCCTGATAACTTATATTTGGAGATTAATTCATCATTGTTTTTTAAATCTTGAAGTGCAATGTAGTCTGCAGGTGCATCGGCAGGTTCTGAAAATACCACTCCGCTTCCGTAAGATGCACTGACAAAACTAGCTGGGAAAATAGGTATTTCATCTCCAGTAAATGGGTTAGTTGCCATTTTACCAATTAAGTCATTAGGGTTAATTTCAGACACGATGTCTAAATCTTTAATTTGATTAGATAGGTTATAGTGAGCTTCTTTTGTAATTATCCAATTTTCTCCTTCAGCATTTACTAAAACATATTCAACATCAGGATTTAACCAGATATTTGTTGCTCCAACGATTGTTTCAGGTCTTAAAGTTGCTGTTACAAGAACTCTATCGTCAATTTGGAATTTTAAAAGGGTTAATTCATTAACACCTACTCCTTCTCCTTCAAGCAAATCGTGGTCTCCTACAGGGTTATCACAATTTGGACAGTATTTGACAGGGTGTTCTCCTTTTGCAACCAATCCTTTTTCATGCAATGTGGTGATTTGCCATTCTATGAATTTTCTATATGTTGGATCAATTGTTCTAAATTCTCTTCTCCAATCAATTGAATATCCCATTTCTTCCATTACTTCATGATATTCTGTAGAGAAGTATTTTACAATGAATTCTGGGTCTTCTAATTGGGGCAAGGTATCTTTTGGCACACCATGTACTCTTTCGTATAAATCGAGTGTCCAAGGGTCTTTTCTTTTAATCCTGTCTGCAATTCCGATAACTGGTGCACCAGTCACATGCCATGCCATTGGGAATAATACATTATAATCTTCCATTCTTTTAAATCTGGCATAAACATCAGGTACAGTATATGTACGGCCGTGTCCAATATGCATTGCTCCACTTGGGTATGGGAAAGCAACAGTTAAGAATAACTTTTTTCTTTCATCTGGGTTTGATTCAAATAGTTTTGCATCGGCCCATTTTTTCTGCCATTTCTTTTCTATATTTTCACTCACTAAATCACCATTAATTTATTGTTTTTTTAGGGCTTTCAGGAACTTTGCTTTTGTGCTGGTTCCTTATAACTTTATCAATTATCATATCAACGTCATCAACCGGAATATCTAAATATTGAGCTATTTTGGTATTTATAACAAATTTTTCGGTGTATAAATGAAGAATTTGATCAAGTAACTCATAACTCATTCCAATTTCCTCTTCATCAGTTTGATTATTCAACAATCCTGCACGTGGAGGCTTATTAATAATGTCTTGTGGAACATCCAGATATTCACTTAATTTGTAGACATCGCTTTTATATAGCTCTCCAATTGGCTCAATGTCACATGCACCATCTCCATGTTTTGTAAAGTAACCAATAAGAATTTCGCTTTTATTGCCTGTTCCACTTACAAGATAATTTTTAGCATTTGCATAATAATAAATGATTGACATTCTGATTCTAGCCTTAAGGTTTCCGATTGCTAGTTTATTTTCTTCAAGCTGTGTCATGGATAGATATTCATTTAAAATGCTATCAATATCTATTTCTTCATGTTCTATACCTAAAATTTGTGTTATTTCTACACCATGAAGCTTATCTTCTGTTGGGGTTGTTGTAGATGGCATTAAAATTCCAAATACTTTATCTTTTCCTAATGCTTCACAAGCAAGGTATGCAACAAGTGTTGAATCAATTCCACCACTTAAACCTATTACTATTCCATCAGTTTTAGATTCATCGACTTTGCCTTTAATGAATTTGATAATGTCGGTTTTTGTTTGTTCTACATTTAATTCTGGAATTTTACTAATATTATCACCCACCTTCCAATCATTTATACACTAAATAATATGTACTTTTTAATTAATAATGGTTAGTATATAATGGGCTGTGCTTCTTTCAAAAACTTGTGTGATTTGAATTTTCACTAGTTTTTGAAAGAGATTGAAAATTCAAATTCCATCTAAACGTGATATAACACGCGTATTAATAATGATAATAATTAAAAATTTCATCAGGAAAAACCTTAAGTTTCTAGGAATGATTTTTAAACAGAATTATAAATTCAAAACTAATTTTCATCAAAAATTTCAAATTAACAAAGTTTTTGAAAGAGTCATAATTTCGTATCTATTCGGATTTTTGACCGAAAAGTATATGTTACCTTATGAAAATAAATATAGTTACCAAAAGTTAGATTAATTTAAATCATATGCTTTTCATACTCATAAGCGGAACAATTTTATGAAAAAAATTTCATGAAAAAAGAGTGGTAAGTACACGAAAATCCGTGTACATACCAAAAGTAAGTTTATTTAAGGAGGTAATTTAATTGGCTTTTAAAGATTATTTCAAATTCAATAAAGATAAAACAACTTTTATTTTCGTAGGTGGAAAAGGAGGAGTTGGAAAAACTTCAGTATCATCTGCTACTGCATTATGGTTAGCAGAACAAGGCAAAAAAACATTGATTGTATCAACAGACCCTGCCCATTCATTATCCGATTCCCTTGAAGTTCCAATTGGAAATTATCCACGTGAAATCAAAACCAATTTGTTTGCTGTTGAAATTGACCCTGACGTGGCAATGGCTCAAAAGCAAGCACAATTAGATGCTCAAAAGCAAGCAAATCCTGATGATGCTGGCGGTTTGTTAGGTATGGATTTCTTAACTGATCAATTAGATATGGTGTCTTCATCTCCAGGTGCAGATGAAGCCGCTGCATTTGAAATGTTTATGAGTGTAATGAATTCAGATGAATATGATGTTGTTGTATTTGATACGGCACCAACAGGACATACATTAAGATTATTGTCCTTCCCTGAAGTTATGGACTCATGGGTAGGAAAAATGATGTTACTTAAAGCAAAATTGGGCACTGCAACTAATTCACTTAAAAAAATCATGCCATTCATGGATGCAGTAGATGATCCTCAAACTTCTGAAGATTTAAAAAGAACTAAAGAACAAATTGACAAAGCAAAAGGAATATTATCTGACCCTGATAGGACAACATTCAAAATGGTTGTAATTCCAGAAGAAATGTCAATTTATGAGTCTGAAAGAGCTTTGGAAGCGCTTAACAAACATGATATCACTGTTGATAGCGTTATTGTAAATCAAGTAATGCCTGATATTTGTGACTGTGATTTCTGTCACTCTAGACATAAATTACAACAAAAAAGATTAGCTCTAATTGACCAAAAATTCCCAGACCAATACATTGCTGAAATTCCATTATTTAAAGATGAAGTTAAAGGTCAGGAGAAATTACTAAATCTTGCTCATATTCTATACGATGATCAGGACAATGATGAAGTAGTTCAAGAACCTATTCAATTGTAAAAATAAAAATAAGTTAAAATAATTAAATTATTTTAACTTTAATTCAATCTTCTTTTTTAAAAAACCATTCACAAAATATTGCAAGTATTAATAATAAAATAGGTATTGATGAAAAGTCCATTTCATAGGATTGAGAATTAAATCACATATTACTGCGACTATGGTTATCACAATCAGTATTTGTGTGATTATATGATTTTTTTGAAATTCTCAATTAATTCACGGTTAGGAGTTTTTATAAGCTGAATAATTGTATAGATTATCAATATTGCTGCAATTATCAGAAATAACCATGTGAATATCTTTTCATCACCAATGACTCCCTGTCCAAATATTAATATTACAAATACTATGAAAAGTCCGGTAATCAATGTTTCAGGTTTCAAATCCATTTTATTTTATCCTATTGTTTCATTTCTTTTTTAATATCCATTTACAAAATTTTGCAAGTATCGTAATAGTTATTAATATTCAAACTATTATCAACACTAACTTTATAAATAAAGGGATTGCTTATGCAACATCCAATATTATAAATGTGTCAGGTTTAAACGCTTCAATTAACTTTATTATTATTGTTTCCAACTTTTATCCCAATATTTTGTTGGAACATTGAATGGTGTCCAATATTCTTCACTAAAATATTGATAAGTTTCTTCCTTGGTTAATTTTTTAACATTTCCTTTACTTATATATAATGCATCATTTCTGTTTAAGCTGCCGTCAGAATTGATTCCAACTTCTACATACTCATAAGTACCATCGTTTTTTGGAATATTATAAAACTTTTTATTTTGCATATATCCATCTCTGGTGAATGTAATATGCTCATATGCATAATGCCAATCTTTTTTATCAACAAAATTATTTTTAACATAATTTCCTGCACTATGTATTCCCATCATCAATCCAACGGTAGTGGATAGAGTTAAAACGGCACTAGTAGTTACAAGTGTTGAAGCGATACTTGCAGTTACAGTACCAATCATAGATGCGGTAACAATTAAGGGATGGATTTTATTTAAAATATTCTTAATAATATTATTGCCTCCACTATTTACTTTGTCCATAGTATTTCTAATTCCTTTAACAATGTCTTTAGGTATTATTCCAACACTACAACAATCGTTTGTTGTTGGAACTGCCGCTCCTTTATATGCGAAATCGCCATCGCTTAAAATAACATTAGCTACTCCGCTTGTTGAATTAATTATCATGGTTGAATTTTTACCATCTTCACATATAATATGAAAGATCTCTCTCATTTGAACAATGCTGAAATTATTAGCTTCAATGGATTCTAAAATGTTGTCTATTGAATTTGTAATATTGTCAATGTATCTCTCACCAACTGGTGCTAAAACATAATTTTCAATATTTGGCAAGTAAACAGAATTCATTAACCTAAACATTTTTGTATTTTGACCATCTCCATTAACAGTCATGCCCATATTGGCATTCAAAATATGTAAATAGGTATTATCTAAGTTAATGCCTCCAAGAATTGTAACTGCATTGTCCCGTTTCCAGTTTACATTAAATTCCTTTGCATAGTTGTCAGCTATTTCATCTGCAAGCCACACGGTTTCAAGGGATGCTAAAAACATTCCATAAATATTCATAGCTCCGAATTTTGATAAATATTCTGAATTTCTGTCTGTCCATTTTTTTAAAATATTTTTTGTAATCTTTTCATTAATTATCGCATAACTTTGAAGTACTTCAAAACCTAAGCTTTGTCTATACTTTTGATTGAGTCCATAACTAATTGCTTCTATTTTTTCAAGATTTTCTTCGCCGTTAATTATGAATTTGGTTATGATCTCTTCTTTTGAAGGATAACCAACAATTGACTTTCCAAAATAGCTGAAGGTTGCATTTTCATTAGTGTTTGCAAATTTAATTAAATCAGTATTGTGGTTGGTTATTTCATCATAACTTTTATAGTTGAAGTCATATATGCTTTTTCCATAAAATTTAGCTAAATTGTATTTTAGACCTAATTCATCATATTGAACAGTATAAAAGTTAACTTTGGCTTTTATATGGTTATTCTGGAGATATGTTATGGTTTCACTATAGCCCAGTCCTTTATCAATATAAATTCCAAATAAATCATCATTGGTTTCTGCATTGTTCCTATATTCGATATTGGTGTGGTTAGCTGTTGAATAAATTAAAATGCCGTTGCCCTTTAAATTATTTTTATTAAAATCGCTTTTAGTGGCACTTCCATCAAAAGGAACTAAATGAGCTTTATAACCTATCACTACAGAATCAACACCAGGAATTGCTGATTTTGAGAATAGATATTCCTTTGTTTCATTAACCCGTATCGTGAAAAGTTCATTTTTAGGCATTCTTATAATTCCATCTAGGCCTGTTTTTATTGCATAAACAGAATTGTGAAAGACATAGGGATTGGTAACATTAACATAATTTGGAATTGATGTGATATGGCTAAATAAATCATGTTTAATTCCTTTATTAACAGTAATTTGGTTAGTGTTTTTCAATCCTTCATATTCTGTAGTTATTGAGTATTTTCCTTCTTTCAAGTCAATTATCTGTGTTGCAATGCCTTTGGAATTGCTTCTTGGAGTGTAAGTTTTGCCATTTATTTTTAATGTTACTTTTTTATTTGGAGAGCCTTTCCCGTTAGAATTTAAGACTTTAACACAAAATTTGCTTCCATCACTTTCATTCATTGTCAAGTCTGATGTTTCTAGAATTGTTTTAATCGTGATGGCTTTTTTAATTGTTTCTGATGTTTTGGAATTAATGGCAGAAATGCTATATTTTCCAGGTTTCAAATCAATATCTAGTTTTCCAACACCTTTGTTATCAGTTTTAACGGTGTAATCATTGTTATTTAATTTGAATTTCACAGATGTCTGTTTAAGAACTTTTCCTTTTTTGTCATAAAACTTTGAGCAGTATTTTGACTTGTTTTTATAGTATTTTGACAAATCACTACATTTTACTGTGCTTTTGATGGTTATAGTACTTTTAGCGTTTGCTTTTTTATATAATGGCGTTTCGTCAAATTTAGTTATGGCGCTATATTTTCCACTTTTCAAATTAAGATTTATAGATGCTTTGCCTTTTGAATTAGTTTTTTTAGTATAAGTTTTACCATCTATTGTAATCTTTACTTTGACCTTTTTAATTACCTTTTTTTTAGCATCTTTAAGTGTTACAGTAAATGCACTCCCATCTTTGTAATGCATTTTCACATCAGGAGCTTTAATGTTTACTTTTTGTTTACTTTTTGAGGTTAACATCTTATTGCTTGGTTCAAGTTGTTTTTCTTGAGAACTAATTTGGTTAAGTTCTTCATCTTCAATTGTTTTGTGCAATGTTTCATTATCAATATTTGCTGCCGAAGCAACTCCGATTAGTAAAAACAGTAATAAAATGAAACATATGGTGTTTAGTTTAATGTTCATCATATCTACCTTTTGTCTTTTTTTTAACCCGACTGACAATTAATGTATGATATAATCGAACATATAAGCTTTGATTTTAAAATCAAATAGGAAAGAACTTTTAAAATGAATTTTTAAGGTTAATTTTATTCATTAATTAGCATAATGCACATATAGGTAAATTCACTTTGAGCAATATCTTCTAATGTTGCTGAAACAATTTTTTCATCAGGATAACTTAAACGTTCACAAACTACAACTTCACGGTCTTTTTCAACACCATTGTCAAGTAAGAATTGTGCCATGTCTTTAACTTTACGGGAAGGCAGTGCAATAGTTTTTTTACCATTATTAATCACAGGCAAGATGTCTTCTATATTTTCCCTGCCATGGAAAGTCATTACATTAGCGTCGTCCCATTGAATGTGGCATTTTGCAGCTGCAAGCTGAAGAGAACTAATTCCGGGAATTACTTCAATACTGTTTTTTGGGAAATTTTTTTCACCCGAAATTCTTAAAACGGTATTTAAAACTCCTGAAAAACCAGGATCTCCAGTTGATAATATGGATACGATATTTCCTTCAACTGCAAGTTCAACACCTTTTTCTAATGTATCTAATAATTCTTTAACATTAAATGCAAGTTTTCCCGGTGCATCATCAAATAAATCAATAGCACGTGTGCTTCCAACAGTATAATCACTCATTTTAACAGTATCTATGGCCTTTTTTGTTAAATATTCGCTAGATCCAGGACCAATGCCAACAATATAAATTTTACCAGTCATTTTAATCATCAATTTTCAAAGTTTCTCTAAAAGTTTCTTTTAATCCGTTAAGAGTTTCATTTGAATAGTTTTTATCTTTTTCACTATTTAATGTAAACATGGCTAATTCATAGATAATTTTATTCATGGATTGACCGTAATCAGTTAAATAATACTCTGTAGTAACAGGGCTTGTGTTCAATACTTTTTTCTCAATTAATCCATTTTCTTCTAACTCTTTTAGACAATTTGATAAAACTTTATTGCTTAAGTTAGGTTTGTCCTCTTTAAATTCTTTAAAATGTTTTTTACCAAAAAACATGTCACGAATAATTTGTATGCTCCATTTTTTACTAATTAAGCTTAAAGTTCTATCAACTGGGCAAATTGTTTTTTGCATATTTAAAAATATATTAAATTATTATATAAAAGGTTATTTTTTTTATTATTAATTTATAGTTACTTTTTCGTAACTCAGTTTCTTAAAAGTTACAAAAATTATTTAAATACTTTCATTAAATTTATAATTGACAATTTATGGAAGGATTAAAATTAACTCAGAAGAACAATTAGATTTTTTAATTAATTATTTACTTAATGAAAAAGGAGAATATATTCCTATTCCAAAAGATTATCAATTAAAGAGAAGATTGCTTCGCTTACTAATGAATATAAGGCCACCTTCAGAAATATCGGGGGAATTTTTAGAGGTTCAAGATGAATTTTTAAGCGCTGAAACATTAAATAAGACTCTAATCTCTCCAGATGATATTAAAGAAGTTAAAGGAAAGCTCATGTTGTGGCAGGGGGATATTACAACTCTAAAAGTTGATGGAATTGTCAATGCGGCTAACTCTAAATTACTTGGTTGTTTTATACCTCAACATAATTGCATTGATAATGTAATCCATTCTGCTGCCGGAGTTCAGCTAAGGGAGGAATGCAATAAAATTATGGAAATTCAAAATCATGATGAGGAAGTGGGTAAAGCAAAAATTACAAGTGCTTATAACTTGCCTTCAAAATATGTGATTCACACAGTTGGTCCTAAAATTCTAGAAGGTCAAGAGCCTTCTATGGACAAGTATGAAGATTTAAAAAGTTGTTATGTGTCTTGTTTAGATATTGCTAAGTATAATCAACTTGAATCCATTGCATTTTGTTGTGTTTCAACTGGGGTTTTTAATTTTCCACAAGATCTTGCAGCAAAAATTGCAATCGAAACGGTTAGTGATTATTTAAAATCAAATGAAACAACTTTAAAACATATTATTTTTAATGTTTTTACAGATAAGGATTATTTAATTTATAAGGAATTATTAAATGGATAAATTTATTTTAAGACTAGATGAAGCTAGTAAAGTTATTGATGAAGCGGATTATATATTAATTGGTGCTGGTGCTGGCCTTTCAACGGCTGCTGGAGTTGATTATGGTGGAAAAAGGCATGAAAGATACTTTAAAGATTTCATAGATAAATACGGGTTTAAAGACATGTATTCTTCATCATTTTATAATTTCGACACTCCCGAAGAGCGTTGGGCTTATTGGGCAAGACATATTTTTGCAAATCGCTATGATATGGGCAAAACCAATGTTTATCAGAAGTTGTTAAAATTAGTTGAAAATAAAGAGTATTTTGTAATAACAACCAATGTTGAACATCAATTTTGGATAAATGGCTTTGAAAATAAAAGGATATTTGCAACACAGGGAGATTATGGTTTATTACAATGTAGTAAAGCATGTCATGATAAATTATATCCTAATGAGAAATTAGTAACAGAACTTTTAGAAAAAACAGATGATTGCAGGGTTCCTTCAGATTTGGTTCCATATTGTCCAGTTTGTGGAGAAGAAATGGATGTTAATCTAAGAAAAGATAATTTCTTTGTTGAAGATGAAAAATGGAGGGGGATGTATAATAACTATGCGGGATTTTTAGAAAAAATCGACAATGAAAAAGTAGTATTTTTAGAATGCGGTGTTGGTTTTAATACTCCATCTATTATTCGCTTCCCATTTGAGAGAATGGCATTGTCAAACTCCAATGCAATACTTATTAGATTAAATCTAGATTATCCTCAAGCTACACATGAAAATGAAGATAAAACTATAAGTTTTGATGAGAATATTGAAGAAATCTTAGATTATTGGCTTTCAAGAGTTTAAATTTTCTATTTCTTTTTTTAAGAATTTATAAATTGATTCAGCACCGATTAAGTCTCCAGGATCTTTCCAATCGGAAGGATATAAAATAAATGGTTTTGTCTGATTTCCACCAAGACCTCCATGACTTCCAATCAACTCTTCAAATGCACAAACTTCATCATTTTCACTATCGTAGAAGCTATTAACCATTATGTCGGGCATGTTTTTAAAAGAATTTTGTCTTTTTAAGTGACGGGGGGCATTCGGCCCAAAGTTTTCAAGTGGATTTTCCCCAACTATTTTGTCATTTTCTAAATAATAAATACCATTTTGACCAATAACCATTCCACCGTTACTTATTGAATCTACAAGAACAAATCCGATTCCTGGATGATTTACAAGACCTGGAATTAAATCAGGGAATAACATTACGATTTCTTCATAATTAAGGCGCTGTCTCCATTGGGTTAGATAAATCAAACCCATATTTCCAGAACCTAAAACTATCAGTTCTGACTTTTCAGCTTTTTTAGTGCTGTGTTCTACACTTTCATATCCGGCAATATATTCCAGACTGTTGGAATACTTTTTTCTCAGATTTAAGTATTGTTCATTTTCAAAAATAATTTCAGGTTTTCTGTTTTGAATTTCTTCAAGGATGTTTTGAAGTGATCCCTCTTCATCAAATAAATCGTCACGAATGCTTTCCACATGTTTTTTAATGTTTTTTAATTTCTTATTTTCAGGTATCATTGCATCTCTAAAGTGGTCAATGCCATATTCAGTCCTATACATTTTTAGATCATCTGGCAGAAGTCTTCTTACGTAATTTCCGAGTGTAATTCCATATCTTTGTTTAAATGTGGCTCCCTTGCTTTGCCCATGATCTGATAGAACAACTATTTTATAATCTCTATCGGCCATTTCAATGGTGGTCAGTAATCTTTGAAATTGGTTATCTATTTGCTTTAAAACACCCCATACATCATTATCTTCCACTCCAGAGTGATGTGCTACTTCATCATATCCCATAAATGTAGTGTATGCTGTGTCAATCTCACCAATTAATATTTCACTTGACAACACGTCTGTTGAAGCCTCTCTTAAAATAACATTAGCTCCAGATCTAACTGCGGCATAAACAATAGTTCTTCTAAGTCGAGGTTGTATATTTTTTATTTTATGGGTTATTTGTGATTTTAATTCAACCAAAATGTCCCATAAGAATAAAACAAAGATTCTTTGGAAATTATAAGGGTCTAAAAAGATGGTATGTAGTGTTTTGTTGTAGATTCTTTTCATTGATTTTAATTTTGAAGAGGTTAATGTGAAAAGTTTACTGTCTCCTGAAAACATGTTGGAGATACTAATTCCATTTACAAGCAAACCTTCTCCATTGCTTATTCTTTTTTCAATTTCAGGTGCGTGACTTAATTTTCCAGATACGACAATTCTATTATCGTCTTCTTTTTCAACCCATCTGTAGGCAATAATGTCTTTGTTATTTCCGTGAAGGATTCCTGCCTGACTGGCTCCAGTTTGTGAGGATAAATCAGTTTCCCATTCTTTTAAATCATGGGAGTTGATGTCTATCCAACTTTTAAGGGTCGGCATAACTCCTTTATCAATTGCTTTTTTTAAAGTATTAATTGATAAACCATCAATTTCAAGCATTATAACACCAGGATATTGTTTTTTATAAGGAGTTTTTTGTTTTAATGCATTTTTTAAGATATTTTTTATATAGCTGTCATGATAATTTGTGTTTGTTATATTCACGATAAATGTTGTAACTATTGCAATAACAAGGGGAGCTTCTAAAAACCCATAAAAACCAACAGAAACTCCTGGAATGAAGTATGCTGTTATATAAAATATCAATGAATTTATTAATAATCCTCCAATACCTAATGTAACAATAATGAATTTCATTAAAAAATGTCTAAAAACTGGCCATAAAAGTGAATTGGCTATGTAAAAGGCAATTACAATAATTAAAGCATTATAACTAGGTCCAATTATAAAATCAGTACAAATGCACTCGACAAAAAATACGGCTACAATATTGGATATAATAATCAATATCGTGGTAATTATTGTATTTAGCGAGGAGATTATCTGGTTTTTAAAACTCATCCTATATCAATTCTTTTTTTATTTTTTCTTTTAAGAGTTATAATTGTAATTTCCGGTTTACAGTTAATCCTAATTCTAAATGAATTTGTGCCTAATCCTTTACTGGTGTATTGAATCATATTCTTTACTTTATAAAGGCCAACAGGATATTTAGTTGAATTCGGGCCTCTAAATGGTGTTGTTTCAAACTTGGGAATGATAAATTGCCCTCCATGTGAATGGCCTGAAAGTTGTAAATCGATTTTTCCAGTTTGAGACGATTCTTTTGCAAAATCAGGTTCATGGACAAGTAAAATTGTTGGATAATTGTCATCTAATTTTGCTAAAACTTCATCCAGTCTATCAGCACAAACAGTACATGAATCGACACCTGCCAAATTAACTTTATCATTGCCTTTTACCAATTTAACCACATCATTACTTAAATCAACAATGTCTGATTCTTTAAATATTTTTCTGATTTTATCTGAACCCATCCAATGGTCATGATTTCCTAAAACACCAAATTTTCCATCTTTTTTATTTAATTTACTAAAAGATTCTTTTAGTGAAACATCGTAATCCTCAATAACATATGAGACATAATCTCCTGTTAGTGTAATCAAATCAAAGTTTAAAGTATTGACATAGTCTACAAGATCATCTAAATATTCAGGATTAATCCATTGGCCTAAATGGATATCACACAGATTTAAAATTCTGTAATTTTGAAAATTCTCTCCTAAATTATCTAATTCAATGTCAATTTCAACAAGTTCAATATTTTCTTCACTGAATTTTTTGTCCGGAAGTGAAAAGGTCATTGCATCTTGAATTCCCTGCCTGATTTTCATTGCTTGAGGTTTTTCAATTTCATCATCTTTCATTAAATATAATATGATTTCTGAAACTATTTATAATTTTAAATACAAATAATAAAAGTGATTATTATGCTTCAAATTGCAGTTACTGGAAAACCAAATGTGGGCAAATCATCATTTTTCAATTCAGCAACAGCTTCATCTGTTGAAATGGCAAATTATCCATTTACAACCATTGATGCAAACAAAGCGGTTGCTCATGTAATAAAGGATTGTCCATGTAAAGAATTAGAAGTTACTTGTAATCCTCATAATTCAATTTGTAAAGATGGAAAAAGGTTACTTCCAATTGAATTAATAGACGTTGCGGGGCTTGTCCCTGGGGCACATGAAGGAAAGGGATTAGGTAATAAATTTTTAGATGATCTGATGCAAGCAAAAGTGTTTATTCATGTTGTAGATGCTTCAGGTTCAACAAATATTGAAGGAAATCCTGTTGATCCTGGAACTCATGATCCTCTTGAAGATATTGAGTTTTTAGAAGAGGAAATAGTAATGTGGATGTATGGAATATTATCACGTAATTGGGTTAGACTTATAAGAAAAGTAGGTGCTGAACACTTAGATATTTCAAAAGTGTTATTTGATCAATTATCTGGAACTGGAATAGCTATAGAAGATATTATAGAAGCTAAAAGAAATATTGAGCCAGATTATAATAGGTGGGATGAAGAAGATTTAATCGAATTAACTAGAAATATCTTACATATTGCTAAACCAATGATGATTGTTGCAAATAAAGCAGATTTACCTACTTCTGCTGAAAATATTAAGAAGATTAAGGAAAAATATCCAAATGTAATTCCCGCTTCAGCAGAATCTGAAATAGCACTTGTAAGAGCATCTGAAGCAGGTTTAATATCATATTTGTCTGGAGATGGCCATTTTGAAATTCTTGAAAAAGATAAATTAAATGAAAATCAGCTTAAGGCTCTAGAATATATTCAGACAAATATTTTAGATGTTTATGGAAGCACTGGCATTCAAGATGCTTTAAATTATGGTATTTTTGAATTATTGAGGAATATTGTTGTTTATCCAGTTCAGGATGAACATAAATACACAGATCAAAAAGGCAATGTTTTGCCTGATGGTTTTTTAGTTCCTAAAGGTTCTAATCCTCGTGAATTGGCTTATATTGTCCATACTGATATTGGAGATAAGTTCATGCATGCTGTTGATGCAAGAAAAAACATGCGTGTGGCAAGTGATTATGAGCTAAAAGATGGAGATATTATTAGTATTGTAACTAGAGGCTAATTCCTTCACTTTTTTATTTTTTAGATACAGGTCTAAATTAACTTTTAACTTAACATCTGATGAATTAAAGGAATATTATTTCTTAAAAGAAGAATTAGAGAGTTTTTATCAATGAAATTTAAGAGGCTCAGTTAGTAAAATTGATTTATTCATTATTTAACTTGTGAAAAGTTAGAAGAAGCCAGTATTAAACAATAGGATAATGAAACATTATCTGTTACTAATTCAAATTTTAAATCAGACGGAAATTTTAAGTGTATTGAATAAACAATAATTCATTGAAAAAGAAATATGAAAAACATTTAAATTTAAAGTAAAATTTCAAAAATGGTTAAAAGTAATCTGGATAAAGCATATGATGATGCTATGATGCATATTATGATATTTCAAATTCTAATGAAAAAAGGAAATTGGAAAACAATTTCAATAAATATGGGGACTTCTGAAAATAATAGGAATAAATCTAGATGATGTAAATGTTGGAAATATAAAAAATCTCTTAAAAGATCATGATTTAAAGAGGAATAATATGAAAAAAGTAAAAATCACAGTTATGAAAAAAGTCCGACATGATGATTTAATCGAGAAATACGAAAATCCACTTGAACATGAATGTGATGTGGAAGTAGGTGAGGTATTCATTGCAAATAGTTGGGTTAAACCTGATAATTTCTGTGATAGTGCATGGGAAAATTTATATCCATTTGTTTTAGCGTTATCTCATGGAGCTGAAGATTTTTATGAAGGTTGGATGAAAAATAAAAAATCTGCAATGATATCTTGCAATGATGGATTTCGTCCTGTCAGTTTTCTTTTAGAAACTTTAGATGAAGATGCTGATTAAATTGGTGATATGGATAAAAGTATTCGGATCATGTAGTTTACTATATTAACTTGGTAAGTATTTGATGAATGTTGATGTTATTTTAATAAGTTATGAAATGTATTTGGATAACTCAGCAACTACTCAAGTTAGCAAAGAAGTTTTAGATGAAATGATGCCTTATTTCACAGAAGAATTCGGCAATCCGTCAACTCTTTATGGAATAGGTCGCGAATCTAAAAAAGCATTAGAATTAGCCCGTCAAAGAGTAGCCGATTCAATCAATGCTAAAAAAGATGAGATTATATTTACTAGTGGAGGTTCCGAATCCGATAATTTAGCAATTAAGGGCATCGCTTTTAAATTAGCTAAAAAAGGTAAACACATAATTACAAGTGAAATTGAACATCCTGCTGTAAAAAACACTTTGGGATTTTTAGAGTCTCTTGACTTTAAAGTAACCTATTTGCCGGTTTATGAAAATGGCATTATTAAAATTGAAGATTTGGAGGAGGCAATCACTGAGACAATTTTAATCACCATTATGCATGGTAACAATGAAATTGGTACTATTCAGCCCATTGGGGAAATTGGCAGAATCGCCCATGAAAAAGGAATCAAATTCCATACTGATGCAGTACAAACTTTCGGCAAAATTGAAGTGGATATTGAAAAATTAAATGTTGATTTACTTTCATTATCCTCCCATAAGGTAAACGGTCCAAAAGGTGTTGGAGCATTATATGTTAAAAAAGGAACAAGGGTGGTGCCTCTTATCCATGGGGGAGGTCAAGAAAAAGGCATCAGATCTGGAACAGAAAACGTTTCAGGTATTGTTGGTTTTGGAAAAGCATGTGAACTGGCTGTAGAAAACCTCAAGGAACATTATGAGAAACATATTGCCTTAAGAGATGAACTAATTGAAAAGGTGCTTTCAAGAATTCCGGATTCGTATTTAAATGGGGATCCTGAAAAGAGATCGCCTAATATTGTAAACTTCAGATTTAAAGCCATTGAAGGGGAATCTTTAATTTTACTTTTAGATGCTAAAGGATATCAGGCATCTACTGGTTCAGCATGTTCATCAAATACTTTAGAGGCATCTCCAGTATTGGCAGCATTAGGTTTAGATCCTGTTGATGTTCATGGTTCTCTAAGAGTATCTTTATCTCCAGAAAGTGACGATTTCAATATCGATGAATTTGTTGAAGTAATCGCCGGCTCAGTTGAAAGATTAAGACAAATGTCCCCATTATGGAATCAGGAATTAAATTATAACAAAGTTGTAGGAAGAGAATAGGAGAGTGTTTATATGGATTATTCAGAAAAGGTATGGATCACTTTGCAAACCCAAGAAATTGTAGAATGATGGATGATGCAGATGGAGTGGGAACTGTTGGAAACCCAACATGCGGAGATTTAATGACAATTTACATTAAAGTAAAAGATGATGTTATTCAGGATATAAGTTTCCAAACATTTGGTTGTGGAGCAGCTATTGCAACAAGCAGTATGATTACTGAAATTGCTGTTGGAAAAACCTTGGAGGAAGCTTTAAAAATATCTCGTAATGATGTTGCTGAAGAGTTAGATGGCCTTCCACCTATAAAAATGCATTGTTCAAACCTTGCTGCCGATGGACTTCAAGCTGCAATTGAAAATTATTATGAAAATAATCAATAATAATATATACTCTAAATAATAAACCATTCATTATATCTAATGGAGATGTTTTATATGGCAAAAATATTAAAATGTAATGAATGTGGAAGTATTATTCAGGTGTTAGCTGAAGGCGATGAAAGTGTATGTAATGATCACATGTTTGAATTCCCTACACAAACTGAAGGGGATAAAGCTCTTAAACATAAACCTGTTGTGGAAATTGATGGGAATAATGTAACCGTTAAAGTCGGTGAAGCTGCCCATCCAATGGATGATGACCACTACATTCAATTTGTTGTTGTTGAAGCAGGTGCTGAACAATATGCCAAATGCTTCAAACCGGGAGACGTTGCAGAAGCTACATTTACTGTAAACTCAACTGATGATGTTAAAGCATTGGCTTTCTGTAATCAACATGGACTTTGGTCCAGTGAATAAGTTTAAAAATTATTTTTAAACTCCTTTTTTTCTTATTTTTTTTTCATAATAATGTTTAATTACTTGTTAGTATATAATTTATATTGTGTCTAGTTATGTTAAATTAGTAATTTTTATTGTAGTTTTGCTTGTTGTATCCGTCTCTATTGTTCTAATGGATAGTTCAATGGAAAATATTAACAAATCTATGCCAAAAATTAGTGATGGAATTGTTCAGGGGGATGCAGATTACAATGAATCCGTTAAATTATTAAATCAACGAAATTTTCATGATGCAAGTCAAAAAGCAGACGATGCGAAGGATAATTATAATAGGAGTTTGGCAAAATTATCCGAAATTTTAGATAAATATGGCAGTGATTTAAATGAAGTACATAAGAATTATATGGACACAACAATACATGAATTAAAATTAAAACTAAACGCTACTGATGAGCTTAAAGAATCAATATACTATTTGGAAAAAAATTATAATTATACCGGCTCAACCCATGGTAGTGAAGCTAATGATTTAATGTATGATGCAGTAAAATATCAAGATGAAAGAAATAATATTGTTCAAGGGAATAATGAATTATTTACTTAATATGAGGTTTTTAAATTGAAAACAAAATGTCGCAAGTGTAAGGGAATAGGTTCAATTGTGGTGGACTATAAAGAATGTGACGCCTGTGGAGGAACAGGTTTTGAAGATGATTTGTTCAATGTAGGTACTCATTTTAAAGGAGTAAACAGTAAAGCAAAAGCTAAATTTGACCTTGGAGGAGAAGAGGATATTCCATGTGAGGTATGTAATGGAAAAGGACAGGTTGAAGTATATGAGGAATGTCCTGATTGTCATGGAACCGGTCAGATTAATGTATGTAGGGACTGTGGAAAACTTCTTGATGAAAATGATATATGTCCGGAATGTAGAGAAAAAAGAAAGGTTGAAAAAATGAAATATGACGAATACGAAGCTAAAAGAAAACAACCTAAGGATGTTTATGTCTTAGATTCTTTGTGTAATATGAAAGATATGGATAAAAATAAATTATATCTGGGAAAAGTAACAAGAGTTGAAAAATATGGTTCTTTTGTTACATTAAATAATGATGTTTGGGGACTCATGAGAGGCGATGTTTCTGATTATAAAGTCGGTGATGAGGTTATTGTAGTTGTAACAGCTATTAAATCAAGAGAAGGCAAAATAGATTTCGAACCGGCGTATGTTGAATCTTATAATATTAAAAAATTAACTAAATCTATTCCAAGAACTCTTATTTCTCAATTGGATGAGAAAAAATCCAAGTTTGTTAGAATTGATGGTGAAGTCCAACAAATTCAACAGACCTCTGGACCAACAATATTCATTATTAGTGATGAAAGTGGAACTACTGAAATTGCCGCTTTTGATAAAGCAGGTGAGAGATCTTATCCTGAAATCGAGGTAGCTGATGCGGTGCAGGTTATTGGTGAAGTGAACGAACACAGTGGAAAAACACAAATAGAGTCATCTTCAATGATTAAACTTGATGAGGAAAACACTAAGCAACTACATAAATTGATAGACGATGCATTAAATGAGAGAGCTAAACCACAAGAGGTTGATTTCTTAGTCAAAAGTGATATTTTAAACAGACTCAAACCTAAAATGTATGAAGCCGCTCAAAAAATTAGAAGAGCGATACTTGATGGAAGGACTATTTTACTTAGACACCATAATGATGCCGATGGAATTTGCTCAGGTGTTGCAATGGAAAAAGCTATCGTTCCTTTAATACAGAAAGTAAATCCAAGTAATGATGCTGAATATTATTACTTTAAAAGATCACCGAGTAAAGCTCCATTCTATGAGCTTGAGGATGTTGTTAAGGACTTGTCATTTGCACTTGAAGACCAAGAAAGGCATGGGCAAAAATTACCATTAATCGTATTATTGGATAACGGTTCAACTGAAGAGGATATTGTGGCATTAATGCAAGCTAAAATCTATGATATAGAAGTCGTTGTAATCGACCACCACTTTCCAGGGGAATTGCTTACAAAGGACGTAAGGAATGGTGAAATTTATGGTGCAAGAGTATCTGTTGACGAATATGTTGATACTCATGTAAATCCATACTTGGTTGGTGGAGATTCACAATTAACTGCCGGTTGTCTTGCAGCAGAAGTAGCCCATATTATAAATCCTGAAGTAGAGGAATTAATTAAACATTTACCGGCTATTGCAGCATTAGGTGACCGTGCTGAATGCGGTGAAGTCTGCCAATACTTAGAATTGGCTGCTCAAAAGGGTTTTACAAAAGAACACTTATCAAAAGTCGCTGAATGTGTTGACTTTGAAGCTTATTTCTTAAGATTCATGAATGGTAGAGGTATAATGGATACAATTCTTGCTGTTGATAATTTCGATAAACACAGAAAAATGATTGATGCATTATACAAGGAATATCAAAAACGTATTGACACTCAACTTAGAGCGGCTCTACCAAATATCAAACAAACCCAACTTGACAATGGAATCTACATAAACCTTTTAGATGTTGAAAAATTCGCACATAAGTTCACATTCCCTGCTCCTGGAAAAACCTGCGGATTTGTTCATGATCATGTAATAAAACAATTGGGTGAAGACAAACCGATTGTTACATTAGGTCATGGGCCTGATTTTGGTGTATTTAGGGCAACTGATGCCGTAAATGAGCAATATGGATTTAATGTAAATGAAATTGTTTCTAAAATGATTGAAAGAGTTCCACAAGCAGGTGTAGATGGTGGAGGTCATGAATGTGCAGGATCTATCAAATACATTGAAGGGCTTGGTGAAGAGGTATTGTTTAAAGTAGTTGGAGAGATTCAATCATTAAAAAAATAAACTAAGGTAAAAATGGCTTTAGAGAATTACTGTAAATACTGTGGTCATAGAATACTTGCAAATGAACCATATTGTACTGGTTGCGGACACAAAACTAAATATGATGCTGACAATGATGTTCATGTTTTAATACCTCCAGTACACAATATTGGATTTTTCAATTTTCCAATTGACTTTTCACCATATATTGAATCTAAAAAAGAGGTTAAATATGAAATATGTTCCTGCGGATATATGAATGATGTCAATAATGAATATTGTTATATGTGTGGAGCTAAAAGGTCACAAAGTAAATTGTCTAAGATTTTTAAAAGAAATTCCAAACCTAAATTTTCAGTTGGCACTGTCTTATGTGAATGCGGATCAATTAATTCAAAAGACAATGTATTCTGTGAAATGTGTGGTAAAAAACTAAAGGATGAAGAAACTCCCGTATTTGATAATTACAGTAATTTTAATTTAGAATTTAAAGATTCTATTTTCTGTTTTTGCGGTGAAGAAAATGATAATGGATCACTTTTTTGCCGGAATTGTGGTTTGCCATTGAATAATTATGGCAATAATGGTGACATGCTAATATTATGTACTTGCTCTAATTTAAATGAGATTACAGCCGATTTTTGCACTGACTGTGGAGCTAATTTAAATAAGGAAGATACAAAAATAGTTTGTGTTTGCGGACATATAAATCCCAAACATTTAAAGTTCTGTGAAGAATGTGAAAGGCCATTAAATCCTCAAAAAGAATTAAAAACAAGAATTATTTGTTCTTGTGGACAAATATTGGAATGGGATATTGTGTATTGTCCTAATTGTGGAAAAAACATTAAAAGAAAGATTATACATAAAAAGTCAATTGACAATACGGTTAAAAGTCTAAAAAGTAGGTTTAGGTAGTGGTTTATTTGAGAGCTTGTGATGTATGCGGGACCTTAAATTTTAAAGAGAATAATTATTGCACGCACTGCGGCAATAAATTAATATTGGAACATATTTGTCCTGTTTGCGGTGAAACTAACACGGATGACGCTACTTTTTGTATTAATTGTAAAAGTCAAATCAATCCAATTTCTATTGAGGACTTTGATACTTTGTTCAACGAGTTTAACCAAAATCTACTGGCTAATGCCCAAATAACTTCTGAGGAATATGGCCAGATTATTTCTAATATTTTTATTAGAGCAGATTACATAGAAATTTGGGGAGAAACTACCAAAAATAAGATTTTAAATCTAGCCAGTATTTTTACACCATGCAAACCTAAATCAAGGGGTTTTGAACGTGGTTTCATATTTTTAGGTAATGGTATTTTTTATGATGACAGATTAGCTGATTCCGTCCAAATTGCAACAATTATTCATGAATTAGGACATTTTTTCTTATTCAGCATAATTGAAAGTTTATTATGTCATATTTTTAAAGTTAAACCCTCTTCAACACTTCAAAGTTTTGTCTGGTATTTTTTAACACTTTTAGAGTTTAAAATAATGAATGAATATTGCGCTCACACCGTTGAGGGAAGATTTATACCATACGGATATCAAAATTACGGTTCATTTAATGCTTTGGTTGAAAATATAAATTTTGATGAAGAATCATTAGATAATATGATAACTCTTGGAAACTCATTTGCAAATGAAATAATTGTTTTTTTAGAAAATTACATTGATGAGGAGTTAAGAAGTGAAATTAAATTACAATATCGTAAAGACCTAACTCAACCAACTTATGATTCAATATTTAAGGAAACTGATAAGTGTTTTCCTTTTGATGTTAAAAATAGTATTCTGATTCATGTTCTGTGTGATGTTTTAAAAGAAGTTTCAAAAAATGTTGAAGAATTAAAGGAATTAGAAAGTATAAAAGAAGGGATAGAATCAAGTTAATTTATTCTTCTTTTTCTTCTTTATCTTTAATATTTTTTAATACGTCCTTACCTGTATCGGTTAATCTGTATAATCTTCCTTTACGAGCTTCTTCATTTATACATTCAACAATTTCTTTGCTTTTTAATTCGCTTAGAACTTTTGAAATGTGATTGGTTCTAATCCCGCTGTCACTTGCGATTTTTGTTGGTATTTTAACATCATCACCAAGTGATTTTAAGGTTTTTTCTCGGTATTTGGAAATTTGAACATATGAAGTTAATTTTAAAAGTTCATCGTTTTCTTTTACCATGGTTATCTATTATATTACTCATGATATAAAATATTTTATAACATTATATAGTTACTTTACTCACTTCTTTAATAATTTTATAAAAATGGAATAGTTGTTCGGTTAAATTTCGACATGTATTTTTTTTAATATTTTGAGGGTGGGACACGAACTCACTAATTTTTAATTTTTTTTTACTTATTTTTCATTTAATTTTATATACTATGAAGTACAATCTATTATTATAGATATAAATCTTTATGGTTGTTTTATTTATGGTTTTAAGAGATGATACTATTAATCAGACCATGTTGGTGCCTATGGACTTGAGGAAATTGATTCCAAAAGACCATCCGTGTTATTTTATTAAAAATGTGGTTGATTATATTGATTGTTCCAAAGCAAATCGTGAGTTTGCTGATACGGCTGGAGAATTTGCTTATCCTCGTGAATTATTGCTTAGGCTAGTTTTGATGAGTGTTTTTGATGGAGGATTATCATCACGTGATATTGAACGAAGAACCCAAACGGATGTTGGTTATATGTACTTAGCAGGCATGCAGCATCCTAGTTATCGTACAATTTTGAGATTTAAGCGTGATTATTCTGATCTGATTGATGAAGCTTTTAAAATGACTATAAAAATTGCAACCGAAGAAGATTTAGTTAAAATCCACCATGTAAGCGTTGATGGAACTAAAATCAAAGCAAAAACATCAATAAACAAATTAACAAACGAACAGCAATTAAAAATAATGAAACAACATCTTGAAAAAAGCATTAAACTAGACGAAGAAGAAGATGAAGAATTAGGTGAAGAATCCGGGAATTCTGTTCCAGAAACATTAACTGATGAAGAAAAATTCAAAGAAGTCTTTGAAAAAGTCAATAAATCTTCCAAAGATGATAGAAACAAAGATAAATTAAGAGCTTCCAGTAAAAAGCTCTTAAAACAAGCAGAAGAAAACCCAGAAAAAATTCTCAAAAAGGTCGAAACGCTTGAAGAAAAACTCAATGAATCTGAAAAAGACGTTATTAGCATAAATGACCCTGATGCAAGGTTTATGAAGAATAAAAAAGGACGATGGGAATTTGATTACAATGCACAAATTGCAGTAGACGAACACAAAGGAATAATAATCGCATCACACGTTACCAATAATCCAAGCGATCATCACGAACTTATTCCAGCAATAGAACAAGTAAAATCAAATTTAAGCGAAATATACAACGAAATACCGTCTAATTTCCAAGTAAGCGCTGATAATGGATATTCCACAGACATCAACACTGAATATCTCGAACAAGAAGGATTAGATGGTTACATATCTTCACGAAAACTCTCAAGAAAAGAAAAGAAATACAATTTAACCGAAAAACCATTTTCCAAAGATAATTTTAATTACGATAACGAAATCAAGACATATATTTGTCCATTAGGACAACCATTGTACTGTGTGAAAGAATATGAATACAAAAACAAGCCAAGAATTGCTTATTGGACAAAAGAATGTAAATCATGTCCAGTACAAGAGTATTGCGCAAAAAGCCAACGATATAAAACGATTAGCGATTACGGAAATCCCTCCAAAATAAGAATGCAACGGAAAATGGAAACTCCTGAAGCACAAGAAATCTACAAATTAAGATCAAAAACAGCCGAATTGCCATTTGCAAACATGAAACAAAACATGCACTTAACAGAATTCACAACAACAGGATTAAAACAAGTAAATACTGAATTCAAACTATATGCAATCGGACATAACCTAAAAAGAATCTATAATGAAATAATCATGAAAAATAACTAAAAAAATAAGAAACAAATAAAATTTTTCTAGAAATAGAAATTAGTTAAATTTTGCGTCCCATCTTCATTTTGCTTATCCTTTTCTGATTTAAGGGAAATTTGTTTAAATTTAAATCACTTATGTTTTTGAAAGTGCCGGATAAATAAAAAATTAAATATATAACATGTGGTAAAAATAAATATATAAAATTAATTTTTTTTTAAATGAGCAATATGAAATGTAGTAAATGTGGATTTGAAAATAAATACAAAGCGAAATTTTGCACTAAATGTGGAAGTTCATTAGTTGTAGCCGTTGGTGAAAGCGAACCTAAAAGAAATAATTCCAGATATCTTATAATTGCCTTAATCGTGGTTATTATAATTCTTGCTGGAACTATTGGGTATTTTGTATTAGGTAATCCTTCACACACGGTTCAAAATGATGATAATTTACAAAGTGCTGATTCAGATGAAAGTCAATCTGTGGATAGCAGTAATGGTGAAAAATATAGCAGGGATGCTTCTGAAAAAACAAAACCTATCTCTTCATCAAAAACAGAGTCTAAAGATTGGGTGTCTATAGGCAGTTATTCGGGTTCGGGTTCGGGTTCAGAAACTATTAGTGTTCCTGAAGGTAAGATCATGGTAAAACTCTCAGCATATCCAATTAAAAACTATGCAACAAATCATTTGTACGTTACCGGATCTAGTGGGGATTCTGGTGGAGTGGATTGGGGTTCAAAAAGTGCAGTTAAGACAAAATCTGACTCATTTACATACGAATCATCTTCTGAGGAAGTATTTACCATAGATTACTATGAAACTGTAGATTGGCAAGTTGAATTCTTTAGATATCAATAAGTGATATGATTATCACTTATTTTGTTTTTTTTTTAAAGATTATTAATATATGAAGTGTAAATTGATTACTATGTTTTTTGATTTAAATATTCAAGGAAATGACTTGGAGAATAATGTTAAGTTAGCTATTGAAGCCTCTAAATATGGATGGGAGCATATTAATTTTTCATATAATCAAAATGACTTTCAAAACGCTTTAAAGTTAAGAAATGAGCTGAATGATAATTTGGGAGATATTATTGATTTTGATTATACTTTAGAGATTAAATCAACCAACGTTAATGAAATTAGAAAATTTGTTAATAAATTTAGAGATAAAACCTTGTGCGTTTCTGTCATTGGTGGGGATTTGAAGGTTAATCGTTGGGTTTTGGAAAATATTAAAATTGATGCATTGTCAAGACCTTACCTGAAAAGATACGATTCAGGTTTAAATCATATTCTTGCAAAAGAAGCCGCCAGGAATAATGTTGCAATAGAGATATGTTTTAAAGATATTTTAAGAAGTTATCTGGCTCCAAGAGCTAAAATCATTTCTAATATGAAAGATATCTATACATTATATAGGAAATTTGATTTTCCTTTAGTTTTATCATCTAGGGCGGAAACTATCTTTGATATTAAAAGTGTCCATGATTTCATTGCTGTTTTCAAACAAACAGGATTAACAGATGATGAAATCATCAAATCTTTTAATGATGCAAGGAGCATATTGGAATATAATAAAAATAGGCGTAATCTAATTTTAAAAGGTGTTAGGAGGGTTAGTGATGAAACTTAAGGTTTTGCCCCCAACACTTAGAAAAAACAATAGATATTTAACAGTAGATATTAAAAGCATCTCTGAGATTGACAAAGGCGATTTGGTTAATCTTATTTGGAATACATGTATTAGATTTCAAGGGGAATGCAGGACATCTAATTTTAATTTATGGGTTGTGCGATTCTATGAGATGGAGAAAACTGAGGAGTATAATCATTATAAATCCATAATAAGATGTCAAAGAGAGTTTGCAGATGATGTGAGGTCATCATTAGCATTGGTGAGTAAATATAATGGCAAAAGCATTTCAATTACATCTATTGGATTGTCAGGCACCATACATGCTTCTCAAAAGTTTATTTAATTACTTTTGTTATTTTTAAATAGAAAACTATATAAATAAATATCATTATAAATATTTATTGGATTTATGGAAAAAAGAATAAAAAATATTTTAATTCACGAAAATATGTGATTAAAATAACAATTTGCCTTTTCATGGAGATTCGGTTTTATTTTTTAAGTTGTCGAAATTGAAAAATTATATTTATAAAAATATGAGGAATAAATATGCAACCTTTACAAAATGCTGGATATGATAGGGCTATTACTGTCTTTAGCCCAGATGGAAGACTTTTTCAAGTAGAATATGCAAGAGAAGCTGTTAAAAGAGGAACCACCTCAATCGGTGTAAAAAGTTCAGAAGGAATTGTTTTAGCTGTTGACAAAAGAACTACTTCTAAATTAGTTGAAGCATCATCTATTGAAAAGATATTTAAAATAGACGAACATATTGGTGCAGCCACTTCAGGTCTTGTTGCAGATGCAAGAGCATTAATTGAAAGAGCAAGAGTTGAAGCACAAATCAACAAAATAACTTACAGCGAACAAATTCATGTAACTAGCTTATCTAAAAAACTATGTGACATGTTACAATTATACACACAAAATGGTGGGGTACGGCCATTCGGTTCTGCTTTAATCATTGGTGGAGTATATGATGGTAAATGTAAATTATTCGAAACTGATCCTAGTGGAGCTTTGATTGAATACAAAGCAACTGCCATTGGTTCTGGAAGGTCTGCAGCAATGGACATTTTTGAAGATAAATATAAAGATGATTTATTATTAGAAGAAGCTATTGGATTAGCTTTAACTGCTATTAATGAAGCTACTGACCATGATACTACTTCAAACAATGTTGAAATTGCAGTAATTAAAATTGAAGATGAAAAATACGAAAAACTTTCTCAAGAAGAAGTGCAAAAATACATTGATGAAGTACTTCCTAAAGAAGAGGAAGAAGAAACCGATGAATCTCAAGAAGATTCAGAAGAATAATCATTTCATAAATTAATTAGTTAGGAGATGCTTTGATGGTAAATATTGATGAAGCTATTATTGCTAAATACGAATATTGCGGTGAACATTTTGAAATATTAGTTGACCCTGATTTAGCAGCAGATTTTCGAAATCCTGACGGTCCTGATGTTGTCATTGAAGATCTTTTAGCTGTTGAAGAAATATTCAAAGATTCTAAAAAAGGAGATAAAGCTTCTGATGAATCTATGAATAAAATCTTTGAAACTACTGATCCAATCGAAGTTTCAAAGATTATTCTTGAAAAAGGGACTGTTCAATTAACTGCTGATCAAAAAAGAAGAATGCAAGAGGATAAAAGAAAACTGGTTATTAATAAAATTGCTACAGAAGCGATAAATCCTCAAAATGGATTGCCTCACCCGGTGCAAAGAATTGAAAATGCATGTAATGAGGCAAAAGTCAAATTTGATCCATTCATATCAGTTGATCAACAAGTTCAATCAGCCTTAAAAGCTATCAAACCACTTATACCAATCCGATTTGAAAAAGTTAAAGTTGCAGTCAGACTTCCAGGGTCATCAGCAGGTGGCGCTTATAATGTTATTCATGGATTCGGTGAAATTATTAATGAAGAATGGCAACAAGATGGTTCTTGGATAGCTATTATTGAAATGCCGGGTGGTCTTCAGAATTCATTCGCTTCAAAAATGGCTGAAATTTCAGGTGGAGAAGCAGAAACTAAAACCATTTAATAATTAATTAATTTTCATGCTTATGGGATTATTATGATACACGTGGAAAATAAAGATTTAGTTATTCCAGGTCAAATATTGGCCGATGACGAATACTATTCAGGAAGAGGTACCTTTAAAGAGAACGGTAAAGTTTGTTCTTCTTTATTGGGACGTGTTTCTTTAAGGAATAAAAAGATTAGAGTCATTCCTTTAAAAAGTAAATATGTTCCTAAAAAAGGAGATGTTGTTATTGGTAAAATTAAAGATGTCAGATTCTCAATGTGGGATGTAGACATCAATTCTCCATATTCTGGAATTTTACCTGCTTTTGAAGTGTTTGGTCGTGAAAAAAAAGAACTCAACAGGACATTTGACGTTGGGGATGTGCTATTTTTAAGAGTTGTCGATGTTGATGAAATCAAAAAGGCGAAACTCGGTTTAAAAGGCAGGGGAATGGGTAAATTCAAGGGAGGAATAATTGTAGATATTGCTCCAACTAAAGTTCCCAGATTAATTGGTAAAAAAGGTTCCATGATCAACATGATTAAAGACAAAACCAATTGTAAAATCGTCGTTGGTCAAAATGGTCTTGTTTGGGTTAAAGGAAACGATGACATGGAACAACTTACCCGTGAAATTATTCAATTAATTGAAGCTGAAGCCCATACTTCTGGTTTAACAAATAAAATTAAAAACAAATTATATTTAACAATTGATGGTGAATTACCACCTGAAGAAGCAGAAGATGTAGAAGAAGAATTTGTTTTAGAAAAACCCAAACTTCAAAATTTTAAAGAGGAATTAGAACAGGAAGAAGCTAACAAAGAGAAAAAAGATAAACCGGATATTGGTGAAGTTATAGAAGAATTTAAAAGAAAAAATAAAAGCAAAGATGGTTCATTATCATACAGTGATAACTCCAGCAATTCTTTTATATTAAATAATAAATGATTCTTTATGATTAGAGGTTGATACGATGTCAGATATTAGAGATGATGGTAGGAAATTTGATGAATTACGTCCTATTAAAATTGAAGCTGGAGTGCTTGAACGTGCAGACGGTTCAGCTTATTTGGAAGTTGGAGGAAATAAAATATTAGTAGCTGTATATGGTCCTAGAGAATCATACATTAGAAGATTACTTAAGCCAAATACTGGTGTAATTAGATGCAGATATAATATGGCTCCATTTTCAGTAGATGATAGGAAAAGACCTGGGCCTGATAGAAGATCCACTGAGATTTCCAAAATCACCGCCGATGCTTTAAGACCAGCATTAATGTTGGAAAACTATCCTCGTTCAATGATTGATGTTTATATAGAAGTAATAGAAGCTGAAGGTGGAACTCGTTGTGCTGGAATTACAGCAGCTTCTGTTGCACTTGTTGATGCAGGAATTCCAATGAGGGATATTGTTGTAGGATGTGCTGCAGGTAAAGTTCAAGATGAAATTGTCCTTGACTTATCTGAAAAAGAAGATAAAGAAGGTCAAGCTGATGTTCCTATAGCTATGATGCCAAGAACTGGTGAAATCACATTATTACAAAGTGACGGTGACTTGACTGGAGAAGAATTTGAAAAAGCTATTAGTTTAGCTATGGAAGGATGTCTTGAAGTTAACAAAGTTCAAAAAGAAGCTTTAATGAAAAGATATTCTATAGAATAAGGTGGAAATATGGAGATAGTACCGGAAATTACAAGAAGAAGTATTGTTGACCTTGTCCATAATGATAAAAGAGAGGATAACAGGGCAATTGATGAATATAGGGACATTTCTGTTGAAACTAATGTTATTTCTAAAGCTGAAGGTTCAGCTCGTGTTAAATTAGGTGGAACTCAGGTTATTGTGGGTATTAAACCACAAATTGGAAGTCCATTTCCAGACACTCCGAATTTAGGAGTTTTAATGACCAATTGTGAAATGTTACCAATGGCCGATCCTACTTTCGAACCAGGACCACCTAGTGACGATTCAATTGAACTTGCACGTGTAGTTGACAGAGGTATTCGTGAAAGTGAATTGGTTGATTTGGATAAATTATGTGTTGAAGAAGGAAAACATGTTTGGATGCTATTTATTGATTTGCATATTATTGATAACTGCGGAAACCTTTTTGATGCATGCGAATTAGCTGTCATGGCTGCTTTAAAATCTACTAAATTGCCTGTTGCTAATGTCGTTGATGATGAAGTTGTTTTAAGTGAAGATGAAACATTTGATTTACCTATTAACAATGAATTGGCTTTATGCACTTTCGTTAAAATTGGTGATAAAATGGTTATCGATCCAACATTATCCGAACAACAAGTAGCATCTGCTCGTTTAAATGTTGGCGTTACAAAAGATGGTCACATCTGTTCAATGCAGAAGGGTGGAGATGAACCATTAACTAAGGAAGATATTCTTTTTGCCGTTAATTTGGCAGTAACAAAAACAAAAGAGTTAATGGAAAATCTTTAAAGGTCTTCGGGACGGTTAAGATTTCTAAATTCTTTTTTTTCTATTTTTTCATCATCGATTAATAGAAATTTTGTATCTATTTTTTCAATTAATCCTTTAATGTGCAAAACATCATTTTTGATTAATTCATCAATTTCTCCAATAATATTTTTGCTGTATATTGAATGAAGAGGTTCTGATGTTTTTAATCTGTTGGCACTGTCATGGTAGGGTACAATAGCTTGGTATGTATCTTCAATTTCATTAAAGATAGTATCAATATATTTTGTTGAAACATAAGGACTATCACAAGGCAGTATTAATGCATAATCGCTGTTTATATTTGAAAGTCCAGTCATTATCCCCGGCATCGGTCCTTTATTTTTGATTTTATCTTCAACAAATGTGATGGCATAGGCGTAGTCGTCAGGGTTAATAAATTCATTATATTTATTTATTCTGGATTCGTCGTTTAAAACAATTACAACTTCACTGATGTGGTGGTTTAAAGTAGAAAGGACATGTTTGATCATAGGATTATTTTGAATAATCATAGAGCCCTTATCTTGACCCATTCTACTGCTTTTGCCTCCACATAAAATGATGCAAGATTTAATATTTTCATTAGTCATATTAAATCCCAAAATTTTTATTATTTAACATATACATCTGCAGTTTCATCAAACGGATTGGTACGTATCATCAATGCAATCATGTAGGGGTAATGTTTGTATAGGTATTTCAAATAATAAACCCACTCATGAATCAGTATGTTGTATACTCTTTCCATATCTCCATTTAAATGGTTGAAATCAGTATCATTAACAAGAGCTAAATCTTTCCTGTGTTCTAATTCTTCATCTAAGTGAAGAATCGCAGTAATTAAACTAGTAAACTCTTCTTTTTCAAGTAAATTGGGATTGTTGATTAAGTTAATAATTAATTCTCTTTTACTTGCAAGAAGTGTTCTCAAACTATCCAAAAACTCTTCCCTTTCTTCAGGGGAGATTTCTGCTTTAAACCGAACAGAAGACTCTTTAAGTTCATTTAATTTATTGTCAAAATCTTCTTCATCCCATGTTTTAATTGATTTTAAATTTTCAGTATTTGCTTTATGTTCATTAACAGTACTTAATTGCTTAATCAAGTTATTTCCAACTTCAGAAAAGAATGTACTCATTAACATGTCTAATTTTTCAAGCATAGCTTCTTTTTCTTTTCTTTCAATAATTTCATCAAGTAAAAATGCTACAAGCAAGATATCAACGGGGATGAAACCTAAATGTGTCCAAACATATGAAATAATATGTTCAGCATCCCCAAGCACTAAATAATTAGATCCATATATCACGATGATTAAAACAACCATTAATATTGAAAATTTCGCTTTCCAACTCAAATGCTTTTCCATATTGCAGTCTCCAATTTTTTTTATCTCTTTTTAGCTGTTATTATAGCTATTGGGTTTTCACTAATCATTAAAATTCCACGATCAAGGACTCGTCCATTGGAAACATTAACTTCCGTAATTTTCGGATTATATCCTAAATCTTTAAGTTTATTTATGGCTTCAACTTTAGTGTCTACTAAAATAGCTGTGATTATGATTCTCCCTTCAGGGTTTAATTTTTCATGAACAATGTCCAGGATATTTTCTAACTGCCTGCCGCTGCCTCCAACAACGGCAATATCAATATTGTCAATATATTTTAGGACATTTGCGCCATCATCATTAATTAATGTGACATTATTTCCAAGTCCAAACTTTTTAAGATTTTTAGAGGTTACTTCAATCGCTTCTGGATTGGTGTCAATTGAAATCACATCACCTGCTCTTTGGGCAAATTCACAGGTTATTCCACCAGTTCCACATCCGCAATCAACAACTCTGTCTGTAGGGGTTACTTCTGATTTATACACAATTATTGCCCTTACTGCTTCTTTTGTGGGACCTGGAACATCACAGGATTTAATAAAATCCTTATCTTCTAACATTTATTCCCACCTTTTAAATAAGTTATTTTCAATTTTTAAGGAATCTAAGATTTTTCCAACAATAAAATTAATCAGTTCATCGGCGCTGTCATGTGCCGAGTAAAAACCGGGCATTGCAGGTAAAATAATGGCTCCTTCTTGTGATAATGTTAACATGTTTTGTAAATGTATGCTTCTAAGTGGTGTTTCACGAGGAACAATAACAGTTGGTCTTCTTTCTTTCAAACTCACGTCAGCAACTCTTGTTATTGTATTTGCACCATATCCATTAGCAATTGAGGATAATGTTTTCATTGAGCAGGGAACAATTGCTAGGCCGTCCACTTTAAATGATCCACTATTTATGGAGGCGGTTAAATCATTGAACTCATAGTATTTGTCAGTTAACTTTATAATGTCTTCTACTTTGTAATCGGTTTCCGATTCGATAACAATTTTAGCTGCATCACTTATGACTAAACTGTTTTCGATATTTAATTTTTTTAAAGCTTCAAGGAGTTTTATTCCATATATAACTCCACTAGCTCCAGTAATTGCAATGACTATCATATTTTTCTCCTAGAATAGCTTAATTTGGTCATAATGTATTCCGTGGAATTTCTCACGGTCAATTTCAGGCAAATCTAAATAATGGTCTAATTTTAGTTTCTCTAATTTGGACTTTTCTTCTTGTGGAACGTAGACACTAATGTCTGGTATGTTAAATCTTGCTTTACTTAACGCTCCGATTATGTTGGATATTTCAGTCAATGGGAATAATTTGCCATCAACATTAACTTGAGTTTTCATCTCATCAAAACGGGGGTATTCGGCAATGTTTATAAAGATATAATCTTTATCAAGTTCAAAATCTTCAGCTATTTCCTCCTCTGCTTTTCTAAGGGATTCTGCTTTGATTTTGTACATTTTTTCGGGGATTTTAAAATTGTCTAAACGTATTGTTTTAACTCTTTTTGGAATGATTCTGTTATCTAATCTGTTCATTATATCATTTGTATATTCATTGTCGCAGTGTCTAAATGTTGCGATAATGTCTGAATCATCATATTTATACATCTTTTTCTCATCGATGATGTCTTCATCAATTGTTCTTTTCAATGCTCTTCTAAACATTGAATTTACAATTCTGGTTGTGTGATGTTGATATACGCTTGGATACATGAAATATCTTGAAACCAACGCTCCTTCTGCTGCTTGAACGCCTTTAATGTCAAGAATCAATCCGTCCTGTAATTTCAAATTGGAGATTATTCTTTCGTAATCGATTATTCCATAAGAAACTCCTGTATTGTGGGAATCTCTTAGAAGGTAATCCATTCTATCCACATCAAGTTCCCCTGAAACGATCGGACCCAAGGTTCCCTTTCCGTTAATAATGTCTACAATTTCGTCAACGTCGAATTTTTCTTCAAGCAAGTCTCTCATTGATGTTTTTATAATTACGTATTTTGATAATTCTTCATGGGGAACAGATAATACTCCTTCGGATACATGGGAAAATGGACCATGACCTATATCGTGTAGAAGTGATGAAGCCCTAATCAACTCTATTTCATCTCTACTTAAATCTAGTTCTTCTGCAAGTTTAGATCCAAGATTCATTGTTCCAACGCAATGTTCAAATCTTGTATGTGTTGCTCCAGGATAAATTAAACTTATTAATCCAAGCTGTTTTATTCTTCTTAAACGTTGGAATTGAGGCATATCCATTATTTTTACTTCAAAACGGTTTAGGCTAATATCTCCATAGACACTATCTCTGATAAATTTCTTTTTATCCTTCATTTTATCAGTCGCTCCAAGATCCTATCCATTCTTCACTGTCGTTCCAAATTTTATCTATTGTATTGTTTATATCTGTAGTGTTGTTTGTTAAAGTAGTGTTATTTGTAGTATTGGTTGTATTTTTTGGTTTGATTGTTGGCACATAGTCAATTTCTTCCGGGTTAAATGATTCATTATTTATGGGTATCAATTTATATGAGTCATTATCTTCGTGTATTGTTAATGTTGCAAATGCAGAACTAATACAAAATGCAATAAGGGTTAGATAGAAATTCTTTCATTAACAATGAAAAATTTTTGTTTATTTGAAAGCATAGGTGCTGAAAATTTTCATTAAGAATAAAATTTCAGAAAATGTTTTTGTATTTATTATATTATTTGTTATTTTAGCAATATCTATTTCTGGAGTTGATGCCGCATCACATCATATTAATAACGATGGTAACTTTTCGAATATTCAATATGAAGTTGATAATGCTGGCAGTGGAGATACAATTTATTTACATAACCATACATTTGTAAATAGCCATTCGACTCCAATTAATATTCATAAGTCAATCACTATCGATGGTGGTAATTATGAGGGTGATAATCACAAATCTACTTTAAATGCAAAACTTCTTTCGAGAATTTTCAATGTTAATAGTGGTGTTACTTTAAGATTAAAAAATCTAAACTTGATTAATGGAAAAAGTGTTAATGGTGGAGCTGCTTATATAAGTGGTGGTTCTACATTGTATTCTAAAGATTGTAATTTCATTAATAATAGTGCCAGTATTGATGGTGGTGTTATATATGGTGGATCTTCCACTACAGTAACAGTAAAAACTAATAATAATTTTATTAATAATAGTGCTGGTCGTGATGGAGGAGCATTGTTTTATACAGTAATTAGTAATGTTTTTAAGGGTAAGCCTATAGAATATATAAATTTTTATAATAATAAAGCGAATCATGCAGGTGGAGCCCTGTATTTTATTATGTATGGCGATATAAAAACAGCCTCCGACTTTAGAATATGGTTTAATACAGTTAACAATAATACTGCCATGTATGGTGGTGGATTATATATTTCTCTCCCTGATCAAAAACCTAATCATAACACTATGCACTTTAGGGGTAATTATTATTTTAATAATCATGCAACATGGTGGAGGATTATATATAAATAATACTAAAGGTATTTGGATACATAAATATGATTTTAAAAATAATACTGCTACATTAGATGGTGGTGCTATTTATATTAGTGATTCTGTTGAATATATTCAGGTGCATGGATGTGGTGGTGAAGGATTTATAAATAACACTGCTGGAAATAGGGGTGGAGCTATATTTTCACATTCAAATATATTCTATTTTGATGGTGGGAATAATGATCAAAAATATATTAATAATAATGCTACTAATGGTGGTTCGGCAATTTATTATATAGGAGATAATTTCATCCTTAAAGGTACTTTTATAAATAATGTGCCATGGTATCATGAAATCAATATTACTGAGGGTTATAATATTTATTGGGGTGATGTTGAAAACTTTACTGTTTCATGGCATGAAGGAGATAATGTTATTCCAGGAGTATATACGACTGCAAATAATATTGGTGGTAGTGCTGTATATTATAACTCAACCATAGGCGGTACACAACTTATTAATTCAAATCATTTTTATAAAAATAGACCAGATTATAATATTCTAAATGTACGTATTTTAGATACTGAAGGAAACGTTGTTTATAATGAAATGCTTACTATAACTAATTTTACTTTATTCCTTTTTAATAGGACTATTCCTAATTTAGCTGCTGGTAATTATACTATAATTGCAAGCAACACAGCTTCTGGTTCTGTAAATACAACTTTTAGAGTTTTAAATTTAACATTAAATGTTACAAAAAGTATAAATAATACAGAACCTAATTATGGGGACTATATCACTTATACTATTATTGTAAATAATATTGGTGATTCAATAAATGAAGATGTTTTACTAACTGAAGAATTACCAAATTCTTTAAAAATATTATCTATCAATGTTTCAAAAGGATTATATAATTATTCTAATAATTCATGGAATATTGGTCATCTTGATAGATTAGAAAGTGCAACTTTAACTATTGTTGCACGTATTAGTGGAACTGGTAATATAGTTAATAATGTTTCTGTTAAAGTAAAATCTCATGAATTTAATGCAAGCAATACAGTTCTTGTTGCTCAAAGTGCTGATTTAAGTATTGTTAAGTGTGCTAATGTTTCTAATGTTAATTATGGTGATTTTGTAGAGTATACTGTTGTTGTTACTAATAATGGTCCTGATGATGCTACTGGTGTTGTTGTTAAGGAGGCTTTGCCTGTTGGTTTGGTTTATGTTAGTGATAATGGTGGTGGTGCTTATAATCATAATTCTGGTTTGTGGACTGTTGGTAATTTAGCGAATGGTGCTTCTGTTTCTCTTAAAGTGGTTGTGCGTGTTGGTAAAACAGGTAGTTTAACTAATTTTGTTAAAGTTAAGGGTAGTGAGTATGATAATAACACAGCAAATAACATTGTAAGTACAAAAATAATTGTAAAGAAATGTGCTGATTTAATCATTACTAAAACTGCAAATGTTACTAAGGTTAAAATTGGAGACTATATAAAATACAAAATAAGTGTTACTAATAATGGTCCTGATGATGCTACTGGTATTGTAGTAACTGAAATCTTACCTAATGGTTTAGTTTATATTCGTGATAATAGTGGGGGAGCTTATAATCCTAAAACTGGTTTGTGGAATGTAGGTAAATTAGCTAAAGGCAAAACTACTACTCTTATCATTGTTGTAAAAGTGCATACAATTGGTAATATAACTATATAGTTAGAGTTAATGGTAATGAGTATGACAATAATACAGAAAGCAATGAAGCCAATATTACTATAATTTCAGAAAAGTCTCCTATAGAACCTGAAAAACTGTTGAAACACATTCTTCATTATTAATTAAGAATACAGGTAACCCAATATTTTTACTTGCGTTATTAATTTTTATTTTAATTCCGTTAAGTAGAAAAAATAAAAAATAACATTTGAAAATTTATAATTTTGTATATTTTTGTGTAAAGATATTACACAAAAATTCTTTTTTTTTTATCGTCTGTTAGTAGTCGTGACATTTATTCTTTGATGTTTTCCCAATTAGTGTGTTGATATTGGTTTTGTATTTGTATGTGTGTTCTCTTTTTATTAGTTGTTTTTCGTCATTTTTTAGGACTATTAACATGTTGAATAGGTCATATGTGGATTTAAAAGTCTTGTTCTAGGATTATTTTCCTTTTTTTCCTGTGAATTTTTCGATTTTTAATTTATCTTAATTGGTTTCTATTTTCCATCTTGAGCCGTATAATTTAAGTCATATGGTATAAATTTTTCAAGAAAAACTATAAATTAACTTCCAATACCTAATGAATGATAAAAAAATAGACACAATATCTATAATTTCAATTTTTAAAAATAGTTGTCTTAGTAGTCGATAACAACACCATTTATATCAGAAATATCTACCCATGTGGAAACGCCTTTAATTTCATATATTTTATTATTAATAATTTCATAAGAAACTTCTTTATTATCACTAACCAAGTGAATGTCGTCTCCATTTACTTGATCAACTCTTTTTATGATTCCTCCATATTGGTCGGAGTCTGCTACAACAATATCTCCAACATTAACATTATGGGTTTTATTTAAAAGAACATCTTGTCCATCTTTTAAGGTTGGAAGCATTGATGTTCCGTCAACGGTTACAATAACGGGAATTTGGTTAGGTCCAATGCTTGAATCAAGATTGACTTCAACATTGTCTAAACCGTAATACATACAAATATCTTTAACTCCGGTTTTATAAGCATCTATATCTATTGCAGTGTCATTCATTACTTCTAATGTGTAATTAGTAATGTCCTTGTTAAGATGTGTTTTATTAACAGTGGATAATGATTTGGTTTCAACGGTAATATTTTCACCATCTATGTAAATGTCAACAGAATCATGACCTAAGAATATGATTCCGGCAAAAACAGTTAAAATAAGTAAAATTATCGTTAAAATAATTTTTTTAGACATTTAACTCACTCGTTCATAATATTCAAATCCATATTTAAGAGGGCTTTCATTGTTTCGATGTCAATTTGACCAGGTGCAGTCGCATCAGTGCCTGCAGCAAAAGTAATTGGCGAGTCAAATTTAGAAGCCATAACGCGGGTATAGCTTCCTAAATCCCCCATTGAAATAGCAATAGTATTTTCGCAATGGGATAAAACAGCCAGTATTGTTAAGGTATCTTCTAAATCTTGCGGCATAAAAGCAACTTTAGCAATGTCTCCCAATTCATGTTCTTTTTCAACAATATACATTATTTCATTTAAATCAGGAGTTTTTTCAAAGTCATGGTAAGAAACAATGGTTTCAACACCGGTTTCATGGATTTCATGTATATATTCATCATCACTTTGAAGCTCAATATCAACATAATCAACTAAATCGCAGCATTCATAAAGGATATTAAATCTTTCTTCTTCAGAGCCTTTAAAAGAACCCCCTTCACTGCCAATTCTATTAGTAGCTATTATTGGAAAATCAATTTCTTTAATTGTATTTTTAATCTCGCCGATATCCGGATTTTTCAATCCATCTATTCTAAACTCTAAAATATCCGCCCCTTTACTAATACAATCATGAGCAGCTTCAATGACATTTTCACATTTCTTTTGGAAAATGGGTATTGCAATTTTTGTTTGTGAATACATTAGTTGAATATTTAATCTTAATTGTTAATTAATGTTTTTCTTAATCTTTATATAAATTAAACAACATAATATATATCAGTCGAATTTAAAATTTTATTTATTTTATTAATCAATTATATAAGGTGTTAATTTGAAAGTTACAGCTATAGGTGCAGATATTTCTAACAATGATGTATCTTGCAGTTCTAAGCTAGTAGAAACTATTGAACAAAACCTGTATACTGTTAAAGAATTAGGTGCAAAATATGCTGCATTAACTAATGTCACAGGTGATGATGTTGTTGTTAGTGCAATTGTAGAAGATTACTTACTTGAATCTGTTAATGAAGGTTTAGTTAATGTTTTAAAGATGAGTGCAGAGAATCTCGGAGATTTATATGGAATTTCTGATAATTCTGAAGATGCAGGAGAAGGAGTATCTTATGCTCAAGCAAATATAAGAGAAGATAGATATCCTGATGTTATTGTTTTAGGTTTTGATACATATGGTGGAGAACCATTTGTAGCTGATGTTGCAAACTCAGCAATAGAGGCGGCACGTGGAATGAAAAATTGCAATGATGTATCGGAATTCATTGAACCGAAAACAAGAAAAATACCTGGTGTTGGATATGTTTCACCAGAAACCGATGATCCGGTTGTTGTAGCTGCTGTTGATAACATTGAATCTGTTGGGGTTGTTGCAGGTGCTATGATTGGAGCTGCACTTGGAAATAAGAATGTTTATTTAGTTAAAAGAGGAACAAATTGTAATGTATTACCGGGTAGTGTAATATTTTCAGTTACTGCCTTTATGAATGGGAATGTAATAGATTTGGCTGTTCCGTTTGAAAATAAGACAAGAATATTAAGATAGGAGTTATATTATGATTTTATTAAATAAAGATACAAAATGTTTAGTTCAGGGAATAACCGGTAAACAAGGTTCATTTCATACAGAACAAATGTTAAATTACAATACTAATATAGTTGCGGGGCTTACGCCTGGAAAAGGCGGTCAAAAATTCTTAGACCAGGTTCCAATTTTCAATTCAATGCAGGAAGCGGTTGAAGAGGTAGAGGTCAATGCTTCCATTATTTTCGTTCCTGCAAAATTTGCAAAAGATGCTGCCTTTGAAGCAATTAGGCACTTGGATTTAGTAGTAATTATTTCAGAACATATTCCGGTTCATGATAGTATGAAGATCATGGCTTATGCAAAACAAATGAATACTACAATCATCGGTCCGAATACTCCGGGAATTATCTCGCCGGGTGTCGGTAAATTAGGCATTATGCCAACGCATATATTTAAAGAAGGTAATGTGGGTTTGATTTCAAGAAGCGGTACATTAACATATGAAATTGCAAACGAATTAACCAATGCTGGAATTGGTCAAAGTACTGCTGTAGGTATTGGCGGAGACCCTGTTACTGGGGATAATTATGTTGATATTCTAAAAAGATTTGAAAATGATGATCAAACTGAAGCAGTTGTTTTAATTGGTGAAATTGGAGGAACTGCTGAAGAAAGGGCTGCTAAATATATCGCTGATGAAATGACAAAACCAGTTGTATCATATATTGCAGGAAGAACAGCCCCTCCGGGAAAAAGAATGGGGCATGCTGGAGCAATTATCCAAGGAAATTCCGGTACTGTTGCAAGTAAAACCAAAGCTTTGAATGATGCTAATGTGGAAGTAGCTATAAAACCATCTGAAATTGTAGAACTGCTTAAAAAGGTTATGTAATGTCTTTCCAAGAAATTATTGATAAATTATTAAATGGTGAAATGAAACTTTATCAAGTTGATAAGGAAGTAAGCGCTCGTGAGGCAACCGATATTAGAAGGGAATTTTTAGAGCAAAAATATGGTCTGGATCTGTCCAATATCTCAAATTATACCCTGGATATGGAAAGAGCATCTGCTCGCAACATTGAAAATTCAATTGGAGTATTGCAACTTCCTATGGGTATTGCAGGACCATTAAAAATAAATGGCCAATACTGTCAAAGAGAAGTATTTGTTCCTCTTGCAACCTCTGAAGGTGCATTGGTGGCTTCAATTAATAGGGGAGCATCAACAATTACCTTATCAGGTGGAGTTAATGTGAGGGTGGTGTCTGATATAATGACCCGTGCACCGGCTATTAAATGTGAGGGTGTAGGGGATGCTTTAAAAATTAAACAGTGGTTTGTTGATAATTTCGATGAATTAAAGGAAATTGCAGAAAGTACAACTTCCCATGGCAAATTAATTAAAATCGATCCTATCTTGATTGTTGGAAGCTATGTCTATCCAAGATTTGTTTTCTCAACTGGGGACAGTATGGGGATGAATATGGTAACAATAGCTTCTGAAAAAATATTAGCCAAATTAGCAGATGAAACTACTGCAACTCACATTGCATTAAGTGGAAATGTATGTGTTGATAAAAAACCGGCTGCTATAAACATTGTTGAAGGAAGAGGAAAAAGCGTTATAGCAGATATTTTAATACCGAAAGATATTGTAGCTAAAAAGCTTAAAACCACAGCTGAAGCAATAGCGGAAGTAAATACTGCTAAAAATTTAATCGGTTCAGCCGCCGGCGGATCAATGGCATTCAATGCTCATTATGCAAATATGGTTGCAGCTATATTTTTAGCAACAGGTCAGGATGCAGCGCATGTTGTTGAAGGTTCTCTTGGTATTACAACAGCCGAAAGCCGTAATGGTGATTTATATTTCTCAGTAAACCTGCCTGATTTGCCTGTAGCTACAGTTGGTGGGGGGACAGGATTGGAAGTTGCTCATGAAGGATTAGAAATTCTTGGTGTAGCGGGATCTGGCAAAGCTCGTGAATTTGCAGAAATTGTTGCATCAACAGTTTTAGCAGGAGAATTATCACTTGTTGGAGCCCTGGCAGCAGGACACCTTGCAAGAGCTCATCAAGAACTTGGAAGGGGATAATATGGATGATTTTTCAGATAGTTTATATCCGGAAATAACACTTGAAACTGATGATATGGTAATGATGTTGTCTGTAAAAAAAGATTATTCTCAAATAAAAGATGCAGATAAAAGAAAAGAGGAATTCATTAAAGATTTAAATGAATTCATAAAGGAGTTTAGTGAAACTCCGGAATCCGGTGAATTCATGGATTATTATGATTAGTATTTGGAATCTATTTTTTCAAATACTTTTTTAATGTTAACTTTTGTTTCAAAACACCCTGTTCTTTCAAGCAATACTCCTTGAGGGTAAAAATCAGAGAGCAACATCATCATTTGGTTTAAATCTTCATGACAAGCTACACCAAGAACAGCTTGGAATTTGTTTTCCATAACTATTTTTTTAACAAAACTTGATCCTGGAACAATATATAATTTATATCCTAATGGTTCAGATTTCTTTTTAATAACGCCGATTGAACATAAGCCACATTCGCTGCAATTTAGGCCTTCTTTTTGAAGAGTTGCAGGACAGTCTTTATGTCTTAGACAATGGGGAAGGAATATTAATGTTTTTTCTGCTGGAATCTGCCTATATTTTTCTTTATTGAGATTATCTCTAACTTTAATAGCTATATCATCAATTAAATAATCATCTAATTTTAAAAATCGTGCTATTGTTTTAAATGGTGAATATAATAGATCTACAATATATAATAAGAATTTAGGGAATTTAATTTGATTTTTACGAGCTATTAAATATCCTAAAATAACCACAACAATAAATAAGATTATAATTAGAATAACTAGAAAAACTACTAACTGTCCTAAAAACATATAGAATGAATCCATAAATAACATTTTTCAACCTAGAATTTTTCAATGGTATAAGTTTCAATTTCTCTGTTTAATTTAACCCCTGTTGGCGTTTTAATTATTTCAAGTCCAGATAGACTGTCGCAAGAACATAAAACATTCTGTTCAGGATGGGTTCCGGGAGTAATATTGCAATTCAGATTAACTCTATCTCCAATGGATATGACAGTTTCCAAACGTTTAGTGGATGGATGGTCTTTGTTTAAGATTATTAGTGGAGATGATTCTTCACGGCTCAGGTAAGCTTGTGATTTAACAGCTCTTTTATCTTTTTTAAAGTTTGATACGGCAATTATGTCATCCGCTTCTAAAAATTGGACTATTTCTTCATTATCTTGAGTTGCTATAAATAACATTTTGTTTTCATAAGCTACTTTAACAACACCTACTATTCCAGTTTTCCCTTCAAGAAATAGCACTTCGTCATTTTTAAGATGAATATCCATATAATCACTAAAAAATAAAAAAGAGTAAATAAATTTACTCTGCAAGTTCAACATTATCGCTTTGACAGGATGGGCAAACAACCTTTTTTCCAAGTCCTTTAAAAGAATTTCCACAACTTTTGCAATGGTATTTTTTTGTTTTTAATTTTTTCAAATCAATATCGGCCATTGGGCCTCCGGTTGAGCACATGTTAAATCACCTGTTATAATTATATATAATATATATTATTTAATACTTCTTTTGATGTCATTTATTTTTTCAATAATTTTTTCATCCTTTGTAATATCAAATTTAAGCTCTAAAAAATATAATAATTGATTATATAATTTATTTTCGCCATATTCACTAATCAATTCATCAAAACATTCCAAAACAAATGGATTTACCCCAACCTGAATATTTTTACTTTCAATAATTTCAATGCATTCATTTAAAGTTAATTCAAAGTCATTGGATTGAATATAATTGATTTCGGTATATGCAAGCGGATTTGCTTCGTATTCCATACTGTATATTAATAGTGCAAGTGCAGTTTCCATTTGATTTTCTTCTATATAATAATATCCAAGGTTTCTATAACATCTTGCAATGTCTTGGGGATAATAAGCATATTGTAGAGCATCACATGTGCGAATAAAGTATTCGTTAAATGTGTAGGTGTGTACTTTGTATATTTCAGTTAACTCCAGAATAATTCTTGATGAAACGGGGTTTATTTTAATTGCCTTTTTTAAATACTCTTCTGCCTTATCGTATTGCTGGGATTCAAGGAGTAAAAATCCATAAACATAATATAGGTCAAGTAAAGGTTGGTTATCTGGAATATATCTTAATTCCTTTTTTAAACCAATATATTTTCTAAATATCATCTCTTCTAGGGGATTTGTGAAAAAGTGATATTCATTTACTTTATCGTCTTCAAAGATGCTTGGAAAACTTTCCATAAATTTCTCAAGTTTTTTCAATGGGGTTTCATAGTTTTCCTCTTCAATATCATAATAGATATCATTTAAAATATCCATAATTGGATTTTCCTTGTTTGAAATATCCGCAAATTCCTGTTTTTGCGATTCGCTTAAGCAATCCCACATCAACCGAGAGATTTCTTTAATTATCTCTTTATTGTATGGATGGTCTTTGTATACTTCAATTTGACTGGATAAGTACTTTTTATTCAATTCTTCATTTGAACCTAAATTAGATTTAATTTCATTCATGATTTCTTCATACATATTACACACCTAATGTTACTTTAATGAGTAATCTTTTTATATTACCTCTAACCTACTTTATATTGTATAAAAACTTAGTTTTATATTTTATTCAAAAAAATTTTAGGTGATAATTAAATGGCAAATCAACCAATATTCATCCTTCCTGAAGGAACAGAAAGATATTCAAAAAGAGATGCTTTAAGAATGAATATCACAGCTGCTAAAGTATTAGCCGGCATTGTAAGAACCACTCTTGGTCCTAAAGGTATGGATAAAATGTTAACAACTTCATTAGGTGATGTCACTGTCACTAATGATGGTGCAACCATTATGAGAGAAATGGAAATTAATCAACCTGCAGCTAGAATGCTTGTGGAAACCGCTAAAAAACAAGAAGAAATTGTTGGAGATGGAACTACTTCTGTTGTTGTTATTGCAGGTGAATTATTATCAAAGGCTGAAGAATTATTAGATGATGGAATTGCAACTTCTATCGTTGTTAAAGGTTATAGAAATGCAACCGCTAAAGCGGTGGAAATCTTAAATAATATTGCAATTGATGCTGATGATGAAGAAACTCTTAAAAAGGTAGCAGTTACTGCAATGAGTGGTAAAGGTTCAGATTATGCTAAAGAACACTTAGCGGATCTTGTTGTTAAAGCGGCATTAAGAATCAAGGAAGATGGAAAGTCTGACATTGACAATATTAATATTCAAAGAGTTTCAGGCGATTCTGTAGAAGATTCATTTTTAGCAGAAGGAATCATTATTGATAAGGCTCCTTTATCTAAAAACATGCCTAATGACATTGAAAATGCAAAAATTGCTATCATGAAATACCCTATTGAATTAAAAGACATTAATACAGATACCAAAATCGATATAACCGGTCCTGATCAATTTGAAGCATTCCTTAAAAACGAAGAAGAAATGATTAAGGATTTAGTTGACAAAATTGTGGACTCTGGCGCTAATGTATTGTTCTGTCAGAAGGGTATTGATGATTTGGCGGAACACTACCTTAAAAAAGCAGGAATCATGGCTTTCAAAAGAGTTAAAAAATCAGACATGGAAAGAATCGCAAAAGCTACCGGTGCTAAACTCGTAACTGATATTGAAGATTTGTCTGAAGATAAATTAGGTTTTGCAGGTCATGTGTATCTTGATAAAATATTTGACCATGAGTTAACTTTAATCGAAGAATGTGAAAATCCAAAAGCTTCCTCAATTATATTGAGAGGCAGCACTCGCTATGTTACAGAACAAATCGCAAGAGCGATTGATGATGCATTAGGTGTAGTTGCAGCCACTATTGAAGAAGGTAAAGTTCTCATTGGTGGAGGAGCTTGCGAAATTGATTTAGTAAAACAATTAAGAGAATATGCTGAATCTATAAGTGGAAGAGAGCAATTAGCTATTTTAAAATATGCCGAAGCTTTAGAAATTATTCCAAAAACCTTAATTGAAAATGCAGGTTTGGATACTATTAATCTAATTGCAGATTTAAAAGCAGCTCATGAAGATTCCTCATTTATCGGAATTAATGTATTCACAGGTAAAATTGAGGATATGAAAGAGTCTGGAGTTATTGAACCTTTAAGAGTTAAAATCCAAGCTTTACAATCTGCTGGTGAAGCCGCTGAAATGATTTTGCGTATTGATGATATGATTGCAGCAAGAAATGCACTTAACTCTACTGGACCTGATGAGTCAGGTAATGACGCTAGTGGCATGCCTCCAATGCCTCCTGCTGGTGGTATGGGCGGAATGCCTCCTATGATGTAAAATTTTCAATTTTACATTTTTTTCTTTTTTATATAATTTTTTAATAAGTTGTATACATCATTATTTTCCAAAATACATCAATTTTCATCATGTCTTTAAGGAAAGATAATTTTTCCAATCATTTTGTTTATACTTGCTTATTTTATCATTTATTCCATTACTTGCATCGTTTTTTTATTTAACTTAATCCATTTTCATGTTTTTTAATATTGTCCCTTTAAATTATAGGTTATTTTGTCTAATAAGCATTAACATTATTGTTCTAATATCTATATATTGAAGTTAGTTTAAAAATAATTTCATATTGTTTAATCGTTTTATAGCATAATTTACCAATAATTGCGATTAATATTCATTTTTCATAAATTTTCAGTCTTATTTTTAGAAATTAAACTTATTTCAACTTATTCGGTAAATAAAAAGGTTTATATAAGATATTTTTAATACATAATGGTTAAGTGAGATTATTCTCACGGTTGTTTAAAAAAATTGTTATGGAGGTAAAATATTTTGAACAAACAAATATTGCTCACTTTGTTAGCATTGCTTTTTGCTGTCCTAACAGTTGGCGCAATTTCTGCAAGTGACGTAAATGTTACAGATTCATATGCTACTAGCTTAGTAGATGACACATCAGATGTATCAGTCCCGTTGGAGAATACTGCTGGTTCATCAGAAATTTCTGTATCAAGTAATTCAAATGTTGATAATGATTCATCTAAAGTTTCTCTATCAAGTGAAGAAGTTTTAGAATCTGAAGATTCAAATAATTTATCAACTAACTCGACTAATGATAATATTCCAAGTAGTGATGATGGGGTTGCTGTTATTTCATCAAATGAAAGTGATAGTAACGTTTCTTCAACAATTGATGTATCTAAGACAATCACTGCAAAAGATATGTCTAAGTATTATAAAGGAAGCGCTCAATATACTGCAACATTCTTAGATGCACACGGTAATGTGTTAAATAATACAAATGTTAAAATTACTGTAAATGGTGTAACATATACTAAACAAACTAATGCAAATGGAGTGGCTTATCTTGCAATAAATCTTAAACCGGGATCTTATAAAGTCGTTGCTTTAAATCCAACAACTGGTTATAGCTTATCTACAACTTTTAAAGTAGTGTCTACAATTTCAGCAAGTGATATTTCCAAAGTTTACACTGATGGCAAAAAATTCACAGCAAAATTCTATAAAAGTGATGGGAAAGCACTAGCCAATAAATACATCAAGTTTAAGATTAATGGAAAAACATACAAAGTAAAAACAAACGGTCAGGGAGTGGCTAGCTTATCTTTAATTAATCTTAAAAAAGGTACTTATGAAATAATGTCTCATAATACTCAGGATGGCTTGAAAATTAAAAACAAGGTTAAAGTTGTAAGGACTACAACCACTTCTTTATCAACAAAAACCTACACTTTCCTTAAAAGCGATTCAAAAACAGTTAAAGTAAACTTAATTAATAAATTTGGTTATGCTCTGGGGAAAGGTAAAATTATCAAATTTGAAATAAACGGTAAGAAATACAGTGCAAAAACTAATGCAAATGGTGTTGCCAAAATTAAATTGCCTTCACTTGGAGCAGGTATTTATAAAATAACCTATTCATTTGCAGGTAACAGTTTTTATAAGAAATGCAGTGCAGGCAGTAAGGTTGAGATACTGGCTAGTAAAAATCCAACTTTCACGGTTAAAAGTACAAAAACCTTTGGTCATGGTGCAAATACTAAATTCCAAGTTGCTTTAACCTCAGGTAATGTTCCTTTGGCACAAAGAACTGTTACTCTTAAGGTGGATGGTAAGAACTATACCAAAACTACTGATGGTAATGGTGTTGTATCCCTTCCTATTGGTCTGGATGTTGGCAATTATACAATTTCATACACATATAACGGCGAATCTAAAGTTAACTCAAAAACAATGTCCACAGCCATTACAGTTAAGGAAAGATCAAATACTTCTTTAACTTGGAAAAGCGGATCTTCTTACTATCAAGGTGTACAAACTTATAAAGTTTTATTAAAAGATTCAAACGGCAAGGTTTTATCTGGCAAGACAGTTAAATTGACAGTAAATTCAAAAACATATTCTGCCACTACTTCTTCAAGCGGCTATGCATTATTTAATGCGAATGTCCCTACAGGAAATTACACAGTTTCATTTAAATATGAAGCTATTGGGGATAATGATAATGCCCCATCTTTCAGTTCCACAAATATCGAAGTTCTCAAAAAGAATACAACCGGATATGGATACTGGGTTTACGGTGGAGATATGGGTAGTGTCAGTTTAGGAACTTTAGCTTCTAAAGGAACCACTGACTTATTCTTAAATTTCTATGCATTAACAATAAAAACTCAAGGGGAAGTTGAATCATGGATTGCTAGTGCAAATAAGTTAGGAATGAGAGTTCATATTTGGATGCAGGCATTTTATGCTAATGGTTCATGGGTAAATCCTGTAGTTAATGGTAATGTCAATTCGGACTACTTTGAGCAAAAAATCATTGAAGCACAAAAATATGCATCTATTAAGGGAATTTCCGGTATTCATTTAGATTACATAAGATATCCTGGAAATGCATATAAGACTTCAGGCGGTACTGCAGCCATTAGTGAATTTGCACAACAAATCACTGAAGCAATTCATGATACTGACCCAAATATTATTGTTTCATGTGCTTTAATGCCTGAAACTACAAGTAATGCATATTATTATGGTCAAGATTATTCTGTAATTAGTAGGTATATGGATGTTGTAATTCCAATGATTTATAAAGGAAATTATGGAAAAACTTCATCCTGGATTAAAACTATTGCAAAATGGTTTGTAGATAATTCTGAAGGTGCTCAAGTATGGGCAGGTTTACAAGGTTATAAATCTGATGATAATGTTGTGAAATTATCTCCATCGGAAATTGCAGCAGACACACAGGCTGCACTTGATGGTGCTGCGTCTGGTGCTGTTATATTTAGATGGGGCGTAACTAACTTTGTTGATTTCAACTCATTATCTGATCAATCTGGATCTCCGTCCATTACTGGTTCAGTATCTATTTCAGATATTGTTGCTGCAGCATATAACTTAAATAGTTCTATAAAATCTAGCGGATCCATTCCGGCTTCTGTCCGTGTTGGTGGAGTAACTTACTCTACTGCTCAATTTTTATATTTGATGACTAAAGCTATTTTATATATTAATGCAGGCAAATCCTCAGAGATTTTAGCAGTAACCTCGGATGTTGCTTCAAATCCAACCAGTACCGTAAAATCCGGTAATTTATACATGTCCGAATATTTAGATTTAGCAACTAGAGTTAGTTCCTTTATTGAAAGTAAGGGTGTGGCTCCTAATTATGCCAATTCTTCATTAGGTTATATTAAATACCAGTCTTTAATTGATGCTTTTGCAAGAATTACAGCATTTTATAAAGTTAGCTTAAGACTGCCTAGTTATGTAATGTTTATTGTAGTTGTAAAATTAGATACTCCTTCTAAAACTATATCAATTAAAAATATTATTAAAGGGGCTTCTAACTTAAAAACATATTATACAAATAACAAAGTTCTTCCATCAACTGTTACAGCAGGAGGAATTACATTTACTTTAGCAGAATTCATGTATTTAATGAGCCGAGCAATTTATCAAATTGGCAATTCAAATACTTCAGATATTACTTATATTTCTGGAGTTTCTGCTCCTAGTTCTCCAACTGGTGATAGTTTAAGTATTGATTTAGGTCGGTCTGGTTTTATTGATTTAGCTAAAAATGTTGCAAGTTATATTAATACTCATAAAAAAGCTCCGAATTTCGCTAATTGCAATTCAAAAAATATTATATACGATGAACTTGTAGATGCATTCTCACGTATATTATCATTTTATAGTATTAGTTCTAGATTGCCAAAGTATGTGACTATTTCAACTAGCGGTTCAAGCTCTAGCTCTAATTCAGGTTCAATTTCAATCACTGGAACTGGTTTAAATGAGAAAAATTATCTCTCAGATTTAAGTAATTATTTAAAATCTACTAAAAATTGCCAAATAACCAATAAAATTAAAAATAAAGTTTCTTCAATAACTAATGGTTTAACTGATGATCTTAAAAAAGCTGAAGCAATATTTAATTATGTAAAATGCCACATAATGTATAGCTTTTATTATAATACTAAATATGGTGCAGATGGTACTTTGTCTGGTGGAAAAGGGAATTGTGTGGATCAATCCCATTTATTAGTGGCGATGTTTAGATCTGCAGGTCTTGCAGCAAGATATGTTCACGGAACATGTAAATTCAATAGTGGAAATACTTATGGCCACGTGTGGACTCAGGTATTAATTGGGGATAAATGGGTGGTTGCTGATGCAACCAGTTTAAAAAATTCATTAGGAAACATATATAATTGGAAAACAAGTTCATTTACCCTTAAGGGCACTTACTCAAGCTTGTCATTCTAATTAGATTTTTCCTTTTTTTATTTTTTCAGTTTCTTTTTTTATTTAGTGTGTTCTACAAAATTTAATTTTGTAATCATCCTTTAGGTTTTCCAAAACTTTTTTATATTGTAACTAATAAACATTTAATCAGTTATTAATTAAGGTGACTTTCATGGCTGATGGCAAAATAAGCGAAAATATTGAAGAATACTTGGAAGTTTTATATTGTAATGGAAATAATGGGGAACAAGTTTCTACAACACAATTATCAAAAGATTTGAATATTGCACCTGGAAGTGTTACTCAAATGCTTAAAAAATTAGAAGACCTTGGTTATATTTCATATACTCCCTATAAAGGAGCTACTTTAACAACTGAAGGAATGAAGATTGCTCAAAAAGTTACAAGAAAACATAGAATCTTAGAAAAGTTCTTATTGGATATCTTAAAAGTTAAAGAAGAAAATGTCCATGATCAAGCTTGTCAAATGGAACATGCTTTATCTGATGAAGCTGAAAGAGCAATTTGTACAATGTTACATCATCCAGATTTATGTCCTGATGATAATGTTATTCCTGCTTGTGATTTTGAATTTGGTAGTTGTCAAGAATGTTTCTCACAAAAAGATTTTGACCAAGTTATTAATAGGAAATTCAATTTATTATCTATTTCTGAATTAACTGCTAATGCTGAAGGTACTATTTCATTTATTCGTGGGAATAATGAACTTTTAGATAAAATAACTTCAGAAGGTATTAGGATAGGTCAACATCTTAAATATGAATATAATGAGAATCGTATGGGTAACTATTATTTGGTCAGTATTGATGATGAAGAGTTAAACATTATTGTAGAAATGGCTAATAATATTTTTATTAGAGTTTAACTTTTTACAACTCTTTTTTTTACAAAAATTTTATATAATATTTCTTTCAAACTTATAAGCATTAAATATAATTTATTTCTTTTTACGGTGTTTTAATGCGTGGAAATTTGTCTAATGGTATTGTTTCAATTAAAATTGAGTCTGGAAGTAAAAGACCAATAGCTTTACATGAAAAAAGTAAATTTGGTAAAATCGAGTCTGAGTTTTTACAATTATCTTTAATTGAAGCCTGCTATTTACAAGAAAAAGGTCGATTAAATATTTATGAAGATGGCAGCCTATGCAGCATAGGTTATTTAATTGATTTAATAAAGCATAAGGAACTTTATGGCAAATACGTTGTTTATCGTGATTTAAAAGATCGCGGTTTTGTTATTAAAACCGGTTTCAAATATGGTTCAGAATTTAGATTATATGATCGTGGAGGAGGTCCAGGTCAGGGGCATTCTGATTATTTGGTTAAAATTATTTTTGAAAATTATGATATTAATGCACTTGATTTTGCAAGTTATGTGAGGGTTTCTCATGGGGTGAATAAGAAACTTCTATTGGCTATTGTTGATGAGGATTTTGACATAACATACTATAATGTGGAATGGACAAGACCATAAGTTTAATTAAAGAAATCCTTTATATTTTAACATACTTTTATATTTATTGCAATAATTTTAATCATAAATTTAATTTGATATTATTAGTGGTGATGAAATGGCAGATTTAATTAATCCATGGGCATCATTTAGCCTAGATTATGATAAGTTAGTTAATAAATTCGGTATCGATAAGATTTCAGATATTATTGGAGATATCGAAAACCCTCAAAAATTGATGAAAAGGGGAGTAATTTTTGGACATAGGGAATTTGATGAAATTGTTAAGTTAATCAATCAGAATAAAGATTTTGCAGTGGTATCAGGTATGATGCCAAGTGGCCAAATGCATATAGGTCATAAAATGGTTGTGGATCAACTTAAATGGTATCAATCCCAAGGTGCAATGTTGTCTCTTCCAATAGCGGACCTTGAAGCTTATGCAGCCCGTAACATGAGCTTTGAAAAAGGCCGTGAAATTGCATTGAAGGAATACTTAACAAATTGGATTGCATTAGGCCTAGACCTTGAAAGGGACAATGTTAATGTTTACTTGCAATCTCAAAATAGTTTATTGCACAATTTAGCATTTAAATCTTCAAGTAAAACTAATTTCAGTCAACTCAAATCAATTTACGGATTTGAACATTCTACAAATATTGCTCATCTGCAGTCACCTTTATTTCAGGTTGCAGATATTTTACTTCCCCAAAGCGAAGAATTTGGAGGTCCGAAAAAGGTTGTAGTTCCTGTTGGAATAGATCAAGACCCTCATATTAGATTAACAAGGGACATTGCCCATAGACTTCATGAAAGTGAAGGATTTATTCCACCGGCTTCCACATATCATAGATTCCTAACAGGTTTGACTGGAGATAAAATGAGTAGTTCAAAGCCATCCACTGCAATTTATTTAAATGATGATACAAAATCCGCAATTAAGAAAGTTAAGTCTGCTAAAACTGGAGGGAGAGAAACTTTAAAAGAACAAGAAGAATTAGGCGGGGAAGTGGATAAATGCGTAATATATGAAATGTTGTTATACCACTTTATTGAAGATGATAGCGAACTTGAAAAAATCAGACATGATTGTTTAAATGGAACTCTACGCTGTGGGGAATGTAAAATGAGAACTGCAGAGTTCATGGAAGAATTCATGGATGATTTACACGAAAAACAAGTTGAAGCAGCAGAAATTGCTAAAATACTGATATAATGATAGAACAAATTAAATTAGCTTTCAGCGAAAATAGATTAGCCATTATAGTGGCAACAGTTATTCTTTTTGCTTCTTTAGTATTGGGTTATTTTTTAGAACCTTATTTGCATGGCTATTTAAGTCCTGTTGTTGAGCAATTGGAAGAAGGAGTTAGCAATGGCACTATTAAAGTAACATTCAATAGCATTTTTTTAAATAACATTAGAATCGTGTTTTTGATGTTTCTAACAGGATTCATTTTATGTTTTTCAGCTATAATTCTAGCTTTTAATGGGCTTTTTGTAGGATATTTTGTAGCGGATTATGGCAATTTAGTTAAATCGCTACTTTATTTAATTCCTCATGGAATTTTTGAGCTTTCTTCAATTGTCATAGCTTGCGCATCAGGTTTTGTTGCATTTAATTTCTTATTCAAGTTTTTAAAAACATTATCGATTCAAGAAAATAACTCTGTTAAAGATAAGTTAGCCATATCATTCAATGAAAGCTCTATTAAATTAGAACAGGCTATAATACTATTAATGGTTGCTTCCATTTTAATGGCAGTTGCAGGATTTGTTGAAGCTTACTTAACAATACCTATTGCAGATTATTTACTTTCAATTTTAAGTTAAATTTTATATAGAGATAATTCAAAAATATACATGTGATTTTATGATAAGATGTGTTTCATGTGGAGAAGAATATGGCGATGATGAAGTAATCTACACTTGTGAAAAGTGTGGATCTGTACTCGAACTCGTTAATGAAATCAATGTTTCAAAAGACACTTTTGACGGTAGAAAAGATAATTTGTGGAAATTTAAAGAGTGCATTCCTGTTGATGAATCAAAAATTGTTTCACTTGATGAGGGAGGAACTCCATTTTGTAAATGTGATAAGTTAGGTGAAGAACTTGGAGTAAACTTGTATGTTAAAGTGGAAGGATCCAATCCAACAGGAAGTTTTAAAGACAGGGGAATGACTGTGGGCATGACAAAAGCAATGGAACTTGGAGTAAGTACTGTAGGTTGTGCTTCAACCGGTAACACTTCAGCATCACTTTCAGCTTATGCCGCTCGTGCAGGTTTACGCTGCATTGTATTTTTACCTTCTGGAAAAGTTGCACTTGGGAAATTAGCACAAGCGATGTTCCATGGTGCTGAGGTCATGTCAATCAATGGAAACTTTGACGAAGCACTTGAAGCCATGACAGCTCTTGCATTGGAAAAACATCTTTACCTATTAAATTCAATAAATCCATACAGATTAGAAGGACAAAAAACAATAGGATATGAAATTGTCCGCGATTTGGGTTGGAAAGCTCCTGATAGAATTATTTTGCCAGTAGGTAATGCGGGAAATATTTCAGCTATCTGGAAAGGGGTTAAGGAATTTCATGATGCTGGATTTATTAAAGACTTGCCAATGATGACCGGTATTCAAGCGGAAGGAGCATGCCCTGTTACAAATGCATTTAAAAAAGGAGATAAATGTGTTGTGCCGGTGGAAAATCCGGAAACTATTGCAACCGCCATTCGTATTGGAGCACCAGTTAGTGATATTAAAGCTTTGAATGCTATTTATGATTCAAACGGATATTCTGAAACAGTAACTGATGGGGAGATCCTTGATGCACAAAGATTACTTGCAAGAACTGAGGGTATTGGTGTTGAACCAGCTTCAGCAGCATCTATTGCAGGTCTTAAAAAACTTGTTGATGAAGGTGTAGTTGATAAAGGTGAAACAATCACTTGTGTGGTTACTGGACACTTACTTAAAGATCCTAACACTGCTATTGAAGCATGCACTCAACCTACACAAGTTGATGCGGATATAGATACTTTAAGAGAGATTTTAATGAATAAATAAATTCGCTTTGATTCACTTTTACTTTTAATTTTTTCTTTTAATTTGCTTTTATTCCATGTACAAAAATGTACATTGCAAATAATACTACCAAATGCTCCCTAGGACAACTTAAAAGGCAAATAAAAATGATATATGAAAACTTAAATGAGTTAATAGAAAATATTTAAAGGAGAATTCTACAAAATAGTCGATTTAACCTCATTCTACACAACTGGGTCAATGAATATTTAGGTATGAATATTTAGTAAAACACTATAGTTTACATTTGGCGTTATAAAATGTTTTTCATGTAATTCTATTATTGAAACTGTTGATTAAATTTTTGGTATATTGTTTGGATTTGATAATGGTCATCAGACAAACTTTCAACTTGGTAATATTTGGACAAATTGTTGGATAGAGTATATACAATAGCAAATTATTTAAATGACTGATTGTATATTTAGTATACAGAGGTGTTTATTATGTTAGATGAAATCTTAGGTGATTATCCTCAAATAAAAGTAATCGATTATTTATTGATGAATCCATTTGCCGAATTATCCAAATTACAAATTGCAGTTGGAGCTAAAATCTCTAGGATTACATTAAACAAATTCATTGATGATTTAATAGATAAACAATTAGTTATTAGCACTAACTCAAAATATCGTTTAAATTTACAATCTCCAATTGTAGTGAACTTAAATATGCTTTTAGATGAATTAAACAAGACAGCAATTGAAGAAGCAATGAATTATGCTGATGAACCTTATGATGATTTAAGTGATGAAGAATTGGATGAAATTTTTGATGAAAACAGTCCTGATGTAGATTTAATCCAACTAGAAAAAGAAATTCGAATAAAAGAAAGTTATGATGTTTACATTGAAGATGTAAATGAAAATTATGTATTGATAGTATAAATTATGAGGTTTTTAACATGAGAAATGAAAAAATTCCAATCAATAAAAACATGATAATTGATCCTGATTCAGAAATAATTTATGCATCATCAGTAGGTGTAGGTGCAGATGATGAGGAAGTGAGATTAATCCTATTTAACAAACGCTTAACTTCAGACGGCGAAAACATTGAAATAATAAACGAATCAGACACCCAAATAATACTAAACAAATCCGCTGCATTCAAATTAAAAGAATTACTGGATCAACCCTTAAAATAAAATTTAGGTGGTTTAAATTGGATTGAATCAAGAACAAAGAGCAGAGGTCGAATTGACATGTTGTATTTTTTATATAGGAACAATTATTGGCAAAAAAGACACACTCCAAAATCCAATATCTGCAACAAACTAAACTGTTTTTTCATAATTTTATTTTTTTGCTAAACTTTGTTATTTTATGGACTAATTGTTTCTGCTTTTGTATTAAATTTGTTAACATTCTGAAGAATAACTTGTTATTTTATCTTATTTAATTAAATTTATTTAATATAGGTATTATTTTCATATTTGAAGCAATAATTGTATGAGTTTGTAAAATTATTTTCATTTATAAGCAAAACCACTTAAATATTGGAGCATAATCTATTATTTGATTATAAGTCAGTATATTGTCGATTGTATTCGACAATTACATTAAAATCATATGTATTGTAGATTGTACTAGATGATTATATTAAAATTATTAATATTATCAATTATATTCGACAAAATTTATATATTTTAAAATACAAAATTTAATGCAATAAGTATTGTTCGGTGAAAAAATGATTAAAAGGGAATTGTACTTAAACCAAATTGAAAGATTAATAGGTAAGGAACCTATTAAAATTATTACAGGTGTTAGAAGAAGCGGTAAGACATATCTATTAAAAAGCATTCAGGAAGAACTAAAAAACAGAGGAGTAAATGAAGAAAACATGTTTCTTATTTCATTTGAATCCATGAAATACAACAAAATAGAAAACTTCAAACAGCTCGATGAATGCATAATAAACCTGACTGAAAACACAAAAGGCAAAATTTACCTGCTATTTGATGAAATACAAAATGTAGAAAACTGGGAAAAAAGCATAAACGCATGCAGAGTAGACCTGGACTGCGACATATATATAACAGGATCCAACTCAGAACTGCTCTCCGGTGAAATGGCGACACTAATCTCTGGGCGATACTACAAAATAAACATCTACCCATTTTCATTCGCTGAATTCATACAATACAAAAAAGAAATAGAAAAAACAGACACAAAAGACTTGGAGGAACTATTTAAAGAATATGTGGAATATGGAGGAATGCCTCCAATACAACAAGTAGCACAACAAGACAAATATTCCTATCTGGGGGACATATACAATACAATACTCCTAAAAGACATTGTCACAAGACACAACATCAGAAACACAGACATACTCAACAGAATACTTGACTATGTAATAATGAATCTTGGAAAAAACTTCTCAGCAGGCAACATCGCCAAATACATGAAACACGAGAGAAGAAAAATATCAAAAGACACAATACTAGATTACATCCTATACTCAAAAAATGCATGTTTCATACATCAGGCACCAAGAGAAGACATAAAAGGAAAAAAGGTACTGCAACACAACGAAAAATACTTCCTAGTTGATCATGGATTCTATCAAGCAAAATATGGAGAAATAAAAAACATGGGTTCAATCCTTGAAAATATAGTCTACATAGAACTACTCAGAAGAGGATATGATGTTAAAATTGGAATGATAAACAAAAAGGAAATAGACTTCGTCTGCACCAAAGACAAAGAAAAAATTTATATCCAAGTAACATACCAATTAGAAAATGATAAAACAATAGAACGGGAATTTTCAGAACTTGCAAAAATAAACGATAACTTTGACAAATATGTTTTAAGCATGGACAAACTAGATTTCTCCGGAAATGGATTAAAACACAGGAACATGATAGACTTTTTAATTTCAGATTATATATAAAAATTAAATTTAAGACAATATTTGATAAACAGATGGTTGTAATTTATTGTATTAGTTGTTACTTTATGTTTCCAACAGATATTGTTGATAAAAGAAATAGCTGCTTTTTTCATTCAATTTACTTGAATGACTTTAACATTAACGGAAACCATTTCGAATATCAAATCCGATTTTGAACTGGGACATATATGCAATGGTTTCGAATAGCTGATGGTGGGCGTTAATGTTATTTAATTGAGAAGTCATATCCGTCCCAGTATTCTTTCAAAATTAATTTTTGAGTTTTGGCAGACACTCATAAATAAAAAAAGAGATGGGTTAATAACCATCTACTAAAACTTTCAATTCGCCTGTTACAATATCTATAATTAAACCATGAACAGGTACATCAGGAATCAATGGATGGTTTTTAATTTTATCAACAACATTTTTGACGTTTTCTTCTTCAGATTCAAATCCGCCAATCCACTCTTCAAGATTATATTTTGCAATATCTCCCTCTGCAATACCTCTTTCAAGCATTTTAGCTTTAAGGGCTTCAGCATCTGCACCAGCCATACCGCATTCAGTGTGACCTACAACCATTACCTCTTCAGCACCTAAATTATATAAAGCTGCTCCGATTGATCTAATTGCATCCTCGCCTACAATTGAGTTTCCTGCATTTCTAACTATTTTTGCATCGCCTCTTTTAAGACCAAGTGCTGGTTCAAAAAAGTCTATTAACCGACAATCCATACAAGTAAGGATTGCTAATTTTTTTTGCGCATGGTGTGACATCTCTGTGCCTTCAAAATTTTCAACAAATTCTTTATTGTCTTTTAATACATCTTCCAAAATGGTCATAACTATACTCCCCTTGCAATTGCTGTAAGGCCGGTACGGGCAATTTTTTTAATCCCGTAACTTTCTACTAAAGATATAAATGCATTAATTTTTTTCCTATCTCCAGTTAATTCAATTAATAATGTTTGATCAGTAACATCAATAATTTTTGCTCTGAAAATATTTGTATATTGCATTATTTCTGCTCTTGCTTTTTGATCAGGAACATTCACTTTAATAAGGCATAATTCCCTTTGAACAGCAGTTTCAGTAATATCTTTAATCTTGATAACGTCAACTAATTTATTTAATTGTTTTGTAACTTGCTCTAGGTCTTTTTGGTCTGCATGAACAGTGATTATCATACGAGATAGGCCTGCTACTTCTGATTGGCCAACTGTGATACTGTCAATATTAAAACCTCTTCTATTAAATAAACCAGCTACTTTCTGTAAAACACCAGGTCTGTCTTCTACTAATGTTGAAATAACGTGACAATTTCCATTCATTTAAATCACATCCTTTTCAAGCTTATACTCACCAATCATTTCATTAATCCCTGCTCCTGGTGGAAGCATAGGCAATGCTTCTTCTGGGTCAATAACAATATCAAGAACTATTGCTTCATTATCTTTAATAGCTTTTGATAAGGCATCACGAGTTTCACCAGGTTTAGTTATTCTTTCTGCATTTATTCCAAAACTTTCTGCAAGTTTTACAAAGTCTGGTGAATCCTTAAATTTAGTTTGTGAGTGTCTTTCATTATACAATAAACTTTGCCATTGATATACCATTCCTAATGTTCTATTTTCCAAGACAATAGCAATAACCGGCAAGTCATAATCATGAACTGTTGCAAGTTCCTGGCAAACCATCAAAAATCCACCATCACCATTAATAGATACGACAACATCTTCTGGACATGCTACTTTTGCTCCAATAGCTGCTGGGAATCCAAATCCCATTGTTCCAAGTCCTCCGGATGAGATGAATTTACGCGGTTTTTGTGTATCATAAAAGTGTGCTGCCCACATCTGGTTTTGACCTACATCAGTTGTGAGGATTGCATCAGCATTTAAAACTTCTGAAATCTCTTTTATAACTCTTTGAGGTTTTAATGGAACATTATTATAACTTACTCTTGGAAGTAATTCTTTTTTAGCCTTAATAAGATTATTAGTCCAAGATTTTACTTCATCTGAATATTTATAACCATTTAAAGTCTTATTAAGTGATTTAAGTATATTTTTTGCATCTCCAACTATTGGCAAGTCCACATCTACATTTTTACCAATTTCAGCCGGATCAATATCAATATGAATAATTTTAGTATCTGGAACGAAACTGTCTAATCTTCCAGTAGTCCTATCTGAAAATCTAATACCTACAGCTATTAACAAATCAGATTCGTTGATTGTGTCATTTGAAACTTTACGTCCATGCATACCAAGCATACCCAATGACAAATCGGTAGTTTCATCAATAGCTCCTTTACCTAATAAAGATGTCATGACAGGTGCATTAATAGTTTCTGCAAGTTTTTGTAACTCACAGCATGCATTTGAAATTATAACTCCCGCACCAGCTAAAATAATTGGTTTTTTAGCTTCTTTAATTAAATTACTAGCTTTTTTAATTTGCCTGAGATTTCCTTTCAATGTCGGATTATAACCAGGAGTAGTAATTAAATCGTCACTAAATTCAGTTAGCTCTCCTTCTTGAACTTCTTTTGGAACATCAATTAAAATTGGACCAGGTCTTCCAGAAATAGCAAGTTCAAAACTAGATTTAATCATGGAAGGTATTAAATCAGGGTCTTTAGGTTGAAAACTATGTTTAACAATCGGCATTGTAATTCCAATAATATCCGCTTCTTGGAATGCATCATTTCCAATTAAATGACTTGGAACTTGGCCGGTAATTGCCACAATTGGAGAAGAATCCATGTAAGCTGTTCCTATACCAGTTACAAGATTGGTTGCTCCAGGACCGGAAGTTGCCAAACACACTCCCACACGACCAGATGCTCTTGCATAGCCGTCAGCTGCATGAGCTGCGGCTTGTTCGTGTCTAACTAGTATATGATCAATGTCTGCATCATATAACATGTCGTAGAAGGGTATGGTTTGTCCACCAGGATAACCAAAGATTGTTTTAACTCCCATATTTTTAAGGGATTCAATTATTGCTTCTCCACCTCTCATATTAAAAACCTTTTTATATTTTATATTATACAGTTACATATGAATATAAAAATATATATAATTAACTTAAAGGATTAATATGAATATTGGTAAATATTTTTGCCATAGAATCCCCGAGAGGAGTTTCTTTATCAAAGGCCATCAGTTTCCAGTTTGTGCAAGATGTAGTGGATTTTATACCGGTTTAGCCCTGTATTTGATTGTGAATTACTTCTATCCTCACGAATATAATCTAGAAATGCTTATAATCTCAATGATTTTAATGATTCCTGTGGCAATTGATGGTTTGAGCCAATATTTTGGTCCAAGAGAAAGTAAAAATAATTTAAGATTCACCACAGGTTTTATTGGTGGTGTAGGTTTAATAATTTTTTTAAAAATAATAATGAGGTGGGGTTTGAATGTATTGTAGAGAATGCGGTGAAAAAAATCCGGAAAATGCTATCTATTGTAAAAACTGCGGAATTAAATTAAAAGAAGAAGCTAAGAAAACAACCGTGATTGAATCAGAAAATATAAACCATAACTCCAATTACACTTATATACCCAACAATACTCAAACAACAAATAGCAATAATAATTCATCTGATGATGACTGGAAATGCTGTTGCGGTTGTTTAATTGTTATTTTTATAATATTTGCGCTAGCCAGCCTATTTTAAATAGTAATATAAAACAGCTTTTTGAGCGTGCATCCTATTTTCAGCTTCATCATAAATAACAGAACAGTCAGAATCGATGACATCACTAGTTACTTCCTGACCTCTAATAGCCGGTAAACAATGCATGAATATTGCATCATCATTAGCCAGACTCATTAAATCTGTGTTGACTTGGAATGGTGCAAAATCGATTTTTCTTTGAGCAGCTTCAGCTTCATCACCCATACTTACCCAAACATCAGTATATACAACATCAACATTTTCTAAAGCTACCTCAATATCGTCGCTAACAATGATTTCAGTATTATTTTCAGTCGCATATTCACGTGCGGTGTTTAAAATATCTTCAGAAGTTTCATAACCTTTCGGACAAGCAACAGATATATTCATACCAAGTAATGGAGCAATTAATAAAAGGGAATTACATACATTATTTCCATCACCGACAAAGCAGATTTTACGGCCTTCACAACTGCCAAAATGTTCTTTTACCGTTAACATGTCAGCAAGTGCTTGGCAAGGATGTTCTAAATCAGTTAATCCGCTAATAACAGGAACATCAGAATATTTAGCTAATTTAACTACATCTTCATGTTTAATAGCTCTAATCATTATTCCATCAACAAAACGACTTAAAACTTTTGCAGTATCGGAAATTGGTTCTCCCCTTCCCATTTGCAAATCATTAGATGATAAAAAGATTGCTCTTCCACCTAATTGGTACATTCCAACATCAAAAGATACTCTAGTACGAGTAGATGATTTTTGGAAAATCATTGCTAATGTTTTACCTTCAAGAGGTTTATCCTCAATATCCCCTGCTTTAATTTTACTAGCTAAATCTAAAATATACTTAACATCGTCCTTGATGTCATTAACTGATAATAAACTATTCGCCATTTATAATCCCCTCATAAGAAAATAACATATTTCTTATTTATATATATTAAATGTTTCTATGATTTCATTTTAAAATTAATATCCCTTAATGTAGATATTACTGGAACTAACAAGAACAGATATATGAAATTACTTGAAACATTGAAATCTAAGAGATTTACAATGACAGTAAGACCCATTATCATGGAAAAAGTATTATTAATATATTTTTCCTCATTTTTAGATAGCTTTTTTATTAAAAATCCTCTTTTATGTGCATAAGAAACCATTAACATGAAAGAAATTATAGTAACAAGTATATTTAAACCAAAAATCACTTCTGAATAGAAAAAATGAGAATAAGTTCCGATTAGAGAAGTTGTAAATGGAATAAATGATATACAACCTAAAAACAATATATTAAGCCATAAATAAGGTATGTTTAAATCATTGATTTTAATAAATTCATGGTAATAAATCCAAAATGAACTAACAAGAATAAAACTGACTAAAGTATAACCAAAAACCTGTATGTTTGATTGAATATATGAAATAAAATCATTAGTGGTGAATAACTGAACATTAGGCAATGCCATGCAAAATACTAAAAGAGTCATTACCATTCCAAAAATACCATCAGATAAACCTAATATTCTTCCAGGATCAATATCAATATTACTTTCAAGAGATATTTTGAATTTGTCAAAAAATGTCATTCCTTCCTTAATTTTTTTATAGAATTTAGATTTATCACTACTAACAGAAGAAAAATCAATATTAGATATGTGTTCAGCCATAGCATCTAATTTTTTTACTTGATTATCATCAACAGTATTTTCCTTGAGTTTTTCAATATGCTGAACTAGTTCTGTTTTTAAGTTATCCATCATTCCCCAGCCACATTACCACAAAAAATTAAAAAATAGAAATTTCAATTTAAAATTTCTTTCATATGTTCAACACGTTTATTTACTAACTCGGCGGTTCCCACATCACGTCTATGGTAAACATTGCCTTTAACAAATTCACATGCTTTTTCGGCTACTTTTTCTGCTTCTTCAATAGATTCTCCACTAGCTACAATACCTAATGCTCTTGAACCAGATAAGTGAATTCCATCATCTTCAGCTGAAACAGCTGCATAAAACACTTTTGCACCGAATTTTTCGATAGCTACTTCATCCACTTCTATTAGTTCTCCAGCATATTCCGTTTCAGGATATCCATCAGGTACAATGTATTTACATACACTGGCTTTGTTTTCAAATTCTACTGTATCTAAATTTCCGTCTACAATAGATTTGCAAACATCTACAAGAGGAGTTTTTAAAAGAGGCAATACATTCATTGCTTCAGGATCTCCAAATCTTGCATTATATTCAATTAGTTTTGGCCCATCAGATGTTAACATGAACTGGCCATATAAAATGCCTTTGTATGGTTCAGCTTCTTTTGCAATGGCTTCAATAGTATCTTGCATGATTTTTACGGCCTTATCATAATTTTTCTGGCTTAAAAATGGTAATAGGCCATCAACATCAGAGTATGAACCCATTCCACCTGTTATTGCACCTACATCTCCTTCAAATGCATGAGGATGGTCTTGTGCTGCAGGCATTGGCGCTAAGTGTTTGCCATCACAGAATGCTTGGATAGTGAATTCTTCACCAATTAATCGTTCTTCAATTATAACTTGAGCAAATCCTCCCATTACATGATCAATAACTTCACAGGAGTATTCTTTTGCTTCTTCATTATCTTTAAGATGGTCTCCAACAATCTTAACTCCCTTACCGCCAGTCAATCCGACAGGTTTTACTACAACATCACGGTCAAATTCATCTAGGAATTTAGAAACGTCTTCAGAATTATCAAATACTTTGTAAATTAAAGACCCTTCAATTTCATAGTCTTCAAAGAGTTTTCTCATAAACGATTTATCAGTTTCAATTCTAGCTGCACTCTGAGTTGGTCCAACACATTTAATTCCATTTTTTTGAAGTTCATCTACAATTCCTTTTCCAAGTGGAGCTTCAGGACCAATAAAGGCAATATCTATGCCTTTTTCAGCAGCGTATTCAGCTACTTTTTCAACTTCCCCTTCATCACCTTGTTTAAATTCGGCGATTTTGGACATACCAGGGTTTACTTTACTCATGTAACAATATAATTCTACATCATCTTTTAAGCCATCTGCAATGGCATGTTCACGGGCACCAGTTCCAACGACTAAAACCTTCATAATTAATTCTCCTTGTATAAAGTATATTTTTATAAATATTAAAATTTATGTAATGAAAACCTATAGTTTTTTAAGTTTATAAAATATGGGCGCTAAATGTTAATATACCGGTCTAATGAATAAAAATAGGATACTAGTTATTATAATAATCATTATTATTGCAATTTGGAAGTTTTTGCCATTTCACATGAAAATAATACTCGAATTAATTTTTAAGGAATCCCACCTTGAAAAACTCGCCTTTAAAATTGATAAAAAATGAAATCTGATATACCTCTTCTTTTTTTATTTTCAAATTTTGCGATATATTTAAATATTAACACTTGCATATACAAGAGAGATAAATATGGATAAAAATCAGAATATCAAAATGCTTACAGGAGATCCTAAAAAGGCAATAAACAAATTATCAATTCCAATTATAGCCAGTATGTTTCTAATCTTTTCAAATAATATCATCGACAGTATTTGGGTGGCAGGATTAGGTGCAGACCCATTAGCTGCACTAGGATACATTACGCCATTATTCATGGTACTTATTGGAATCGGAAATGGAATTGGTGCTGGAGGTAATTCATTAATATCACGTTACATTGGAGCTGAAAACAAAACTTCAGCAAATAACGCGGCAATACATAACTTAATTCTAGGAGTCATATTGTCAATAATCGTGTCAATTATCTTATTAATATTTTTAGAACCTTTACTTAAAATAATGGGTGCAACCAGCGTTTTAAGTTATGCGATGGATTATGGAGTTGTAATATTCTCTTTTTCATTTGCAATGTTGCTTCCACCAATATTTGGAGGGGCATTTAGAGCAGAAGGAGACGTTAAAAGAGCAACAATACCGATTGCAATCACAGCTATAATTAACATGTCTATTGACCCAATTTTTATTTATACATTAAATTTAGGGGTCGCAGGAGCAGCATGGGCAACAGTTATTGCACACATTTTATCGGTTTTAGTGATGATTTACTGGATGCTGATTAAACAGGACACATACTTAAAATATAACTGTGACAACTTCCACAATGATTTAAACATATATAAAGATATTTTAGTCGTTGGTATTCCAGCAAGTTTAGAACAATTAATATTATCTGCACTAACCATCGTGGTTAACTTTATGCTTACACTTGTTTCAGGTCCGGTTGCAGTAGCCGTATATACTGCAAGTTGGAGAATTATTAATTTAGGAATGCTTCCGGCAATTGGAGTTGGAACAGCATCAATTTCGGTTGCGGGAGTTTCATATGGTGCAAGAAAATATGAAAATCTTAGAGTTACAGCCAGATATGCTGTTGAAATCGCACTAGTTGCATCCATAATAGTTTGCATAGCTCTAAATATATTTGCAAATCAAATCGCATTTATATTCTCATATTCAGAAAACAGTGCCCAATTAGAACCATTAATCGCAAGTTTCTTACAATTAATGTGCTTATTTATATTATATGTACCTTTTGGAGCAAGTGCAGGAAATGTATTCCAAGGTGTTGGAAAAGGAACAATTTCATTTGTTTTAACAACATTTAGGGAATTTGTATTAGTGTTAATTTTTGCATATATACTCGGATTTATATTTGATATGGGAGAAACCGGAATATACTACGGAATGCTTTTAGGTGGAGGAATCGGTTCGCTGATTTGTTATGCATGTATTGAACTTTACATCAATAGATTAATTAGGAGTCAGAGCCATGACATTTGATAGTGACATTCCTACTTCCCCTCTTGTTTCTCTGCTTTCTAGAAAACAGACAAATTATCTTAATCAAAAATTAAAAGAGGTAAATTTAAGTTCGGGATTATATCCTTTGTTAGTAAAATCATACATAAATAAAGGAATTAGTCAGGAAGAATTAGCGGATGAAATCCATATCAATGAAAGTACAGTGACTAGAAATCTTGATAAACTTGAAAAGAAAGGATTAATAACAAGAACTCCGGAAAAAAGAAAAAAAATCGTTAGTGTAACTCAAAAAGGTAGCGACATCGCTCGACAAATCATGAACTATGATGCAAAATGGGACAATATAATTAAAAAAGAGTTAACCGAGGAAGAATTTAAGAATTTTAGAGATATTCTCATAAAAATCTGTGAGGGTTTAATATGAATGAAACAATAGAAAACATTAAAACTAGACGAAGCATACGCAAATTTAGAGATGAACAAATCAGTGATGAAGAGTTAAAAACCATTTTAGAAGCTGGAACTTATGCACCAACAGGAAGAGGTGCACAATCACCAAAAATAGTTGTAATTCAAAATCCAGAAACTATTAAAGAATTTTCAGCATGGAACAGAAGCTACTTTCCAAATGAAATGCCTGAAGATATGGATCCCTTTTATGGCGGGAAAACGTTGTTGATTGTGCTGGCCAATAGTGAACTTCCAACTTATGTTGAAGATGGAGCGAGTGTTTTATCAGTGCTTGTTAATGCCTCTCATGCTGTTGGTGTTGCATCTTGCTGGGTTCACCGTGCACGTGATGAATTTTCATCAAAGAAAGGGAAAGCATTGCTTAAAGAATGGGGAATTCCTGAAAGCTATGAAGGAATTGGTCATGTAGTATTGGGTTATGCGGATACAGAAGCACCAGAACCACAACCTAGAAAAGAGGATTACATCCATTATGTGGATTAAGTAAATACGGCGTCTTCTTAAAATTTCTAAATATACAATGTTTTCAATTAGAACAAGGGAATTTTAATTAATCGAACTATGCCAAATAGTTTTTAGTAAAATGAAAACTAAATGAAAATCAAAACACCCATAAAAAAAGAGATTGAAGATGAGCCAACAACTCATCTACATTTTTTCTGGTGCTGAAACACCTAAAATATCTAAAGCGTTTTTAATAGTTGTTTTAGCTCTATCAACTAAAATAAGTCTTGCATCTTCAACGTCAGACCCGATAACTTGTTCTGATTTATAGAATTTGTTAAATGAACTTGCTAAATCCTGACTGTATTGAGTAATGTTGTGAACTCTTTGTTTATTAGCACAATCTTCAACAACCTGTGGGAATTTAGCTATTTGTCTTACTAAATCCTTTTCAACATCATTAGGAACCCAATTATCACTAACACTTAAAGAAGCAATATCCCTACCAGATTTATTAAGTAATTTGCATGCTCTAGCATGCGCATATTGAATAGAAGCACAACCTCTCTCAAAACTTAAAGCTTCATCCCATTTAAAGGTTAAGTGTTTTTCAGGCGATAATTTTGCAATAAAGAACCTAACCGCACCAACACCTATTTCTTCAGCCATTAGAGTTATCTCTTCTTCAGTCAAATCAGGATTTCTTGATTTGATTTCGCCATGAGCTCTTGAAACCGCCTCATCAATTAATTCATCAACTGATACAAATTTACCTCTACGAGTTGACATTGACCCTTCAGGAAGAGTAATGAATTCATAAAAGATTACTTCAGGAGGAGTTTGCCTAAATATCTCTTCAAAAATAACTTTAATTTGTTTAGCGGCTAATTTATGATCTGAACCTAAAATATCAAGTACAGTATCGCCTAAAGTAGATTTATATTTATGATATGCCAAATCACGAGTAGAATAAAGAGATGTTCCATTAGAACGGAGCAAAACAAATTCTTTTTCTATGTTAAAGTCGGTTAAATCGATGTATAAAACATCATTTTCACGAGTGAATCCTTCTTTTTTAATATATTTTACAAGTTCATCTACTTCTCCACTTCTTACAAATTGCCCTTCCCATACAAAATCATCATGAGTTATATTAATTCTTTTAAGTGTTTCCTTCATTCCAGAAATACAACTTGAAACTACATGCTCGAAGATTTCATTTAATTCACTGTCACTACCTTCTTCATATTTTTGAATTAACTCATCTACCTTTGCTGAAAGATTTTCATCTTCTTCAACTGCTTTATTAGCATCGAAGTATAACTTGCCAACCTTATGATCTATTTTATCTCCTTCATAATCTTCAATTTTTAGGCCAAGTTCAGTTATACCGCAAACAATGATTGCAATTTGTCTGCCCATATCATTTACATAATATTGAGTAGTAACCTCCCTTCCAGCTAATTTTAAAAGTCTTGAAAGTGAATCTCCAAAAATAGAGTTTCTGATGTGTCCAATATGTAGCGGGCCGTTTGGATTGGCTGAAGTATGCTCCAATACAATTTTTTCACCATATGCAGGAAGTTGACCATAGTTTTCATCGACCTTTTCCAATAATAATTTAGAGAATTTATTATAATCAATGAAGAAATTTACATAAGGACCGAAGTTCTGTACTTTAGAAAAAATTTCAGGAATTTCAATTTTTTCAACTAGTTCTTTTGCAACTTCCGGAGGAGAAGTCCTTAATTTTTTAGTAAGTGCAAATGCAATAGTACTTGCAAGGTCACCTAAATCGGGATTTGGTGGAAAATCCAATCTAAAATCCCTATCAATTTCTACATCATATTGATCTAATGCTTTGTTAATAGCATCAATAGCTTGTTTTTCAATTTCAAAATACATTAATTCACCTTAATAATAATTATAAACCTCTTAACCATATGGAAAGATATCCAATTTTTGGAATCACAACTAAATTATCCCCAAATGTTACAACTTTTTCTTGAATTTGGTCAGCAGTAACATAATAAGGATCCACATGGTCATTATTATCCCCTTTAATCACATACATCGTGGTTCCATTAATATCCGTAATATTAATAACTCTATGAATTACTGGTTGGTCATACCATGCAGCATCATAAACAACTACATCTCCAATTTTTACATTACTAGGATCAAATTCATGAATACCTAAGAAATCTGCTTTTTCAACCATTACAATGTCTCCTCTGTAAAATGCAGGTTCCATACTTCCTGAAACAACAACATTCAAGTGTTGAGCTGCAATTAAAACAATGATGAGAACAATTGCATAACCCACAACCTCTTTAAAATCAATATCCATAGTATTACCTTCTTCTTTTCTTAAATGCGGCTTCCAGTGCTAATTCAATAGCATCAGAAGTTTTTTGTAAATCCTCCATAGTATGAGCATTTGAAATAAAATTACATTCAAATTGAGATGGGGGAATAAACACTCCTTGTTTTAACAAGGTTTTAAAGTATCTTAAGAATTGTCTTCTGTCAGATTTTTGAACATCAGCATAATTGTAAACTGGTGCCGGATTGAAATAAATTTGAAACATTGAAGCAATACCAACAGGATGAATGTTATACTCTTCATGATCCATTATTGATTCAATATTTCCTCTAAGGAAGTTTCCTTTACGTTCTAATTCTTTATAGAATGCATCATCCAATTGTGTTAAAGTAGAAATTCCTGCTTGAACAGAAATAGGATTGCCTGAAAAGGTACCTGCCTGATAAACCGGACCTTGCGGTGCGATTAATTCCATGATTTCGGCTTTGCCACAGAAAGCTCCCATTGGAAGACCACCGCCAACAATTTTACCAAGAGTTGTCAAATCAGGAGTAACACCATAATATTCTTGTGCACCACCACGTGAAGCTCTAAAACCAGTGATTACCTCATCAAAAATTAATATAATGCCGTTTTCTTCTGTAATTTTACGAATAAATTCTAAAAATCCCGGTTTAGGTTCAATACAACCAACATTACCCATAACTACTTCCATGATAATACAAGCAATATTCTCTCCTTCTTTTTCAATAAGATCTGTTAAAGCTTCTTCATCATTAAATGGAACCGATAATGTATTTTTAGTAGTGTCTTCTGGAATACCTGGACTGTCAGGTAAAGTTGCTGCACCAGAACCCCCTTTTACAAGAACATAGTCATGTGCTCCATGATATGCGCCTTCAAATTTAACAATTTTATCTCTACCAGTAAAACCTCTTGCAAGTCTAATTGCACTCATAGTAGCTTCTGTACCACTATTACAGAATCTTACCATTTCAGCAGAAGGAATTCTATCTATTACTTCTTTTGCAAGAGTTATTTCATTTTCAGTTGGAGCACCATAAGCAGTTCCGATAGTTAATTGGTTAGAAACTTCCCTTACAACTTTTGGATTAGAATGACCTAATATTAATGGCCCATAAGCTAAACAATGATCTATGTAAGTTTTACCATCTTCATCTGTGAGTTTTGAACCACCAGCACTTTTAACAAAAAAGGGACAAGGTTTAAAAGCCCTTACAGGTGAATTTACCCCACCAGGAAAATATTTTTTTGATTCATTGAATAATTCTTCAGAATACATTTTATCACACTACAAATGTTGAATTAATGAGTTCACACATGCTACCGCAATCGGTGTTCCACCTTTTGGCCCTTCAACAATAATATTGGGAATATTAGAATTATGTAGTGCTTCTTTTGAATCAGCAGCCCCTACAAAACCAACGGGAACTCCAACAATAGCTTTAAGATTCATTTCACCTTTTGCATATAAATCCATCGCTTCAAAAACAGCAGTTGGAGCATTACCTGAAATGACTATGCCTTCAAAATCATTTGCTGCAGCATATCTCATTGCAGCTGCCGCCCTTGTGATTTGATTTTCTTTTGCAATTTTAATTACTTCTTCGTTTTTAATGTAACACTCAACTTCCCCTTCATATCTGGTAATTCCATATCTAACCATGTTAATATCAGTTAAAATAGTTTCATTATTTTTAAGGGAAGTCATAGCTGCATCTACAAAGTCAGAACTGATTCTGACTAATTTTGCATATTCAGGATCGGCAGTTGAGTGAACAATCCTTTCAACGATGTCTTTTTCTATAGGTTTTAAATCTTTAACATCATCTCCAATAAGGCTTCGGATAATTTCTCTACTTTTATTTGCAATATCCAAACCTTGTTTAGTTGATGCACCCATGAACATTTTGTCTGTCATAGTATACTTTTTGAATTAAATATATGTTAAACATTTTGTTATTGAAAAATAAATTTTAAAAAATGTTAAAATTATTTTTCACTGGCGGAGATTCCTGCCAGATAACCTGTTGAAAATGCAATTTTTAAATTATAGCCACCAGTCGGACCATGTAGATTTAAAACTTCACCTGCAAAGTAAAGCCCTGGTGTCAAAGTTGATTCCATTGTTCTTGGATTAACATGGGTAAGATCAATGCCGCCGATAGTAACTTTAGCTAAATTACTGTTAAAATCTGTTATTTCAAATGTAAATCTTTTTAAATTTTCAACAAGACGATTTTTACTTTTTTATTTACTCTGGATAATTCCAAATTACCATCCAAATTTATTTCATCTAAAAGAAATCAGTAAAACTATTTGTTAAGAACAGCTTCAGGTAATTTTTTAAGCGTGTTTTGCCCTTTTTTGAAAATCATTTGTGAATTTAAATTTTAAATCATCACGGGATAATTCCGGGCATAAGTCAATAGCTATTTCTAAATCAATATCAGGCTGTGATTCTAATAAGTTATAACTTATACTTTCTGAGATTTCATTACTTATGTTAATTATTCCGGGACCAGTTAGGCCAACATGTGAAAATAAAACATCACCGCGAACCTTAGATTTCTTATAACTTATAACAACATCCCTAATTGTTACACCCGCAATATCAGATAAATCTTTTTTGGTTACTAATGGAGATAGACCATATCTAATATCGGTTATGGGTTGTGAGGTTAAACTGTAATTATAAATACCTGAACCTGTCTTTGGATAAGTTACGCCACCTGTAGCGATGATAATCTTATCTGCTTTTAACTTATCATTTATAACAAAATCATCACTGATGCTTTTAACTTCAAAGTTATAACATATACTTACATCTTCTAACAAATCATTTAAACCTTTTAAGATATCACTGGATTTTCCAGACTTTGGAAAAATTCTGTCATCTTCTTCACTGATAAAGTCCAAATCAAATAGAGAAAGCAAATCCTCATTAGTAAATGTATAAAATGAGTGTTTTAAAAAATTTTTATTGTTAAAAAAAGTCAATAGCTGTTTAATCGGTTTTCCGTTAGTAATATTACATCTCCCCCCACCTGTTAACAATAGTTTACAGCCAAGTGAGGGATTTTTTTCAAGTAATATTACACGTGAAGTCCTACTGGCGGCAATTGCAGCCATGATTCCAGCAGGACCTCCGCCAATAATAGCTATATCAAATTTTTCCATATTTATCTATGGAGTTAATCTGTGTCTGTCCCTTGGGAAGAGCACACATTCACGGATGTTTTCGGCACCAGTAAGTACCATGGTTAATCTATCAGCACCTACTCCCCAACCAGCATGAGGAGGCATACCGTATTCAAATGCTTTTAAGTAACTTCCAAATCCGGCAGGATTTAGTCCTCTTTCTTCGATTTGTTTAACTAAAAGATCAAATTGATGTACACGAGTAGCGCCAGAAGATAATTCTAAGTTATTGTACATCAAATCGAACGCATGAGCGTATTGCTCTTCACCTTCAACAGGCATTACATAAAACGGTTTGATTTCAGAAGGCCATCTAGTTAAGAAATAAAATCCCCCCATAGTATCTCCTAAAACTTTTTCAGCTTCACGAGATAAGTCTTCTCCCCATTCCATTGATACCCCTTTGGAATTTACAATATCAACAGCTTCATCATAAGTTACATTAGGGAAAGGAGTGGTAGGCACTTCCAATTCATGACCTAAAATTTCTAACTCGTTAGCACAATTTTCATTGACATCTTTTAAGACCTGAACAATCATGTCATTTAATATTTTCATTACATCTTCGTCATCGGCAAATGAAGCTTCAGCATCAATTGAAACTGCTTCATTTAAGTGTCTTAAAGTATCGTGCTCTTCTGCCCTGAAAATTTGACCAATTTCAAATACTTTATCCATTCCAGAAGCCATCATCATTTGTTTGTATAATTGCGGTGATTGACCTAGGAACGCTTCTCTTTCAAAGTAAGTGATTGGGAATAATTCTGTTCCTCCTTCAGTAGCGGACACTACAAGTTTAGGTGTGTTAATTTCATAAAATCCATTATCATAGAAGAAATCACGGACAGTATGGAACATTTGACCTTTAATTTTGAAAATAGCTGAAACATTTTCTTTTCTAATATCTAAAAATCTTGAATCCAATCTTGTATCAATTCCAGCCTTAACTTTTTCGGTTGGATCCATAGGTAAAGGTTGATTAGCCAAGTTCAAGACTTTAACTTCTTTAGGAATAATTTCAACATCATTCGGAGCCTTTCCTGCTTCTTGTACTAAACCTTTAATAGCTACAACAGATTCTTTTCTAAGTTCTCTTAATTGTTCTAAAATTTCTGAGTCTACTTTTTTACTTGGAGCGGTAACTTGAACTCTGCCAGTTATATCACGGATGATAACGAACATTATTCCACCGAAATCACGGATTTCATGTACCCAACCCATAATAATAATGTCACTACCAGCTATTTCTGAACTGCATTGACTAGCATAATTAATCGGACACAACCTAAAAAGAATATACAACGAAATAAACACTAAAAATAAGAAAAAATATAAAAAATCTAAAAACACAAAATTCAATTAAAAATTTTGCGTCACATCCTCAAAAAAATAAAAAAAGAAATAGAGAAATTTAATCTCTAAATCTATTTACCTAAGTCTTCAAGAGCAGCACTGATTTGTGCCATAATTTGCTCGGTTTTGAAGTGTTGTTGGTTCATTGCACCAGATGGACAAGCACCTACACAAGTACCACATCCTTTACATAATGCGGAGTTAATTTGTGCAAATTCTTTACCACCTACACCGGTTGCGATAGCAATAGCACCGTATGGGCATAATTCAACACATACTTGACAAGCACCACAAATAGTTTCATCGTTAGATGCAATAATAGGTTCGATTTCCACTTCTCCTTGAGCCATTGGGATTGCTGCTCTGGATGCTGCAGCAGAACCTTGAGCTACGGAGTCAGGAATATCTTTAGGACCTTGAGCTACACCAGCAATGTAAACACCGTCTGTTAAAGTGTCAACAGGTCTAAGTTTAGGGTGAGCTTCCATATAGAATCCGTCTGCTGATTTGGAAACACCCAAAGTTTGTCTGAGATCGTCAGATCCTTCGGAGTGTTCGAGACCTACACTTAATACAACTAAATCGTAAGTGTATTCAGTTACCTTACCAAGTAAAGTATCTTCTGCTCTTATAGTTAAAGTTAAATCGTCATTTTCGATTATTTGTGCAGGTTTACCTCTGACAAATTCAATACCATATTTTTCTTGAGATGTTTTGTAGAACTCTTCGTAACCTTTACCGAATGCACGGATATCCATGTAGTAACAAGTTACTTCAGTATCAGGTTCGTGGTCAATACATAATTGAGCGTTTTTCATGGAGTACATACAGCACACTCTTGAACAGTATGGTTTACCAATTTGTTCGTCTCTGGAACCAACACAGTGGATGAATGCTACACGTTTAGGTTCAATACCATCGGAAGGTTTGATAACATGTCCTCCAGTAGGACCAGATGCATTAATCATTCTTTCAATTTCCATTGCAGTAATAACGTTGGAAAAACGTCCGTATCCATATTGATAAATTCCAGAAGGATCAAATGGATCGTAACCGATAGCAGCAATAATAGTACCCACTTCTAATTCAATAGTAGATGCTTTTTGGTTGTGATCGATTGCTTCAGGTCCGCAAGCTTGCACACATAAATTACAGTCGATACAGTAATCTTTATCAATAGTTGCACATAATGGTACAGCTTGAGGGAATGGAATGTAAGCAGCTTTTACCATACCTACACCTTCGTCGTAGTAGTTAGGTATTTCGATAGGGCAAGCTTCTACACAAGCTCCACATCCGGTACATAAATCTTCATTTACATATCTAGGTTTTTTCTCAACAGTTACTTTGAAGTTTCCGATGTATCCATCAACCTCTTTAACTTCTGCGTAAGAAATTAATTCGATGTTTTCATGTTTTGCACAGTCTACCATTTTAGGTGCTAAAATACACATTGAACAGTCAAGAGTAGGGAATGTTTTATCTAATTGTCCCATTCTTCCACCAATGGTTGGGTTTCTTTCTACCATATAGGTTTTGAATCCCATGTCACCTAAATCTAATGCAGTTTGAATACCGCACACTCCACCACCGATAACTAATGCTTTATTATCTACTGCAACTTTAGTAGCTTCTAATGGTTCGAGTAATCTAGCTTTAGCAACAGCCATACGAGTTAAATCTTTAGCTTTAGCAGTTGCCTCTTCAGGCTGACTCATGTGTACCCAAGAGTCTTGTTCTCTTAAGTTAGCAAATTCAAATAAGAATTTGTTTAATCCTGCTTCTTCTACACATCTACGGAAAGTAGGTTCGTGAAGACGAGGAGAACATGCTGCAACAACAATTCTGTTTAAGTTTTTCTCTTTGATGTCCTCTTGAATCATTGCTTGACCTGGGTCGGAACACATATATTTGTAGTCAGTTGCATATACTACGTCAGGTAAAGTTCTAGCGTATTCAGCAACATCAGGACAGTCGACTACTCCCCCAATGTTCACACCACAGTGACAGACGTAAACACCTATCCTTAATTCTTCATTATTATCTCTTTTTTCTTCTGCCATATTAATTCACCTTGTACAAGTCGTGAAAAATATCTAATATACATAAATTGCAATTTTTAAAAGCAGTTGTAAAAATTTTTACATATTATTAGATATACTAATGTAGTTAATACACATTTATAAAGCTTTCTATAAAAATCTTGGAGTAACATTTATATATAATGAAAAAAAATAGGATTATTTAAATCTTTAAATCCAAAATTAAAGCTAAATTTAAATTATTAAGTAAAATAAAGAATATTCTTACTTTTTTAATAAAATAAAAAATTTAAGTTAAGATAAATTTTCCATTTTTTGCTAAATTAACATGATTATTATCGGAAGTGTAATCAAAGAGATTACAGTGTTGATCAATATGCAGTCTGAAGTTAATTCATAATCTAATTTATATGTTATTGCAAGCAACAAAGACATCATTCCAGATGGCATGGCCGCTTCAACAATAGAAACATTATACTGTAAGTCAACTAAAGAGATTTGAGAGGCAATAACAAATGCAACTAATGGGAAAAATGCCAATTTAATAACTGATGTAAAAGCAATCATTGATTTAGATCTAGAAATTGCTGAAAAATCAATTGATAATCCTAAAGCAATCATGATTAAAGGAATTGCCCCCTGACCTAAATAATTAGTAGTATTGTCAATAACCGGCCCCAGAGAGATATTTAATAAATTAAATCCTAAACCTAAAATTACAGCCCAAAGAGGTGGAAAAAATGTTATTTTTTTAACAGCAGCCTTAACAGTTCCTCCAAATTTTAAGATTAAAACAAAAGACAGCATTAAAAATATAATTAAAGTAGCGATATCACAAAATATTGCTCTTAAAAAACCTTCCTGACCATAAATTCCTAAAGTAACAGGATAACCCATAAATGCAGTATTAGCTATCATTACAGTTACTAAAACACTCCATAATTTGATATCATCTAATTTCAATCGTTTTAAAATGAAATATGAAACTATTCCTGTGGCAAATGAAGATGCTAAAATAACAAATGGCAAAACACCTAATTTTGAAAGTGCAGATATATCGGCAGTATACAATGCATGAAATATCATGCAAGGCAATAAAATATACATTACCACTTTATTAAATGGATCAATGTCTTTTTCACTTAAAAAATCGATTCGTTTAAGGAAATATCCAAGACCAATCATTATAATGATTGATAAAATTGTTACTTCAATTGTATTCATAAATAAATATTAGTAAAAATAATATAAAAAGATTAAGAAAAAAGTTAAAAAATAAAATTAAAATTAACTAACGATACCTTCGCTAGTAATTTTAAATACACATTCCCCTTCAGGCAAATGAGGAGAATCCACTAAACGCGCAATTCTTTTTCCTGCCAATCCTTTTTTAAGCCATATTCTATAAGTAGATGCATGGCCTAAAACGTGTCCTCCAATAGCTTTGGTAGGACTTCCAAAAAAGGAATCAGGTTTAGCTTGAACTTGATTAGTTAAAAATATTGCAACATTGTAAGTATTTGCGATTTGTTGAAGAGAATGTAAATGTTGATTTAATTTCTGTTGTCTTACAGCTAAAGATTCCCTTCCAACATATTCTGCTCTAAAATGAGCCATTAATGAATCCACAATAACTAATTTAACATTAGCTCCACTTTGAATAAGTTCATTAATTTTATCAACCATTAATATTTGGTGTGCGGAGTTAAATGCACGGGCAACATGAATTCTGCTTAATACTTCTTCAGTATCCAATTCAAATCCTTCAGCAATTTGTCTAACTCTTTCTGGACGGAAAGTGTTTTCGGTATCGACAAATACACATTCCCCATCAAGTCCTCCAAGTTCTTCGGGCAACTGAACAGTTACTGCCAATTCATGTGAAATTTGACTTTTACCAGATCCAAATTCTCCGAATACTTCGGTGATGGATTGGGTTTCAATTCCCCCACCAATTAAATCATTGAATTCCTGGCTTCCAACAGTGATGTGTCCTACATCTTTTCTTCTTTCATCTACTTCTAATGCGGTTTCAAAAGTAATATTTTCAGCTCTGCGTGCTGCTTCAATAACTTTTTCTGCAACGCCTTCACCAATTTCTGCTTTTACTGATAATTCTTTTGGAGTAGCGGTAGCTAATCTCATCATATCAGCAAAACCTGCATCTTTTAATTTTTCTGCTGTTTTTTCACCAACACCTGGTAAATCACTTAATTCGACCATAATAATCACTCCTCATTTATTTAATAATATTTTTTCAAGAGTTTTTTAGGATTTAACCTATTTGTTTCAGCATATTCGTCAAAGCTAACATTAGCAATTATTTCAATTGTATATCCCACTAAATCTTCAAGTTTATCTTCGATTCCCAATCCATCTTCCATAAGGGAAACTACTTTCTCTTTATCCATTCCAATAAGTTCTTCAGCTAAATTATCAAAGAAAGTAGCTTGGATTTCACCAGTGTCGTCTTCAATTCTTGTAGGGATCATAAGAGTATAACTCGGTTCATCAAACACATGTCCACAGTTATCACATGAAAATTCATCGCCAGAATCTTCAACACTTGCACGGCAATTTGGACATTTTACAAGTATTGTTTTTTCACTGCTGACTTCTTTGATTTGAGCAGTGATATGGACATTAGTATCATCTTCTAATAATGATTCGATAGATTTAGGAACAAAAATAATTTCCATCAATTCTTCATAAGAAGGTAATTTTTCTAATTCAGATTCACTTGGCTCTAAAATAGTAGTGGCTCCAGATACATTAGCTTCTACACGATTATTTCTATCATTATATCTGAAACGAGGATTTTGCAATTTAATTGCTTGACCTAATTCAAATTCTTTGTTTGCATCATCATTCCATAGAACAACAACAACCGATCCGGTATCATCAGCAATTTCTATATTTTTAACCTGTCCTTCACCATCGTCTCTTTCAAAGGTGCGTACATCAAATATTTCTATTACTCTACCAATGATTATCTTATCCATTTCGTCTTCTTCGACTTCATCAATACTGATGTAGTCATAAAGTGTTTTTTCCAATGATTCTAATTTAGGGATGAACATGGAAGATGCTTCTTCTTCAGATAATCTGATGATTCTGGAACTTCCGCCGATGTTTAAATCTACATTATACATTCCAAGCCTAGTTCTTGCATTTTCAATCCTGTAAGCTTCACCTACCTCATAATCTCCTTGAGCTTTTACATCCCATAAAGATAATCTTACTTTGCCGGATTCATCAGCAAACATTGCTGAACGGACAATTCCTTTATCTCCACTATCTCTTTCAAATTCTCTAGGATCTTCAAGAGACAGGAATCTTCCAACAATATCAATTTCAATACCGTCATCATCCATTAGTTCTATTTCACCAATTTTGGTTGGGCGTAATTCATTTCTTAAATTGTCCAATTCATCAAATTCTTCAGCAGATAAATTTTCAGGATTGATTGTGATTTGAGTATTGAAATTAGTATTCATTGAGTATTGGCTTTGAGTGTATTCATCATAACGGACATCCCCACCAATGATTTTAACAATGTCTCCTTTGCTTATTGGTAAAGCTGTATCATCACCCCAAACTGTTACCCTTATTTCGCCGGTGGTGTCCCGGACATCGAAGTTCCTTAATTTTCCTTCAGTATTATCAGTTTTTCTTGTGAAAATTTTAACATCCTGAAGTCTTGAAACGATACCTTTAATTGAAACATCTTTTTTTTCTCTTAAATCCCCAATAGGACTGTATTCTATATTAATTTCCGGCACATCAAAGTCGCCTGTTATAATTCTGCCATCCCAGTGAGTTAAATTTATTTCAGATTCCCCATCTCTGTTTGCCCTTTCACGAGCCTGAGCTTGGAGAATTTTAATGGTATCTCCATCTTCAAGTTTTAAATCATCAATTAAGTCAACATTTTTATTCCATAATGTATAAGAGATTTGTCCTGAACTGTCTTGTAATTCAAGAGATGCAACTTTTCCTTCTTTTCCGTTTTTCTCATAGCTTCTTATGGTTGGAATTCTAACGATTCTTGCAATGATATTGACTTTCGTATCTGCTTGTATATCTGCAATGTTTGTAATTTCTTCTTCATATACTGGGAATTTAGAAGAATCCTCTTCTAATTTAACAACCGTTGATCTTGGTCTTAAATTTGCCTCAAGGCCTGAATATCCCTCTTTGATATCTACATTTTTAATTTGAATAATGTCTCCTTCTTTAACATGATCAAGTAATTTAATATTTTGAGTCCAAAAAACTGCTTTTAACTCACCGGTGCTGTCCTTTAACTCAACATTGCAAACTTTACCACTTTGACCTTTTCGGGTTTTAAATGATTTTTTGTTTGAAATTGAGATTATTCTACCTGCAACAGTGACATCCCTGCTTCCCTTCTCAAGTTTATCAATAGTATTAACATTAAATTCTGGTTTTTCAGAAATCATTTCATTTTTTTCATCTACTAGTTCGCCAACAACCATGTCGGCCAAACTAACATCTGTCATAAAGGGGTTATGACTTTCTTGCTGTCTAAAATGTTCCATTCTAGAAAAGAATTCATCTTGGGAAAGTTTATCGCTGACCTTATCATATCTTTCTTGAAGATCTTCTGTCATTACATTGGAAGATTCTTCTACTTTATTTTCAAATATTGATGTATCAACTCCGTTGTGATTTTGCACTACCATCTGTGCAGCTCCAAAATCATCAATGAAATCAATGCCATTATTGTCAGCTTTTAAATTTTCCATTTCTTCTAAGAACTCTTCTTTAGAAAGTTTATCTTTAACTTTTTCGTATTCTTGTAAAATTTTTTCTTGCATACCAAACCCTCACAGAAAAGTTAATTATAATTTTATAATTATAGCGTATATAAAGTATTAGAGAGAGCATTTGAAAAGTATTCCCAATACAATTTTTTTAAAAAATTCAATATAAATATTGGTAAAGTGCACACATGTGCAAATTACACAACAATGCTAATATGCATTAGGATTTTTCTTTAATGCTGTTTTAATCATTATAGCCAGGTCTAAACCCATGTGCCAATTTTCCACATACTCAATGTCATATTCTATGCGCTTTTTGATGGAAGTATCTCCACGGCAACCATGAATCTGAGCCCAACCTGTCAGACCAGGTTTTACTTGGTGTTTGACCATGTATTTTGGAATTGTTTCTTTGAACTGCTCTACAAAATACGGCCTTTCAGGCCTTGGACCCACAACACTCATTTCACCTTTTAAAACATTGAAAAACTGAGGCAATTCGTCAATGCTGGTTTTTCTAATGATGTCTCCAACTTTTGTTTTTCTTGGATCGTCTCTTGTTGTCCATTCAGATTTTTCCTCACTTGGATCTTGCACTTTCATGCTGCGGAATTTATACATCATGAAAGTTTTACCATTATGCCCCATTCTCTCTTGTTTAAATATGACAGGTCCAGGAGAGGTAAGTTTAATCGCAACAGCTGTAATAATCATTATAGGTGATGTAATAATAATTGCTATTATGGAGATAACGTAGTCTGACATGAATTTTAAAAATTTATTAAAATCATCGTCAAGGGGAACATAGCGAATGTTGATAATCGGAATATCCTCAATCATGTCAATAGATGGTTGAGCAGGGAAATATCTTATGTAATCTGGAATAATCTCTGCCTTAATTCCTACTTTTTCACAGCTCTCCACTAGTTCATTAATCTTATAATAATATTTTAAAGGAATAGCTAAAACAACCCTATCATAACTATTAGTTTCAAGTATATAGTCTAAGTCTTCAAATGTTCCAATAATCTGACTTCCTTCAATCTCCGCACCAACATGATCTGCCCTTCCCAAGAATCCGCTAATAACAAATCCCAAATATGAATTGTTCCTGATTTTTCTTGCAAATGAAAATGCTAAATCATTATCTCCCACAATCAGGATATGTTTTAAATTACGATGATGAACTCTTAAATTCTTTAAAATACTCCTAATGATGAATCTTTCAATGATTCCAAAGAATGTTGCTATAATCGCCAGTAAAAATAGCATTATTCTTGAAAAATCAGGTTGGTGTATAATAAACAGTATGGAAACCAAAGTGATGAATGCTAAGATATTAACTTTAATAAGTTTAGTGGCTTCTGAGAAAATATTTTTATAAGTTCTGCGAGGTTTATATAACCCAAATGCAAAGTATAAAATCAGATAAACCGGAATAATAGCCAACAATAAAAATAAAGCGTAGCTATAAAAGCCCAAATGACCTCCAATCGGGCCGAATAAAGTAGTTTTAAACCTTAACCAAAGTGAACACACAAGCGATATGGATATCACTAAAACATCAATAAAAACCAATATTACGTTTAATATTCTTTGATTCTCCTTTATCATAATAACTACCAAAAAAACTAGTTTCCAATAATATATATGTAAGAACCATTAATTAACCTTTCTTTTTAAACAAATTTAGAAAAAGTTTTAAACAGCATAAAAAGGCAATTCCCAAATAAACAATCCAATTAATCATGAAAAATGATTCATTAGCATGGTGTTTTTTATAATAAATATACATTGCACGGTAAAACTCATAAATTAATTTGGATTTCTGTTTTTTGCTGCTTGCTCCCTTAAGATGGGTGATTTTAGATTGGCCATGATAAATTATCTTCCAGCCAGCTTGCTTAATGCGATAACACAAGTCAATGTCCTCACCATACATGAAAAATGTTTCATCAAGCAAACCCACCTCATCAAGAGCTGATTTTCTCATGAAGATAAATGCTCCTGTAAGGCAATCGATTTCATAAACTCCATCGTCCGGAAGGTTGGTTAAATTATAGTCATCACCGCTTGTTTTTGTTGGAATATGAAACAGCCTGAAAAATGAATTTTTGACATTTGGAAAAGACCTTTTGCATGCAAGGTCAAGGTCGCCATTTTCCAAAAGAACCCTGCAGCCACATGCACCTACATCAGTGTGCTTTTCCATGTAATTATAGATATTTTCCAGCGTATTTTCCCATACAATCGTGTCTGAGTTTAGAAGAAGTTGATATTTGCCATTTGCTTGTCTTAAAGCTTGATTGTTTCCTGCTGCAAAACCATTGTTTTCAGCTGATGCAATGAATTTTACCTTATCTGAAAAATAATCCTGCAGGCGAGCCAAGCTATCGTCACTAGATGCATTGTCAACTACAAATATCTCTAAATCAAATGGATAGTCATAATCCATAATAGAATTTATAGTGTTTTTTGTTAGCTCAAAGGTTTGATAATTTACAACTACAACAGAAAGGTCCATGAAACTCACTGGCTATTTTTTAATAAATTTGAAAGTGTTGATTATTAGTCTGTATTCTATTTTAAAATAATTTTTCGCATTGGATGATTTGAATTTGACTTTTTTGATTTTGCCTCTAGTGGATAGACCTTCGCGAATGCCTGCCAGGTAAGCTGAACCAAAGCCTTTCTTTATAAAGAATACATATTTTATTAAAAATCCCAAAAACAAAAATATGAAGTTGGCAATTTTCAATGGTATTGGCAGATTTTTATAAACTACCCAAATATTATTTCTAGCGGCTAGCTTTACCTTGAATTCATTATAACGGCTTCCGCTTGTTGCACTTCCAATGTGATATACTATCGCATTTGGACATAAAACATTTTTGTACCCATTAATCCTTGATCTAACTGCAAGGTCCACATCTTCCATATAAGCAAAGAAATTATCATCAAACATTCCAACTTTACCCAATAATGATTTCTTATACATTGCAGCTCCCGCACAGGCTGAAAATATCTCACAAACTTCACTAAATTCTGTGGATTTGTGATTTTCTCCTCTCTTTTTAGTCCATGCAAGTAAATTATACTCGTCTCCAACATCATCGATTAAATCTTTGTTGCTGTATTGAAGCATTTTTGCTTGGGCGGAAAATATTTTATCGTCACTAGAAATTAAATCAACCAAAGCCTTAATTGAACCTTCCTTAACTTCAGTGTCGTTGTTCAGGGAAAATATATATTCATATTTAGCTTCACGAATTCCTTGATTGACCGCCGGCGAAAAACCTAAATTTTCACTGTTCTCTATTATCCTGACTGGAAAATTAAATGAATTATTTTTAATGAAATCCAGGCTATTATCGCTGGATCCATTATCCACTATAATTACTTCGCCAATATATTCAAAATCATCATTTAGCGATGCGAAAAAAGTTTTTAGGAATTTTTCCCCATTATAATTCGGAGTGACTACAGAAACCTTCATACTAATCAGATTGAATTTTTTAATTTCATCCACATTTTATAATATAATTTTGGATTTAATAAGAATAACCTTATTTTTAATTTAAATTTGCTATCCCCTTCATATTCAGATAGTTTTTCAAACAAATTTAATTCCTTCATTTTTCCCATCACTTCATCAAAATCATAACCCTTGTGAAAGAAGAAGTTCATATTTCCAAATATTGCTTTTGGAATCCTTGAGGTTATGATTAAATCTGAAAATTCTTGTTTATTGTTATTTTTATAAAATTCAGCCAAATTCTCGAAAACTTTTACAATGTCAAATCGTCTATAGTCAGTTGTGTTAATGGCTGAGTTAGGGTGTTGGACATAATAATAAGTAACATTATTGTTGATGGCGATTTCCCCTCCGTAATTGAGAGCCTTATGGGCAAATTCCGTGTCTTCACCGTAAACAATTCCAGGTGTAAATTTAATGCCATTATCTTTAATTATATCTGATTTATACATCAGTTGGAAAAAATTAAAGGTTATTTGCATATTTAATTCCATTTCAATAAATTCATGAGCTGTGATTAAGTCTTTTGAGTAAGTATCTATACTTTTTAATTCGTCTAGCTCTTTTTTAGCATATAATGTTAAACTAAAGTCTGTCTTGCCATTGTATAAACTTGAAAGGTGATTTTGTGAAATATAATCGTCTGCATCAACAAAAACCAGATAATCCCCATCTGCACCGTCAATACCCCGATTTCTTGCAACGCTGACTCCGGCATTTTCTTGATGGATGACCTTATGCGGTATCCTGCAGTCTTTTAGAGTTTCATTAATGATTTTCAGGCTATTGTCAGTTGAGCCATCATCTATGACAATCATCTCGAAATCATCAAAATCTTGAGAAACAATTGAATTTAAAGTATTGCCTATATATTTTGAAGCATTATAAACTGGAACAATTACACTAACCTTATAATTATCCATTTTACCTTCCTCTATTTAACAAGTAATTAACAATTCGCTCAGATGAATGGCCATCAATTTCATCAAATTGCATCTTAACAAATTCTGATATTCTGCTTTTATCAAAATCACCATCTTTGATTACATCAATTAGTTCATCGGAAGTATGAACAATCGGTCCCGGAACAGTAGTTTCAAAATCATAGTAAAAACCGCGCTCATTGGCTAAATAATCATCTAGATCATAAGTGAAAAAGACAGTAGGCTTATCTAAAACCGAATACTCAATCATTATAGAAGAATAATCAGTTATCAGAATGTCACTGATTAACATCAGCTCCTGCTCACTTTCATAATCGCTGACATCAATATACTGCCCATTAGCTGATATGTCCTTCCCATAGAAGTTTCTGATTTTAGGATGAAGTTTTAAAGCTAAAATATAATCATCCCCCAATTCCTGATTGAATTTCTCCAAATCAAGGTAAGTGAAGACATTGTTGTATTTGGCCTCTTCCCTAAAAGTCGGAGCATAGAGAATGATTTTCTTATCTGAAGACACATCATATTTACTGCAAAAATCCGATTTTAATTGGTCTGCATCATGATTTTCAAAGTAATAGTCCATTCTTGGAAGGCCCAAAGGCTTGATTTTGGTCTTGGATATCTGAAATGCTTCACCGTAATATTCCACAATATTTCGAGAAGTAACAATTAAATAATCAGTTTTTTCAGAAATTTTCCTTAAAATGCCTCTGCTTTTAATATCAACAGATCCTCCGAATTTTTTAGATGCTCCCGGAGCATGCCACAATTGGACAATGATGTTTTTAGGTTTAAATTCCATAAAAGCCAATGCAAAGAAATTGTCATTTAAAAATATATATCTAGAACCTGCTAACTTTTGTAAACTAGAATAGGATAACTTATCCTTATAAAAAAAGTGAAAATCATAATCGCCTTTTCTTTCAAACTCTCTTTTAATATATTCTAAGTTACCTTTAAAAGATTCGCGGGAATCCATAATAAATGAAATTCTGTTTGGCTCAACATAAGTATATCTAAATAATCTAAAGAGTAAACCATAGAGTCTATGTTTTAAATATGACATGATTACCTAAAAAGCTGCTAACAGTTCAGGAAGAACTCCAAGCATCGCCTGAATACCTAAAATGAAAATTGCTAAACCACCAATAAAATTAATAAATCTAGCATATTTCATGGCTATTTTTGTACCAAAAGTTCCGATTAAAAGCCAGCAAATAACAGCTGCAATACTTAACAAGGACAATCCAACTGGATCAACATGTGCTGAAACACCTTGAGCTGCTAAAATTAAGTTTTCAATATTGCCAAAAATTAATAAAGGAAGAAAATTCATTAATTCTGAATCCATACTATTCACCTCTAATGGAAGCAATCATTGCTTGGGCTCCTAAAATAAAAATAGCCAATCCTCCAATGAACTCAATGAAATCAACATATTCAATTAAAAACTGTGTTCCAAAAGTTCCTATAACCAACCACAAAACAACCCAAAAAATACTCGCAATTCCTAATTTAACCGGATTAACACCAGCTACAACACCTTGAGATGATAAAACTAAGTTTTCAATGTTTCCAAATATTATTAATGCTACAAAAGGTAAATATTGTTCCAACATCCAAATCACTATTTCCCAAAAAATAAATTTTAATTTCAAATTAATTATTAAACAATTATAATATATAAAAGTATCTTAAATTTAAGAATAAAAATAGATTTTAAATTGAATTATTTTAAAATGAACAAAAAACAGTATAGCAAATATTAAACAAAACAGCCCAAAAAAAGAATAAAATTGAATATTATAAAAGAGAGGTGTTTCAAATGTAACACTATCCATCCCCATACATCTTTTCATAATATTCCATATATTGACCACTTTTAACTTGAGCCGTCCAATCCTGATTATCCAAATACCACTGAATAGTTTCTTTAATACCTAATTCAAAAGAGTATTCCGGAACCCATCCCAATTCTTGCTGAATTTTACTTGAATCAATAGCGTATCGTCTATCATGGCCTAAACGATCACTAACAAATTCAATTAAAGATTCATCTTTACCTAAAGTTTCAAGAATTAATTTGACAATATAAATATTTTCTTTTTCATTGTTACCACCAACATTGTAAACTTCACCAAGTTTACCATCATGTAAAACTAAATCAATAGCTGTACAGTGGTCATGGACATGTAACCAATCCCTAATGTTTTTTCCATCCCCATAAATAGGCAATTTCTCATCTTCAAGAGTATTTGAAATCATCAACGGAATTAATTTTTCAGGAAACTGATAAGGCCCGTAATTATTAGAACAGCGAGTAATATTAACAGGCAAGTCAAAAGTTTCAAAGTAAGCTCTTGTAATTAAATCCCCACCGGCTTTAGAAGCTGAATATGGGCTGTTCGGTTGTAAAGGAGTAGATTCTACAAAGTATCCTGTTTTTCCAAGCGTTCCATAAACTTCATCAGTGGATATTTGAATATATTTATCGACACCGTGTTCTTTTGCTGCATTTAAAAGTACTTGTGTGCCTAATACGTTAGATTTAATAAAGATTTCCGGATTATTTATACTTCTGTCAACATGACTTTCAGCTGCAAAATTAATAACATAATCAGATTTTTTAACCAACTCATCAACAATAGATTTATCTCCGATATCCCCCTTAACAAATGAGTAATTGTTCTTATTTTCAATATCTTTTAAGTTTTCAAGATTTCCACAATAAGTTAAAGCATCTAAATTTATAATATGATAATCAGAGTATTTGTTAACCATATATCTTACAAAATTACTTCCGATAAATCCTGCTCCGCCGGTAACTAAAATATTTGTCATGATAATCACTAATATTTAATATTTACTTGTTTAAATGATTTTAATTTTTTATCTTTCTCGGATAAAATAATCTCATCAATTTCATCCAATGGCCAGTCAATAGCTATATCTTCATCATTCCACATGATTCCACATTCATCTTCGCCATGATAGAATTCTGTACATTTATATAAAAATTCCACCTCATCAGACAACACCAAAAATCCATGTGCAAATTTCGGTGGAATGTAGAGCTGTTTTTTATTTTCATCAGATAGAATCTCGCCATGCCATTTGCCATAAGTTGAAGAGTCCCCCCTAAGGTCAACACCAACATCAAAGACCTTGCCCCTAATAACACGAACTAATTTGCCCTGAGGATATTTCAATTGCAAATGCAGTCCTCTAAGCACTCCTTTTGATGATTTTGATTGGTTATCCTGAACAAAAGTTAAATCATGACCTGCCTTTTTAAAATCATTTTCATGATACGTTTCCATGAAGTATCCCCTATTGTCTTCAAAAACCTTAGGCTCAACAACAAACATACCATCTATATCAGTTTTCCTAAATTTAAATTTCCCCATAATATCATCTGTCAGCCAAATCAAATAAGTATTGCCCATAATCTGTCTTTTTAAGCTCATTAGCTGTTTTTAATAGCTGCTTTTCATCAATATAACCCTTGAGGTATGCAATTTCTTCAAGACATGCAATATACAGACTTTGCCTTTTTTGAACAGTTTCAATGAAATTTGCCGCTTCAAGCAATCCTTCATGAGTTCCCGTATCCAGCCAAGCCATGCCCCGACCCAATAATTCCACTTTAAGCTTGCCACGTTTTAAATACTCTTCATTAACAGATGTAATTTCAACTTCACCCCTATCAGAAGGTTTAACATTTTTAGCTATATCAATAACCTCATTATCATAAAAATATAGTCCGGGCACTATGTAATTCGATTTCGGTTTTTCTGGTTTTTCTTCAATTGACAGCACATTCCACTCATCATCAAATTCAACGACACCAAAAGCTTCTGGATTATTAGTATAATAACCAAATATTATTGCTCCTTCTCCAATACTGGTCGCCCTTTCAAGTATTTCAGTGAATCTATGGCCATGAAATATATTATCTCCTAAAATAAGCGCAACATTGTCATCACCAATGAAGTCCTCACCAATAACGAATGCTTCGGCAAGCCCATTAGGGTTTTCTTGAACCGCATACTCGAAGTTAATTCCAAGAGAAGATCCATCGCCCAACAAGTCCTTATACATTGGCAAGTCTCTAGGAGTTGAAATAATTAGAATATCTTTAATTCCTGAAAGCATTAAAACTGAAATTGGATAATAAATCATTGGTTTATCATATAGTGGCAATAATTGCTTAGAAACCGCTTTAGTAATAGGATATAATCGAGTTCCGGAGCCCCCTGCAAGTACAATTCCTTTCATAATAATCACCTATATTATTTTAAATTTTAAATAATCATTTTCACTAGCTGCATCTTCAAAAGTGTCTAAAATATCTTTATCAACTTCACTAGCATTAATTAATTCAATTTCACCATCTATCTCACATAAACAATCATATAAAGCATCTAAATTTTTACCATAATAATCTGGAAAATTTAGCGCTTCCATCAAGTAAACATGTCCCTGTCGATTAATTAGTTTGCCATCCAATTGCATTTTAGACCTCTTCAAATGTATTATAATGGTTCTCAGTATAATAGACTTTATAATCTCCAGTATTATAAACTATTCTTTTAGCACCGCGAATGGTTCCATTGGCATCAATATCACATTCAATGTATTTAGAGTCGCTGTCTGGCAATACATGTTGTCTGTTGGTAAACGTGTCTCCACCTATGCTTTTTCCAGGCGCGTATTTTTTAAGCGGTCCACCATGCCAACCCAACTCCCTAGCTTCGCTTTTTGTAATGTAATTGCCAGGGAGCTTGTGAAACTCTTTAATGTATGATGAAACCTCATCAACTGTACAATATTCCCCACCTTCAACTACGCTAACATCACCTGAATCATCACTTCCAAAGTTTAAAAAGTCAAAAAATCCTGCACTTACAGCTGAAATGGAAAATAAAGCAATTACCAATGCAATGATTAAAACTAGTTTCTTATTCATTTAATCAACTCAATATATTCTTTTATAGCTTCTTTATAATCTCTTAAAGGTTCAAATCCCTTTTCTACCCAATTTCTATTTTCTAAAACAGAATAACTTGGCCTTGGGGCTGGTCTTGCATACTCAGATGCAGTAACCGGAATAACGTCAACATCAATTTCAGCTATTTCAAAGATATACCTTGCAAATTCACACCATGAACAGCTTCCAGAATTAGTTAAATGGTAAATACCATAATAACCAGTTTCGATTAATTGAGATATTGCTCTAGCCAAATCCAGAGCATAAGTTGGAGTTCCAACCTCATCATAAACAACCCAGATTTCAGAATGCTTTTTAGCTAACTCAAGGATTGTCTTTGGAAAATTCCTGCCGTTGATTCCATAGAGCCATGCGGTTCTTAAAATAAAATATTTATCCAATATTTTTTGAATAGCTTCCTCCCCTTTGAGTTTGCTTTTTCCATAAACACTTAATGGACATATTTCATCGCATTCAACCCATGGACGAGTATTCTTACCATTGAAAATATAATCAGTACTAATATGAACTAAAGCACAGTCAATTTTTCGGCAAGCAAGAGCTAAATTTTTAACTCCATCGCTATTTACACTATATGCAAGCTCTCGGTTTTCCTCACAACCATCAACATTTGTATAAGCAGCTGAATTAATAACAATATCCGGATTATTTTCACAAATAGCATCCATGACTTGTTTTTCATCAGTGATGTCTAATGTTTTTGATGTTGTAAGAATTAATTCATGACTATCACCTAAAACTTCAGCCAAATCATGCCCCAACATTCCATTAGAACCCGTAATTAAAATTTTCATTGTATCACTTAAAACTTTTAATATATTAAAATATATATTATACTTTATATTTATAGAAGGGGAGTTGAAATCATGAAAATATGTATTGTTGGCCAAGGCTATATCGGACTTCCAACAGCGGCATTATTCAGCCGTAACCATTGTGAAGTCCTTGGGGTTGATGTTAATGAAAAAATTATTGAAAACTTGAATAAAGGAATAATTCATATAGAAGAACCGGGAATAGCCGACATTATCAAAAAAGCAGTTGAGAGAAAAATATATGCTGCCAGTTTAACTCCTCAAAAAGCGGATGCATTTATCATAACTGTTCCAACACCATACATTGCTGAAAATTACAGCTGCGATTTAAGTTATGTTATTAATGCATGCGAATCTATTTTACCTTATCTTGAACAGGGAAATACTGTTATTATCGAATCTACAATTGCTCCGATGTCAACAGATGAAACCATTAAACCAATATTTGAAAAGGCCGGATTTACAATAGGCAAAGACCTGTATTTGGCACATTGTCCTGAAAGAGTGCTTCCCGGCAAAATAATTGATGAACTGATCCACAATGATAGGATTATTGGTGGCGTAACTCCTGAATGCGCCATTAAAGCTAGTGAAGTTTATGGCAAGTTTGTTGAAGGAGAGTTAATGCTTACAGAAGCAAAAACTGCTGAATTATCAAAATGTATGGAAAACACTTTTCGTGATGTGAACATTGCACTTGCAAATGAATTAACTAAAATTTGTGCTGAAATTGGTGTTAATACACTTGACGTTATTGAAATGGCCAACAAACATCCAAGGGTAAACCTGCACTCACCAGGTCCAGGTGTTGGAGGGCATTGCCTTGCAATTGATCCTTACTTTATTTATGCAAAAGCCCCAAAGACCGCTAAAATTATCAAATTGGCACGCGATACCAATAAATCCATGCCCACATTCGTATGTGACAATGTTAGGAAAATTATTTCAGAAGGCAAAATAGCTGTTCTGGGTGTTTCTTATAAGGGAAATACTGGAGATGACAGGGAAAGCCCGGCTTATGAAATAATTGCTGATTTAAGTAAAGATTATGAAATAGCCATTCATGACCCACATATTGGAAATCCTAATTTTCAAAATCTAAAGGCGGCTACAAAAGATGCTGATTTGATTTTGATTTTATGTGATCATGATGAGTTTAAAAACCTCGATTATGGTTTAATTTCAAAAAACATGTCTGAAACAATAATATTAGATACTAAAAATATAATTAAAGAAGTTCCGGATGAAATTAAATTATTTAATTATGGAAACTTATATGAAATTTAATAGTGCAAAAGTTCCAAATTGGAACTGAAATCAAAAATTAATTGGTTGGTCGGTTTCTATTTGATAGCCACTCCATGCTTTTAGACTACTCCATTCTTCATAAGGTGCGCTCCAAAATACATCATCAGCATTCAAACCTAAAGGCAAGAATACTGTACAACATAGATAAATACTACCAGTTCCAATATTATTTTCACAAAATTCAAGTTGTGAACCATTAAATCCACAAATTAACCATCCATTAGAGTTGAAATTTTGATTGCCTGAAAATTGTTTTTGCAATACTTTTGTAAGTCCACTTCTAACTTGTCCGGGCGTGATGTTTCTTGGCAATATTTTTAATAATGCCGCCTGTGAAAGTAAGTGAAAAACACCGCAACGATAAGCCAGGGACTTTCCAACAATTGGATAAGTTCCTTCAGGAGAAATCATTCTTTCTAATTGTGAAGCTAATCTAGAAGACCTCATTAATTGAACATCTAAAAGTTCACCTTCCTGAAGACCGTATTTTCTCATAACAGTTAAAATATCATTAAGCATTGGATGAATAACTAAACTATTTAGATAATTTACCTCAAATTCTTTACCTTCAGAGTATATTGCATCTCCAAGATAGAAATCGTCTCTAAATTTAGAAATAGCATAGACCAATCTTTCTTTATCGCATTCACCTGTGAATTCCAAAAGTGCTGCTTCAATCATTGATGTATATAATAGCCAATAATTCTCATAAGGTGCTAAAATCCTAGTATTTTTAAGTTCACGGATAATTCTTGCTTGAATATCCATTGGTAAATTAAGCCAAATTTGATTTTTAGCTCTAAGCAATCCTTGAGCAAATAAAGCAACCTCAACTAAAGATTGTTTAGGTTCTACGACAAAAATATAATCATCACTATTTGGATTAACAGCATTTGAAATCGATTTTAATGCTAATTTAATGTATTTTTCACGTGTTTTTCCCTCATCGGAATTGTCAACACCCAATTCTAACCACGGTGCAATCCCATTAAATACACGGGCAAACGCTTCAAGATATGTAAATTTTTGTCCTTCCATATCATTTGATTCATAAGGCATGTTTTTTCTAAGTGTGCCTTTAGATAAGTTATCTAAAATGGGATATGCTATTTTTTGTAATGTTGAAACCCAAAAAATCCTATCTTCCCAAACAGGAAGTTCTTCCTCCATTATATGAGGTTTTTCTTCTTTTTTAAATCTTTTAAAAAATGAGTTGCTCATGAGTAATATATTGTTAAACATTATATATAAACAATCTGTCACTTTGGAGACTGTAAATATGTTGGCTCCCGATTACTTTTTTCAATATCAGGAGTTAATGAAGTAGTGCGTTGATAAATATGCCTATCATGGATTGGAATTTCTTTTTATGTACTTCTGGTGCCGCATTGGTTATTTAATTTTCTATATGGGGTTGGTATTGTCCAATTTTCATTTATGTCATCCATCAGCGAATAAATTTCATGATTCTGTAAAAGCTTTAAAAAAATAATAGATTCTATTTTCAATAATTCAACACATAACATCAAATGGCATTCAATAAAATCCACCACTGAAAAAATAACCTGATGAAAAAAATAAAATCTCAACTAAATTGGCAAAACCTGCAAACATTAAAAAGAATTTATATATCTTGTTAAACAAATACATCTACCATTATTAAGAGGTTTGATATATGCCAACTATGTCTGAAAAAATATTAGCTAGAGCTTCTAAAAAAGAAAACGTGGAAGCTGGAGATATAATTATAGCAAATATTGATGTTGCAATGACCCACGATTTAACTGGCCCTCTTTCTGTTCAATCATTTGAAAAAATTGGAGTTAAAAAAGTATGGGATTCATCAAAAATTGTTATACCTTTTGATCATCAAGTCCCAGCCGATTCCATAGATTCTGCTAATAACCATATTTTAATGAGAGACTTTGTAAAAAAACACAACATTGAACATTTTTATGATGTTAATGCAGGAGTTTGTCATCAAATACTGCCTGAACTTGGCCATGTCGTGCCCGGAGAAGTCATTGTAGGTGCTGATTCGCATACATGTACCCATGGTGCTTTAGGCGCATTTGCAACAGGCGTTGGTTCGACTGATATGGCGATGGTGTTTGCTGAAGGTAATTTATGGTTTAAAGTTCCTGAAACTAATAGGTTTAACATTACCGGCGAATTGAAAGACAATGTTTATGCTAAAGATGTCATCTTACATATTATCAGCAAAATGGGCGCCGATGGATCTACTTATAAAGCATGCGAATTTGCTGGTGAAACAATCTCAAATATGAGCATTTCAGATAGAATGGTTTTATGTAACATGGCTATTGAAATGGGTGGGAAAACCGGTTTAGTAGAACCTGATAAAAAAAGCATTGATTATGTTGAAAAACGTTCCAATAAACCATATAAAGTATTTAAAACTGATTCAGACTCCCCATCTCTTAATATAATTGATATTGATGTTAATGATTTAGAACCTCAAATTGCTTGTCCTCACAATGTTGATAATGTAAAACCGATCAGTGAGGTTGACATAGAAATCGACCAAGTATTTTTAGGTTCATGCACTAACGGTAGACTTAGCGATTTAAGAGATGCTGCAAAAATCCTAAAGGGAAACAGAATAGCTAACGGAACTAGAATGTTAGTTATTCCAGCATCAAAAGAAGTCTATACTAAAGCATTAGATGAAGGATTGCTTAAAATATTTGTTGAATCTGGAGCTCTTGTATCTGCTCCTTGTTGTGGTCCGTGTCTTGGAGGGCACACTGGAATAATTGGACCTGGCGAGGTAAGTCTCTCTACATCCAACAGAAACTTTAAAGGAAGACAGGGTTCACCTGAAGGAGAAGTTTACCTGTCTTCAGCAGCGGTTGCTGCCGCTTCAGCTATTGAAGGAAAAATTGTAGCACCGGAGTGAGATTGTGAAAGGAAAAGCTTGGAAATTTGGAAACGACATAGATACTGACATAATTGTTCCTGGGAGATATCTAATTTATACAGATGAAAAAACCCTGGCCAAACATTGTATGGAAGGTTTGGATTCGAATTTTGATAAAAAATGTTCAAAAGGTGACTTTATCGTTGCAGGTAAGAATTTTGGATGTGGTTCATCACGTGAACATGCTCCAATAGCCCTTAAAGGAGTTGGAGTGGCTGCTGTAATAGCCGAGTCTTTTGCAAGAATATTTTACAGAAATGCTACAAATGTTGGAGTTCCTCTTTTAGAGGCTCCAGGAATTAGTGAAGCTATTGAAAATGAAGAGGAAATTATCGTGGATATGGAAAATGCTACAATCACATCCCAGAATGGAAAAATCATTGAATTTAAAAAATTACCTCCATTCATGTTAGAAATACTAAATCAAGGTGGTTTAATTGAGTACCTCAAAAACAAACAGTTATAAAATTGCAGTAATTCCAGGAGATGGAATCGGCAAAGAGGTAATGGAAGCAACATTGGATGTATTAAACGGATTGGATATTGATTTTAAATATGTTTATGGTGACGCAGGAGATGAATGCCTCGAAAAGACTGGAACAGCACTGCCTAGTGAAACTTTAGATTTGATTATGGATGCTGATGCTTGTTTATTTGGCGCTGCCGGTGAAACTGCAGCAGACGTTATTGTTAAAATACGCCAAGAAATGAAACTGTTTGCTAATTTAAGGCCGGTTAAATCTTATCTCAATACTAACTCATTATTTGATGATATTGACTTTATGATTGTGCGTGAAAATACTGAAGGAGTATATATTGCTGATGAAGAGTCCTATACTGACGATGGAGCGATTGCGAGACGCATTATCACGAAAAAAGCTGAAAAACGTATTATTGAATATGCATTTGAATATGCTAAAAACAATAATAAAACAAAGGTTACGGCTGTTCATAAAGCTAATGTATTGAAAAAAACTGATGGATTGTTTAAAAAAGTTTTCTATGAAGTTGCAAAAGACTATCCTGATATTGCAACCGAGGACTTTTACGTGGATGCAACTGCAATGTATCTTATCACCCAACCAGAAAGTTTTGAAGTTATTGTAACCACCAATCTTTTTGGAGATATTTTATCTGATGAAGGAGCCGGTCTTGTTGGAGGACTTGGTTTGATTCCATCAGCAAATATTGGTGAAGATGGCGCATTATTTGAACCTGTTCATGGTTCGGCACCGGATATTGCAGGCAAAAACATAGCCAATCCAATAGCTATGATGCTTTCAGCCATTATGATGCTTAGATATTTAGGTGAAAATGAATCGGCGAATAAATTTGAAGCTGCAATATTAAAAGTACTAAAGAATGCAAATACTTTAACTGGTGATTTGGGTGGTTTGGCTACCACCACTGAAATAGCCCTTGAAGTTAAAAATAATTTATAAAGGAGAAAAGAAAATATGAATTTCAAAAAATTAACTAAAATACAATTTGCAGCACTTTTTATCATATTTATTATGGTAATAAGTGGGGTGGCAGGATTTTTACTCATTATATTTGCATAAAATAAAGGATTGATAAATATGGTAAAATATGAAATCGCAGCAGTAGTTGCGGAATTTAATTATGATATTACACAAATGATGTTAGAACTTGCAAAAGCGGAAGCGAAAAACAGAGACTGTGAAATTACTAAAGTAATTGCAGTTCCAGGCGTATTTGATATGCCTCTTGTAATTAAAAAATTATTACAAAAAGATGAATACGATGCAATTATCACTCTTGGTGCCGTGATTGAAGGTGCAACTGACCATGATCAAATAGTAGCACAGCATGCTTCCCGTAAAATAGCGGATTTGGCTTTAGAATATGATACTCCAGTAGCACTTGGTATTACCGGTCCCGGTATGACTAGAATGGATGCTCACAGACGTGTTAAAAACGCGAAAAGCGCTGTTGAAGCAGCTATCAAAATGTGCGACAGATTAAAAGAAATCTAGTGATTAAATGGAAATATTAAAACCTAAGGAATTAAAAGAGAAATTCAATGACCCATGGATTGCACCATACAAAAAAGTATTAACTATGGTAGATGGAGATAAAGTAGAACTCATAGAGTACCATCCATGTATTTCAGGGTCACATTGGTTATTACATCAATATAAAAATAATTCCAAGTTAATTGACTCAACCTATCGTGATGGAAACAAGCATGTTTACAAATGCCATGCCGGCTGTGCTCCGCTTGATTTGAAAGCTAGCTTTAATGCTGCTGGAATTGATGAGATTGTTATTGATGGAGATGAAGTCAAAATTACACATGCCGGTCTTGCAGGAGCAGGTGTTGGAGCTGGAATGTGTAGGGGAATGGGTGAAGGTGTTAAATATATTGAGCTTCTTGAAGTTGGTGGAGGCTCAAAAGTTGGAAGAGCGACTGTTGTAACACCTAAACTTGAAAAGGTAGTTATTGGTATCGATGATACCGATACCAAAGATGCAGGTGCTACTTGGACAATGGCTCATAATTTAGGGGTTGAACTTGCAAATGAAGGATTTGAATACTTAGATCATATTATCGTTCAATTATATCCTCATAACCCCCATAAAACTCAAAATTGCGTATCAATTGCTCTTAGTTTTGCTGTCGAATCATTAAAAAAACAAGAATTAATTGATAGAATTATTGAAATCCTTAAAAGAGATACTTTATCTGATAAAACCGCAATAGCCATCTTAGAAGGTTTAGATATTCCTGAAAAATTAAGAAAATATTCTATCGCTACAAAATCCGGAATGATGGATATTGAAACTGCAGAAAGTGTTGCAGAAGAATTAAATATTCCATTAATTGCAGTTACAGGCGAACAAGGAAAAGTTGGCGCTCTTGCAGCTCTTGGTCTTTATGATGATGTTGAAGAGGCTGTAAAAGCCTATGACAAAAAATAATATCTGCATAGTTTGCAGATACGCTTATTTTATTTTTTATAAATTAAAGTCAATGAAATTTTGGCTGACAAAACGCTTTATAGAAGTTGAATTTGTATCCTTAAAGAATATTGAAACGTCATGCCCTTCATATGAAAATGTTTTATTAGAATTCTCTTTAAAGTCAAAGGAAGTATAAAATTCGCCATTTACAGAAATATCATAACTAGATTCGTTTTTAAAAATTCCTGTTGAATTAGCAACAGACACATTATCCAAGAATACTTCATAAACAGACGCATTTTTATTTCTTGAAGATATAGTGAATTTTTCCTTAAATGCGGTAGAATCATTATGCCTATAACTATGACTAACACTAGCCTCCTCAAAAATCTCTTTTAAACGACTGTTTTGAATAACATCCTTAGGTTCAAGTTCTAAATCTTTTTGAACTTCTTTTGGCAATCTCAATACATCTGATTCACCATATCTTGTTTCATTTATCATATATGGTTCGCCAGATATGAAGATCGTGTCATTTATATTAATACCAAGCGTCATCATTGCATCAGCAGGCATTCTGATTTGGTCAGATTCGCCTTCAATAGCTGCATCGATTTTATAGGGACCCCTTACAGAAATAGAATTGTCATTTGGCGTATCATCAGCATAGATTATTAAATTTCTTGAGTTGGGCTCAATTGATAATACTCCATTTTCAAAGTGTGCTGCACCAAGAAATGTCGAAATCATTAAAAGCAAAACAATGATGGATATAATCATTGGAAAATGAATTTTAATAAAAGATCTCAATAAATTCCCTCGCGGAATCTTTTTAAACATTACAATTGATTTTATAACAACCTTAATAATATAATAAATTGCCATTATAAGACCGATTAGCGAAATCATTATTCCCACAGTTAATGGAATTAATTTTACGAAAAATATGGTGAATAAACCTAGAATGACCAATGACAATCCGACAATAGACATTCTAATATAATATCCAATATCATCAATCATCACAACCCTACCATACTTATTAGCACGGTTTATAATTGTTCTTACAACTTCATTAGCCATTAAATTCAAATCAGAAAGTGAAGACATGTCATGCTCAATTGCACCAATATCTACTTCAGTTATGGAAATACCTAATACATCAGCATCAATAACAATACCTACATCCACACCATAATCTTTTTCGAAATTAATCTTTTTTAATATCTCTTTACGTGCTGCAAACTGACCGCTTAACGGCTGTTCAAATGAAATTTCCGGGAAGAAAAAGTTTAAAAGCGGTTTTGCTGTAAGCTCAGTTACACGTCCACTAGCACGTGAAAATTTGGTTTTTGTAATATCTGTTTTACCGCTTAAAATTGGTTTAATCATTGCTTCTACTTTACTGGAAGTTAAATTATAAATATCTGCATCAATAAATGCAATAATATCACATTCAACTTCTTTATAACCTGTGTGTAATGCCTCCCCTTTACCTTTATTAAATTCATGAGAGATTACACGAGCACCTGCTTTAATAGCTTCAGCTTCGGTATTATCCGAAGATCCATCATTAACAACGATGATTTCATCAACAAATGATACTTTCTTAACAACCCCAACAACCTGAGCCACAGTATCCTCTTCATTAAAAGCGGGAATGATTACTGAAACTTTTTGATATTCATTAGCTTTTTCAGTTTTTAAACCAGCCAGTAAAAATACAATAATTACTAAAAACCAAGACAATATAAATTCACCATTTTTAATTTTTACATTAATATTTTTTTAGTTTAAATAGTTATAAATGTTATTATTAAACTAAACAAAAAATTATTAATTGATAATCAATAATATTGAATTAAAAAGAAAAAAGATAATTTTAGGTTGAATTTAATGATTGTTAAAACACTCCAAAAAGAATTAAACTTAGATAATTGGCAGGTTAAAAAAGTAATCAAATTAATTGATGAAGGAAACACAATACCCTTCATTGCAAGGTATAGAAAAGATGTTACCGGTTCACTTAACGATGAAACTTTAAGAAAATTTGATGAAAGGCTTAAATATTTACGTAATCTAGAAAATAGAAAAGAAAAAATCATTAAAAGAATTGATGAAATAGGTAAGCTAAATGAGGATTTGAAAACTCAAATCATGAAAGCCGAAACACAAGTTGAGCTTGAAGATATTTACAGGCCTTTTAAAAGTAAAAAACAAACAAAAGCAACCAAAGCACGTGATAAAGGCTTAGAACCCCTTGCACAAATTATTCTAAAACAAAACGCCAAAGAAAGTATTGAAAAAATAGCTAAAAAATATGTCACAAATGAAGTGAAAACTCCTGAAGAAGCTATTGAAGGTGCACAAGACATTATTGCAGAAATCGTTTCAGACAATTCCACATTCAGAAAAAAAATCCGTCAAAATACATTCTACACAGGCCAGATTGAAACAAAGGCAAAGAACTGTGAAGTTTCAACAGAGTATGATATTTATTACGATTATTCGGAAGCTGTTAAAAAAATACCCCCACATAGAATACTGGCTATTAACCGAGGGGAAAATGAAGGAATTATCAGGGCAAAAATTACCTGCAGCAGCGATGAAATTATAAAATATTTAAACAGACATATGTTGAAAAATATCTCAAAAATACCTGAAAAAGTCGAATACAATAACTACACTACCCCAATTATTAAAGAATCAGTTCGTGATGCTTATAAACGTTTAATTTCACCCACTATCGAGAGAGAAATTAGAAAGTTTTTAACCGAGAAAGCTGAAGAAAAATCAATTAGGGTATTTGCAAAAAACCTTAATCAATTATTAATGGAAAGTCCGTTAGTCGGTAAAACAATTCTTGGTTGGGATCCTGCTTTTAAAACAGGCTGTAAACTTGCAATTGTTGATGAAACAGGCAAGGTGCTTGATACTAGCTTAATTTATCCAACCGCACCACAAAATAAAGTTAAAGAATCAATTAAAACTGTTCGAAGCTTAATTGAAAAGTATGAAATTAATGTTATAGCTATTGGAAATGGAACTGCTTCAAGAGAGTCTGAAGAAATAGTAGCTCAAATTATCAGAAACACAACTGTCGAATACATTATTGTTAATGAAGCTGGTGCATCAGTGTATTCGGCTTCAAAACTTGCAGATGAAGAATTTCCAGATTTTACAGAAGGTGAGAGAAGTGCAGTTTCAATTGCAAGAAGACTTCAAGACCCATTAGCTGAACTTGTTAAAATCGACCCCAAATCAATTGGCGTGGGCCAATATCAGCATGATATGAATCAAAAAGTGTTATCTGAATCTTTAACTGGTGTTGTCGAAAAGGTGGTGAATGAAGTTGGAGTTGACCTTAACACTGCTTCTGTAAGCTTATTAAATTATGTATCAGGAATAGGTGCCACTACAGCTAAAAACATTATTAGATATCGTGAAGAACATGGTAGTTTTGAAAACAGAAAAGAACTTTTAAATGTGGAAAAACTTGGAAAGAAAACTTTTGAACAATGTGCAGGTTTTGTTAAAATTGACAATCCAAACTATCCTCTCGACAATACCACAATACATCCCGAATCATATGACGCCACATTTAAATTATTAGACAAGGTGAATTACTCAATAACAGACATTGGCACCAATTCTCTAAAATTAGATAATATTGACATTGATAAATTATCTAAAGAGCTGGGCCTTGGAGCTGAAAGCCTAAAAAACATTATTCACGAACTTAAAAAACCTGGCCGTGACCCCCGTGAGGAAATGCCGAAACCTATTTTGAGAAAAAATGTAATGTCGATTGATGATTTAGAAGAAGAAATGATAATGCAGGGAACAGTTAGAAACATTGTTGATTTTGGAGCATTTGTTGATATTGGCGTTCATCAAGATGGATTAGTTCATATTTCACAATTGGTGGCTGATAAGTTTGTTAAACATCCTCTTGATATCGTCAGCGTTGGAGATATTGTTGATGTGAAAGTTATCGAAATAGATACCCAGAGAAATAGAATTAATCTTTCAATGATAGTTTAATATATATTAAAATCAATACCTTAAACTGAACAAATTTTTTTAAGAGAGGATTTTTATATGACACCAAAAATAATGATTATTCTTGGAAGTGGATCGGATATTGCTATTGCAGAAAAGGCCATGGATATTTTAGACAAGTTGGAAATATCATACAGCTTAAAGATTGCATCAGCACATAGGACTCCCAATTTAGTTCAGTCAATTGTAATGAAAGGTACTGATGCGGGAATTGAAGTATTTATTGGAATTGCAGGACTGGCCGCCCACTTACCAGGTTCAATTGCTGCCTATACACCAAGACCAGTTATTGGTGTGCCAGTAGATGTTAAAACAAATGGTATAGATGCATTAGAATCAATTGTTCAAATGCCTTATCCATCCCCAATTGCCACTGTTGGAATTGATAGAGGAGACAATGCAGCAATACTTGCAGCCCAATTTATTGGTCTTCATGATGAAGAAGTCCATCAAAAAGTTATTAGTTTAAGAAAGGAATATGCTAAAAAAGTAATAGATAGCAATGAAAGGATTATTCAATCAATTGACAGACCTTATATCAACAATGACTTCCTAAGAATTAAAAATATTGAAATAAATAAAGCTGAAGTCGACGAAAATGAGGGCGGCTGCTGTAAAAACAAAGATGCAGAAGTAGCAATCATTGTTGGAAGGCAAACTGATTTGGGAACTGCTAAAAACGTTACAAAAATATTAGACAGACTTAAAATTACTCATGATACCAAAGTAGTCTGTCCAATCAGATCTACTCGAAAATTCATCAATTATGTTAAATCAATGAAAAAAGCTAAAATTTTCATTGGAATTAGTTCTAACTCATCACAGGTTACCGGAGGAATCGTAGGGCTTACTGCAAGACCGGTAATTGGTGTTCCATGTACTAATGAAGACGGAGACAATTATATGCTAACAACCGTTAACATGCCGCCAGGAGTTCCTGTTGCAACTGTAGGTATTAATAACGGTAAGAATGCTGGAGTGTTAGCTGGTGAAATATTATCTATTGATAATCCGGAAATTGTAGATTTATTAGATAAATTAAAAGATAAAAAAATTACATTTTAGTGATAATATGAACATTGAAGATGAAAATATTATTGAAATTACAGAAGAGCTTTCAAGCGAATATGAAATTTCTAAAGTCCTAAGAGAATATCCTAAAGACACAGTTATTATTAAAAATGTTAAAGGATTTGACATGCCGGTTATTTCAGGAATCTGCAATACTCGTGACAAAATAGCTGAATCTATTAATTGTGAAGTATCTGAAATTACTGAAAAAATTATTGATGCAATGGAAAAACCTATAAAAGTGGATAAATTCACTGATTTTTCCGAATATGACACTTTAGATATTAATTTAGATAAAATACCTATTTTAACTCATTATAAACGTGACGGCGGAGAGTACATTACTGCCGGCGTTGTATTTGCACGTGACCCTGTAACTGGTATTCAAAATGCTTCAATCCACCGCATGATGGTGCTTGACAATAAAAGATTAGTCATTAGGATTGTACCAAGAAATCTTTATACTTACTTCCAAAATGCTCAAAAAGTAGGAAAAGATTTAGATATTGCAATAGCTATTGGAATGGATCCTGCAAGTTTACTGGCAAGTACTACTTCCATTCCTATTGATTATGATGAAATGGATGTTGCAAATGCATTTAAAAATGGGGAGCTTGAATTAATCAAATGTGGGGATTTAAAACTTCCTCAAGCAGACATTATCCTTGAAGGTAAAATATCTGTAAGTGAAACTATTGCTGAAGGACCATTTGTTGATTTAACCGATACTTATGACAGTATCCGTGACCAACCAATAATTAATTTAAGCAAAATGCATATTAAAAAAGAAAATCCATGCTATCATGCTATTGTTCCAGCCGGATTTGAACATAAATTATTGCAAGGTCTCCCGCAAGAGCCAAGAATATATAAAGCCGTTAAAAATGCAGTTCCAACAGTTGAAAATGTTGTTTTAACTGAAGGTGGATGTTGTTGGTTACATGCAGTTGTATCCATTAATAAACAAACTGAAGGTGATGGTAAAAATGCCATTATGGCAGCGTTATCTGCTCACCCTTCACTTAAACATTGCACTGTTGTAGATGCTGATGTTGATGTATTTGATGCTGAAGATGTTGAATATGCAATAGCTACACGTGTAAAAGGTGACCATGATATCATTATTGTCCCTAATGTACGTGGTTCATCCCTTGATCCTGTAGCTGAAAGTGATGGTACAACTACTAAAATTGGAGTAGATGCTACCAAATCACTTAAAACATTGGAAAAATTTGAAAGAGTTAGTTTTGGAGAATAAACTAACTTTTTTTATTTATTGTTATTAATCTACATAAATATTTAACTCGACTTATGATTATGGATTAATTTAATTAAAAATAGCTAGTATAATTATTAAGATTATTAAAATATAATCAAAATAAAAGCAGGAATCTATTATTTAAATAAAGTATAATGATAATCAGAAAATAGAATTTATGGAAATATTTAGTGATTTTTTCTTATTTTTACTTTAATTTTACAGTATTGCCCTTAAATATAAATATTCTATTTTATATTTGAAATTTTATATTGAATTAAAAAACAAGCATTAAACGTGTATAATAGAGAATTTAATCCCTATTTTTTAAAATTATGAATAATATAGATTGTATGAAATTAAAGCAAGAAAATTAACTCAAAAATTGAAAAATTATGACTAAAATTTAAAACAAGTAAATTTAACACATTCGCAGATTAAAAAAAGATTAGGATTTAAAAAAATCCTAAGAGATTATAAGTTATTTATTCATAATAACTTTCACCAGTAACCCAGTTATAAACTTGAATCCTGTAAAGTGAAACATAAAATTTATAAGAGGTCTTATAACTTCCTATACGGTACTTATAAAATACATTATTATAATGCCATCCCTTTTTAGCATATTTTTTTAGTATTTTTATCAGGTTTTTCTTCATTTTTTTCTTCATTTTTTTTGATATTTTATTTAGCTTTTTCTTATATTTGTTTTTAAACCATTTAGTTTTAATTTTAAATTTCAATATGGTAACTTTAGTCCAAGATGTTGTTTTCTGAACTGTATTTGAAGTATCCACACCTGTAGAAGATAATGTGTTTTTATTTGTTAATAAAACAGGAGCATTATTTTCCATGTTTACTGCTAATTTATTTGAAGTATCTGGTGAACTATTATTTTCAGCATTAGTGCTTAAAGGTTCATCCTCAGCATTGGACAATGAATAATTCTCATCAACACCAGCACTTAAAGGTTCATCATCAACACCAGCGACAACATCTTCATCAGCGCTAGATACGGTATCATTTATATCATTTGTAGCTGAAACAATGCCGACAGCTAAACTGAATATTACAAGAAATATTATTATTTTCTTTATCATTATTAACACCTTTATATGTTTTTTATAATAGCTTATATAAGTATTTAATTATATGATTATTAATGACTCTTTCAAAAACTTGTGTGATAACTAATTTTTCGATTAATCTATTCATTTAAATTTTTCAAAATAACTGATTAATTAGCTTTAAATTATAAAAATAACTCCAAATATTAAGAAAAAGTTTTTAATAAAAAACTTGCAAATATTTAAATCAAACAAGTTTTTGAAAGTGCCTTATTAATAATATTAAATATTTCCTAAATAAACATTCATGATTCCTTTATCAAATGCAATTTCACGAGCTTTAAACAATGTGTCAGGATTAGTAGGAGTAATATTTAACATTTTATAATAAGGAAAAGCTCTTGAAAAATGTAGTGGAACATCTGAACCCAGATTATTTACAATGAAATCACATAATTTTTCAATCTCTTGGGTGGAATCATTATAACCATCAATAATAAGATTTGTAATTTCCAAATGTTTTCCATCTTGATATATTCTTTCTATATTCTCTAAGACAACATCTAAATCTGCACTGCATATTTTTTTATAAAACTTTTTAGACATGGATTTCAGGTCTATATTGAATGCATCAACAAATCCCAAAACCTCATCAAGGGATTTTGCTGAATAATATCCATTACTTACATAGATAACTTTTAAACCTTTATGTTTTGCTAAAATAGAGGTTTTTTTAGAAAAAGGTAAGTGTATAGTAGGTTCATTATAGGTCCAAGAAATTGACTTGCAATTATAATTAATTGCATTTTCCACAATCGCTTCTGGTGTTATTTCAATGCCCATGGACAATTTATCATATTCTTGTGAAATAAGATAGTTCTGACAGTGCAGACAGGCCATATTGCACCCAAATCCACCTATCGAATATGTAAATGTTCCAGGTAAAAATTTGTTTAAAGGCTTTTTTTCAACAGGATCCGATGAAAGTGATGAAACAATACCATAAGACTCATCAAATAACTCGCCATTAATATTTTTGTATTGACGGCATATTCCCACATTACCTTCAGCAATTTTACAGTAATTTGCACAAATTTCACATCGAATCTTTTGAGTTTTAGAACTCTTTTTGTACAATTCCCTACTCACTAACATAATGTTCATAGCCTTTATTTTTAATCCTTTCAACAAAACCGTTTTCTAAAGTAAGTTCTACAACATCAGAATCAGTTACCTCACCAATGACCAAACAATCAATTGGTAATTTTTCTAAATTATCTTTTGAAATGGTGAACAATAGCTCAAAGTCTTCACCAACGTGTAAAATTAAGTCCAAGTAATCTAAATTTAAATTGCAAGACAGTGATTTGAACTCCTCGGTGATATTCAACATGTCTTCATAAATCATGAATCCGAAATTATCTTTTTTTATCTCATATAATTCACTTGCAAGCCCATCAGTTATATCAGTTGCAGATGTGGCAAAATCCTTTAAAACCAAACCTTCATTAATTCTGGCTTTAGGATTTAGAGCTTTTTTAGAGTAAATATTATCTAAAGAATCTAATTCAAAACCAAGAGCTGCAAGACCTATGCTGCCTGTGATGGCTATTAAATCACCTTTATTGTAAGTATCCTTCATTAATGGCTTATCGGTTAGGCCTAAGGCAGTTCCAGTTATGATAATTTCAGATGCTTCATTAGTATCCCCGCCGATTAATGGAATATGATAATATTCACAAGCTTTCAAGACACCGTCAATTATTTCTTTAAAAGAGTCAATTGTTAAATCCTTTGGAAGAGCTATTGCAAGTAAAAAACCTAATGGTTCTGCTCCCATGGCTGCAAGATCACTTACATTAACTGTGACTGCCTTAAATCCCATGTCAAAATAAGATATGTTTTTTGGGAAGTGTCTTGACTGAATCAGCATGTCACAAGTTGAAATTATATTTGTAGAACTAAATTCAGTAATGGCTGTGTCATCGGGAGTAATATATTTTGAATTGGCAATAATATATCTTACCAATTCCTTTTCACCAATATCAGAGACTTTGAGAGTCATGAATATTAGTATAAATTTTAAAATAAATAAATATAATTAAAAAAATTTCAGAACTATAAGTGTTCTGAAACTCTCTCTTTTATAATTTCATACATTCTTGAATCAATTCCAAGAGGGTCGGTTAATACGATTTCACCATCAAATTCAACCGGTTCATCATCATGGTCATGGTGGTGATGATGATGTCCGTGATTATGATTATGGTCATCGTGGTGATGATGGTGATGATGATGACCACCAGAGACTTCACTTTCATCAAAATCACTTTCAATACCCAGCAACCCCGGAATATCCCTTTTTGTATGTAGTCCATGTGCAACAAAAACCGGTACAACAACGATTTTATCTAAATCGTTTTCTTCACTTAATTTTTTAATAGTTTCTGGAATACCTGGTTTTCTGATTTCCATAAATCCATATTCTACTGGCATATCTGGAAATTCTTCTGTATACATTTCTTTATACGATTTAATTACTTCTTCGCCATCGTCCAATCTTGAGCCATGACTTAAAAGTAATATTCCTGTTTTCTTATCAGACATATTTTAACACCTATTAGTCAATAATAATTAATTTTAAAGTTAAATTCACTTAAGTTACCTTGAATAAAAAATTTTTCAAAAAAATATATGGAAAATTTATAATTTTTTATTTACCATGTCAATTAAAATGTCAATTAAGATATCATCAGCCTTAATTGGTTCCGGATAGAGTATTTCACCATCAAAGTCCACTGGAGTTAAATCATGAGTGTGGTCATGACCGTGTCCATGGTCGTGATGATGATGCTCATGCTCATGGTCATCTAAAAAGCCTAAGATATGTGGAATATCATGAGTGGTGTGCATTCCAGGAGCAATGAATACTGGAACAACGACTAATCTTTCCAAATCATTTTCATCGACTAATTTATCGATAGATTCTGGAATGCTAGGACCACATAATTCCATAAATCCAAAACTTGATGGAACATCACAATTTTTTTCAAATTTATTATATAATTCCGTTGCAAATTCTTTATTATAATTTAATCTAGACCCATGAGTTACAAGCAAAATACCAGTTTTTGCACTGTCATCTAGCTTAGATTCAGCTAATGCTTCTTTGATTCTTTTATCTATAATATCTAAAAGTTCATCGCATGGCCCAATAGAACCTAATAACTCAATATCTCCGTCAAAATCAACATCATCTGCAATAGATAAATAATGTTCATCCGGATAATTACCATCAGGACATCTTGGGTCTTCTTCTAAAGGATCTAAACCTAATAATTGTGGAATGTCAATATTAGTGTGAATTCCTGGAGCTAAAAATACAGGTAGCGCAAGGATTTTATTTAAATCATCTACTTCATCTTTTAGAATTTCTACAGCCCCTGCAATAGCAGGTTCAGATACTTTCATATATCCAATTTCAGTTGCAAGACCTGATTTTTTGATAAACTTTTCTTTTATTTCTCCAAATACCTTTTCGGCATAAGGCAAAGTACTTCCATGACTTACAAGAATAACTGCAGTATTATTTGATAACCTTGAATTTGTATCCATAAGAGATAACTCCGTCTTTTCCATCCTCTCTAATTCTTCTGAATACCATTTCCACATCGTCACCAATTTCTAAGCTTTCAACGTCACAATCCACAAGTTGTGAAGTTAATTTTGCACCTTCTTCAAGTTCGATTACAGCTACAGCATATGGTGCGGCCTTTTTAAAATCATCTGGTGCTGATCTGATAACAGAATAAGTATATATTTTACCTTTTCCTGAAAATTGGAAAGGTTCAAGATCTCCTTTTCTTCTACAATTAGGACAAACTACACGAGATGGGAAGAATAATTCACCACAGGTGTTACATTTGGAACCTATAAGATTGTATCTTTGTTGTATATGTCTCCATGTTCTTACAGTATCGGACATGTAAATCCTCCTATAATTTTCAATATGTATAGTATATTCACAATAATATAAAAAACTATTTTTTTTATTACATTTTTTTGGGATTTTTAAAATAAGTATTACATAATTGTGTAAAATCATAGAGTCACACTTCAAAAATTAATTTATAAATTACTAGCTAAACTTTTAAAAATGAAAAGAAAGAAACTCGACTCAAAAGGCAATATTATTGCAGGTACTACGGCAATCTTGATTGTATCTTTAATATTGATTTGTGTTTTTGTTGTTGGCTCATTAAACTATATTCAAAACTCAAACATTAATTCTGAAGCCAACGATAATTTTAAATATATTATTGAAGACTATTCAAGGAATTTAGAAGTGCTCGCAGGTCAATCAATATCTGAAGCAACCGAAAAAGTATACAAAGGACTGCCTGTATGGAACAGTGAAGACCAAATTAAAAAGAACTTAAACAGACATTTAGATGAAAAAAACAAAGAATATAAAGATAAATATGATATTGACTTATCATCTGAAACAATTTCGGTTGAACCAACAGATTCGCCATGGCATGTGCTATTTAAAGTAAAATTGAATGGTAAAAAAGGCTGTGAATCGTTTTCACATGTTATTGAAAGAAATGCATCAATTGAAGGTTTGAGAGACCCGTTGCCTGTTGCAAAGCTTACAATAGCTTCTGGTATTATGGCTTATGACAATAAAATACATTATAAAACTGCCCTATCTGCTTATATGTTACTGCATAACTTTGACTCTCCAGAATCCTATATTGAAGCAACGGCACCATTAATAATAAAAAAATGCCCTTATGATCCTTATGTTCATCATGGTGATCCCGGTGTATTGAAAGATTGCCTAGATAGTGGATATTTTCATGAAAGTGCTGATGGAAGCTGCTATTTATGCAGATTGGAAGGTAAAGGCAAATGCCCCCATTATGGTATGGAAGTATTTATTCAGACACATACTCCTTTAAATAATGAATCATTATCCTGTTCAGATCATGTGGTCTTTGCAGATCACTATAATGGAAAAAAGATTGATCCTGATGATTGGGACAGTCTGATTTTAGACAGCTCACATAGAAAAAAGTATGGGTTGAGAGGAAATGAAAGTTATTGAAATAAGCATAATTTTAATAATGGTTTTGTTAATCTTTGGCGTGATTTTAACATCTGCTGAAAATTCTCTTGATAAGGTTATTAAAGCTCAAGAAATAAACAATATGGAGAAATTAACTTCAGAAGTTATTGACAGTTTAATTAATAATCCTGGAGTGCCCGATAATTGGAATGATTATGGAAAAGGAACCCCAGGTCTTGCAATAGTTAATACTGACGGCCAAATAGTGCCAAATAGTGTTAGCTATCAAAAATTAATAGCTCTTGGAAATGATTATAACAAGTTAGTATATGACAAGTTATTTAATTCCAAAATCCACACGTCAATGGAACTGATTCAAAAAGAGAGTACTGTTTCAAGTGTAAAAATTGGGGAGTTAGACGAAAGTGATGATGTTTTTTTACTTTCAAGACTAGTGAAATGCGACTTTTACAAAAGTTATGTTTTAAAAGATTTTCAAAATGAAGGAAAATGCAACAAACATCACAATCAGGATAAACACAGCTGTAATTACTTTAAAGTATTTAAAGGCAATCTTAAAAATTCAGATTACTACTTATTAATTGATAACACTGAAAAATATGATTTATCCTATATTATTGGCTCAACAAGGGTTGTTAAAGAACAATATTGGAGTAAAGCAATAAGCGACACAATATACTTAAATGACAAAATAGAATTTTATGATGATACAAGTGCTGTTGTGTTCATTCATCTAGATAAAGCAAAACCTAGAGCATTGCTTGTTTCTGTTCCAAAAGACTTCAATAAAGACTTTTTAGAATATGACTACTTTAGAACAAATGACTGTCAATTTGTTTTAAGGGCATGGTATTAAAATTAAACTAAAACCCCTAAAAAAAGTAAAGACATGCTAATCAATATTAAACTAGAAATTGAATCGGTTATGCTGGTTGAAATTGGAATTACAATATTATCAGGATCTAAATTATTATTGTAAGATGTAACTGACACATAATAAACAATGAGAATGATGATACTTACTAAAATAACTCCAGATGATGTTGATATTTCAACCAGTTTATCAAATCCAACACCTACAACACCTAAAGCATAAGAAGAGGCTTCAGCTAAAAGACCAATTACCGGAAAGATAATAACTGCTAAAATCAAACTGATTATGAAATTATGAATAGACTCCCCTTCCGGTTTTCTTAACGGTTCAATTAAACCTGAATGAAGACCGGAAGATAATCTAGCTCCTAAAATACTTATTAAACTTCCACTTTCACCTGAAAACAATGGAACTAATGTTAATAAGCTAGGATTAGTTAATAATGTTTCGACCGCTAAGTTTAAAATCCCTCCTGCTGCCCCTCCTAAAAAGGAACACAAAAGCAAAACAGGAGTGGATTGTTTTAAAATTGCATTAGTTTCATAAGATAGTTTATAGCAATGAATAAAACTAACAACGATTGCTATTAATAGTATAATAAGAATAACATCTTTAACAATGAAATTGAAGCTAATAAAATTTAAAATAAATACAGATAAAATTATAGCTGGAAGGGTAAATAAATCGCCGAATGCTGCAATAATTGGACTTGTTATATTGTCTGGATCCCAGCCATGTTCAAAACTTTTAAATGAAACAAACATGGTAATTGGAAGCATAATCAAATTTGAAATTATGCCTGCAACAATACTAATCAATATAAAATCAATTAGATCCATTGAAGGTTGATGTAATAAAACACACAATATTTTTGCTATAATGCCTAAAAATAAAGACAGCACTAATGTTAAAACAAAGGATGAGAATATATTATAATTTAAGTCTTGTGAAAACTCAAATTTTGGTGATATTATGCCGATGTGAAGATTGCTTGATAATCTTGAAGCAAATGAACCAAAAATATTTCCTCTCATGCCGATGGCTCCAGGAATTATTACTAAAAGTCCTGGAAATGTTTCAAGGAAAAAAGTCATTTTACCAAGTATAATACCGGCGATTAAATCTCCTATAGCACAAATTAACAGAGCTATGAGACTTTCTTTTATAATTGATTCGTGTTCTTTGAGAAAATCAGGAAATGTTGAAAGTACAGATAGTGAACTGCGAATCTTCTTCTGCTGTCTTTTTTTCACAATTATCACTACCTATCATATTATCAACTCTTTTAAATTTCATCATCTAATTCTTCTGAAATATCTTCAAGAGAACATGTTCCTGCAGCTAATTTTTCAAGTAAATCTGCACCTTCATCTGTTCCCTTTAAAATTAATGTATCACTTGCAAGTAATGTGGTATGTTTATCAGGTCCATAAATCCATGATGTGCCTCTTCTAATTGCAATTACTCGCATACCAGTACGATTAACCAATAATAAATCACCTAATGTATTATTGGCTAAATCAGAATCATCATTTATTGTTACTCTAACAATACTTTTATCAGATTCCTCCATGACTCTTTTAAATACTGGATGTGGTTTAAACCCAGTGATTACTAAATCAGCTAAATCTTTAGCCGCATTTGCAATACTTTCAGCGGCTTCTGCAATCTCAAGAAGTGCAGTTAACTTTTCTGCATCTTCATAAGACCTTGCCGCTACTAACGACTCTTTTTTAATTTCATAATTCATGGAGTTAACTTCATTTTCTAAAGCTAATACCTCTTCAGCGGCTGCTTTGCTATTAAATAAAACTGCTGAGTAAGCTAAGTCAACCATTAACTCCGACATATTTTTCATTTCTATTAATAAATTTTTAATTGACAATTAAATACCCCTTAAAAATCCTTTGGATTATTGTTTAATAAACATGCTCGTCTAATCTTTAATAAAATTTTTTTCTTTGTTTTTAAATCTTCAACATTTTCAAGAATGCTTTCTAAAGGTTCTCTTAAACATTCAACTGCTTTTTGAGTATGTAACCAAAGGCAATCTTTGCAGTTCCATACCCCTTTGCCTTTAATCCATTCCCCACCGGTTGAAGAATCTCCACATGGATAAAACGGACAATAACAGAAATCACAATATTGACCCTCAAAGTGACATGGATAAAATTCACATTCTCTGTTTGGTCCATGTACTATTTCACCATTTAAAAATTTTTCATAATGATTCTGTGATAGCGGATGTATTTTAGACCTAATTACATATCCTCTAGGTGTTACTAACTTATCATCCTGAACATACGTAAGATCATTTCCAACAATTAAAGTACAAGACATATTAACAATGTCTTCAGTTAAATCTTTAATTTTAACAATAGTTGTTTTAGGAGGTTCAAAAGTACTATCTATAATACCAATTAATGAATTCTCCCCTTTAACATCTAAAACACACTGTTTAAACCTTCTAAATGGTTCTTTACGTGTTTTACTTATTGGATTATAAATTGCAACAATTAAATTTGCTTCAAGTGCATATCTTAACTTCTTTTCTATTTCAGATAATGGAGTTAAAATATTACTCAAACTTATTGCTGCAAAATCATTTAATGGAGCGCCTAAATGGCTTGATGCATAATTTAGTGCAGATACTCCTGCATAAACCTTAATATCAACATCATCATATTTACTTAATATTTGATATAATACATTAGCCATTCCAAAGACCCCCGGATCTCCAGAGCTAATTAATGAAACGGTTTGGCCTTCTTTACTTTTTTTAATTGCAAACTCAGCTCTTGCTATTTCGTCACCCATTCCTTTTTTAACTATTTCTTTACCTTCAATTAAATCTTCTATTTGGTTAATATATTTCTTATAACCAACGATAACATCAGATTCTTCAATAGCTTTTAGGGCACCTAATGTCATGTTTTCTCTATTTTGACCAATCCCTATTACATTAATCATAATATCACTAGTACAATTTTAAAACAGAGGTAATTGTTAAAGTATCTTCTTCAACTTTTAAACCTGTATCTTTATATGCAGCGTTGGCTGTTGCTATTACTTTATATGATGGATCCTGGCTAATCACAATTTGTCCTGAAGTTGAATTTGGTGAAGCATAACCTAAAGCTTCAATATTCACGGTTAAATTACTATTATCCGTATCATCATAGGTTGTAATATTCATTGAATCAACATTAACTCCGTCTACTTTCGATAGCTCTTCCATTTTCTGTGCAACATCCTTTTTATTTGTAATGTTTACAGGTGTTGGATCTTTAATTAAAGCATTATTAACTTTTTCAGGGTTAAAAATCTCTTGGATTTTAGTGACCTGCATATCAATTAACCCATGAATGTTTGGAGCTTCAGCTGTAACAATAGTATAGGAACTAAAAAGACCTAATTCAAAAAATACAACAAATAACACTACAATTAAAATAATTTTAAGTATTTTATTCGCCATTTTTATCACAAACTGAATTTCTAAATATAGAATATTATAATATGCTAAATTATATTTTTAATAGATAATAAATATAACCCAAATCATAAGGTCAAATTAAAATTGTAATCCTAAATTCTCAAAGTTTATTAACATAGAAAAATAAAATTTTTATCAATATGTCAACTAATAAAATTCTATTAAAGTTTGCAAAAAAGGAATAAACCTATCACCTGAAGCATATGATAAGGTCATTAATGCAGAAAACCCTATAGATTTTGCATCTAATTTAATAGTTAAATTAAAAAGTGATAGATTCACATCAAAAGACTTGGTTTCCGTTAGTGGTGAAACTGTCGATGAACTAACAGAAAATAAAACTACTTCTAAAAAAGATAATCAAGAAACTTTAATTAATGTTAAAAAAACAGTTGATGAGACACCACAAATAACAAAGATTAAATCCGGCAAAACAGAAGTTAAAAAGCCCATTTCAATTGAAAATCTTAAAAAAGAAAATGATAAACCAGAAAAACATGTTAATAAAGAGATTCTAGAAGCTTCTGAAACTATTAAGGATACTAAAATTAAATTTAAAAGAAATGAACAAAAAACCGATGTTAAATATGATTTTAAAATCATCCAAGATACAAGTAAAAAATCATATACTAGTGGTGAACTTGAAAACTTAATTTCTTACTTTAAAAGTAGATATGAAAAACTGGCCAATATCTTATCAAAAAGACCAGAACTCAGGAATTATACTAAAATTAATGATATTGACGATTCACAACAGAGCTTAAGTTTGATATTGATGGTCAGAGAAATTAGATCCAGTAAAAATGGTCATAAAATCGTCGAATTTGAAGATGATACTGGTGAAATTTCCGTTTTGTTTTCAAATAAAAACGATGAACTGTTCAGAGAAGCTGAAAAGCTTGTCAAAGATGAAGTTGTTGGAGTTATTGCAAATAAAAGTGATGATCCGCACTTTGCTTTTGGTCAAGAAATCATTAATCCCGGTGTTTTAAAAGTTCCAGACAAAAAAATGGATTTCAGCATCGTGTTTTTATCTGACGTTCACATTGGAAGCCTAACATTCCTTGAAGATGCGTTTCAAAGATTTATTGATTGGATTAACTGTGATTTTGGAGATGAAGAACAGAGAAGAGTTGCTGAAAGTGTTAAATATCTTGTAATTGGTGGGGATATTGTAGATGGTATTGGTGTATATCCAAATCAAGATAAAGAACTTGCAATTAAAGATATTATGGAACAATATAATGAAGCTGCAAGGTTTTTAGGTAATGTTAGAAATGATATTAAAATAATTATTGCTCCTGGAAACCACGATGCATCAAGAGTAGCTGAACCACAGCCTGCTGTTCCTGAAGAATATGCAAAAGCATTATATGAACTTGATAATGTGGAATTTATTTCTAATCCCGGTGTCGTGTCCCTAGATGGAATTAATGTATTAATTTACCATGGACGTAGTTTTGATGACATGGTGATGGCTGTTAAAGATTTCACATATGAGAAAAATGATGAGATAATGAAAGAATTACTATTGAAAAGACATCTAGCACCGTTATATGGTGAACGTACTCCCCTTGCTTCAGAACTTGAAGATTATCTCGTAATAGATGAAGTGCCAGATGTGTTCCATACAGGTCACGTTCACGTTAACAGTTATAAAAAATTCAAAGGTGTTCATTTAATCAATTCAGGTACGTTTCAGACTCAAACTGAATTCCAAAAAATTTATAATATTGAACCTACTCCTGCTCAAGTTCCAATCCTTCATAAAGGAAAATATAGACATTTCAAATTTGTATAGAGGTTATTTAATGGAAAAAAATGTTGCTGAGATTATTAGTGTTTCAAAAAATGTTTATGATAAAGGACTAGTTTCCGGTAAATCTGGAAACATTAGTGCAAGGTTTGGAAATGTAATTGGAATAACCCCTACTTTAAAATCGTTATCTGAATTAAAAGAAGAGGATATTGTATTAGTTAATATGGATGGTGAAGCATTAACAAAAGGATGCCCTTCTTCTGAAGTTGATATGCACTTAGAAATCTATAAAAAAAGACCTGACGTTAATGCTATTGTACATACACATTCTCCATATGCAACTGGCTTTGCTTTTTCAGATAAAAAGCTCAAAAGATTAGAAGGTTTTGGAGAAATAAAAAAACCATATTTACCATCAATTGAATATGAAAAACCTGGAAGTAAGGAACTTGCAATAAATGCCTGTGAAGGACTTGGCAATGGAGATGTATTGCTTCTAAAAAATCATGGTGTGATTTGTGTAAGCGATCAATTAAAAGAAGCTATGTTACTTGCAGTTTTTGTTGAAGAGACCGCAAAAACTCAATTTATTACATTGATGTTGAATTCAGCTGAAGAGATTTAATTAATTCTCTTCTGAAATTACATCTGATTTATTTCTACTTTCTAATCCTTCTTTAATCATTTTAATGATTAATCCTGATAATGAAGTATCTTCATCAATTGCTAATTTTTTCAATTCTTTTTTAAATCTTTAGGTAAATTTATTGTAGTTTTACTTATATCTGACATGTATAATAGTTCAATTTATTTTAATATATATTTTTCTAAAAATGTAAAATAAATACAACACCACAAAGTATTTAAATATATTACGAACAAATATTTATCTACTAGTTATTTTACTTATTTTAAATATTATATTTTGGAGGGAGTATAATGAGTAATGAATCAGTTGACGAAGTATGTGAAATTCTTAAATATATTGCAGGTAATAACACTGTTCCTCGCAATATTAGAGAGGCAGCGAATCAGTCTTGTGATTTATTAAACGATAAAAAGCAAGATCAGTCCGTAAAAATTAGTACTGTTTTAGGAAAATTAGATGAGATTAGTAATGATCCTAACATTCCAGTACATGCCAGAACTTTAATTTGGGAAGTTTTATCTAAATTAGAAGCTATCTAATTTACTTTTTACTATTTTTTTATTATTTTAACTAACAAACAGCAATAGCTATTGTAACACCATTGTAAGAAGTTTTTTTATAAATCAGTTTTGAATCAAAACCGGCGGTTATTAAAGCTGAAGGTTCACAAACACCATAAATTCCAAATTTTGATTTTACAAATTCAGATTTACTAACATCATTTGAACTAAATAGCTTTAATTTATCTATTTCAACAAAATTAACCGGTACATTTAATTTATCAGATAATTCCAATATGCCTTTTTCGTCCTTCTTAATTTCAGCTGATGCCAGCATGTTTACTCTTTCAGTTGAAATATTCAATTCAATTAATGATTTTTTTAAGGCATCATAAATAAATTTACATTCCTTGTTTCTTTTACATCCAATTCCAACAACTATTTTTCTCTCTTTTAATATTATTTTATGTTCATCTAAGCAAACATGTATTTCATGTGTATTTATTTTTGATGAATAATAAATTGAGACATTGATTTCAAGTGTATTATTATTTAAATATTCATGTAAGTAGTCAAAATTGCAATTGGGATTAATTGTTAAAGAAATTTCCCTGCCGTCTAAAATAGCTTTATTAAAGTATAAAATCTCTTTTGTATTGTCAATTGATAAATACAAGTCACGTGCAAAAATATCAATGCCTAATTTTTTATTCACATCTGTTGACGTTGTAATGACAGGTGTTGCGTCAATTAACTTGGAAATTTTATGTGTTAACTCGTTTGCACCACCAAGATGACCTGAAAGTGTGGATATTACAAAATTACCATTATCATCAATATTCAATACAGCAGGGTCAGTTACTTTAGATTCTATTAATGGTGCAATAGATCTAATCAATATTCCAGATGCCATAATAGCTACAATTGCATCATATTCATGGAATAATATTGGAAAATAATTTTTAACATTTTTATGATATAAATCAGTTTTAATTATAGTTGAATCTAACTCTAACCTTTTTTTTAAATCAATTGCTAATTTTTGACCTTTATCCGATACAGAAATTATTGCTATTTTCATAATATCACAAATATTAATATAAATAATAAAACAATTGTCAGAGTATATAATGAAATACTTAATTTTGACAATTTAACTGCTTTTGAAATATCTTCCTTAGTTATACATTTGTTATTGTCGCCTAAAATATATGTTCCCTTTTTAATCAATTGGATATTCAATGCTCCTGCAGTAGTGGCCATTGTATAACCGGAATTAGGTGAAGGACATTTTCTTGCATCTCTAATCATTACTTTAAATGCATTTTTTCCATCTAACTTAAGCAGATAAGCTGAAAACACGATGAATATTCCTGTAATTCTTGATGGAAGATAATTTAAAACATCATCGATTTTAGCTGGAAAAAAACCAATGTTGATCAGTTCGTCTGTTTTATAACCAATCATCGCATCAAGTGTATTTGAAATTCTATACAACATTGGAATTAACAACAAATAAAACAACTGATTATTTATAGTACAATGCAATATTACTATGCCGAAAATAAAATAATAGAAAATTGGAGCAACATATGAATCTGTTATATTTTCAGTTAGACTTTCAATTGCAGCTGAAACAATAAATGATTCTGTTAATTCATCAGTATCACGACTTACAAGATATGATACTAACTGTCTTGCTTTATCAATATTATCGTATAATGCGGTTTTAATGTCAGCAGCAGTTTGTAAAAGCATGTTAACAGAAAATGTGGATGACAACAGTATTGTGAATATGATAAATAAAAATATGATGTTTATTGATGAAATTAAATATATAATGTATAATATTACACTTGAGACACAGCACACACAAGCAATAACCAACAATCCGGATAATCTGTTTTCAATTTTTATAAATATTTTTTTGAAAAAATTGGCTATTAATCCTATTATAACAACAGGATGAATTTTTGTTGGCAATTCACCAAATGCAATATCAATAACTAATGAAAATATTAAAGCTGAAACAATAAATATAAACATGTTTAGAGAGGTGATATTGTTTATTTTTATTAATAATATATCATTAAATAAATTAATATATTCAATCATAGTTTAATATATATAATAAAAAAATAAATAATTTATTATATATTTTTTTAAATAAGATGATATTATGAGCATTGAAGAAAATGTAAAACAATGGTTATCTGAAGAAGATTTCATACGTGAAGTCAGATATGATGAAAATGCAGATTTTCATTTTATTATTGAGTTTCCAAAAGATAATATAATGGAAGTTATTAAACCAAAATGTAAAGATTTTATTCTTATTGCCTGTGCTACTAAAGTTGCTCAAGAACATTTAAATTTAATGAATAATGCTGACGCTTTAACTAAAAAGGATTTCATCATGGCATTAAATTTTAGTTTAAACAGTTATTTAGTTGATTTTGAACTTAGAGTTGTGCAAGATATATTACAACAATTTGTTGTTACAGATCAGATATTTGAAGATGGTTTGACTAAACATGAATTAATTAAAACCATTAAAAGAGTATTTAAAGCTAAATTACAATGTGTTTGGTTAATTGACCAAAAATTCACCAGACCTAACATCACTGGAACTTCCTCTAATGAAAATGACATGTTCATTTAGAGACAGGGGGGTGCATTTCAAGTGTAACCTTTTCGAGGATATATTAAGATTGAAGAGGTGTATTTCAAGTGTAAACACTTGAAATTTATCTTTATTATTTTTTCTTATTTTTTAATTTAAAGAATTTTTATTTATTATCTATTGATTTAAAGTATTTTCACGCGATTTTGATTTTTTTACACTTGAAATGTATGTCTTCATTTTAGCTTTTCACATGAAAAGCATTACACTTGAAATACACCTCTCTCTGTTAATGTTAAATGATGATAATATTTTTGAAATTAATATTTTTAGGTTAATCTAAAAGTTCATAGATACTATTTTTCTTAAAAAATTACACTTGAAATTGTTATCTTATATTTGAAATTGTACTATTTCATATTTAAAATTTAATTTTCTTATATTTATTTAAAAAGAATAAATTAATATTAATATTAATTTCATGGTTATAATTGATTTTAATTAGTATTTCATTAAATAATCAATTTAATTAAAATAATTTTTATAAATAATGTTTTTTTCATACATTTTTACAAGTTTGTAATAAAAAACTTTATTAAATATTTTTTAATATATTAACACTGGAAATTATACTTATCATATTTTTTTATAATTTTATTTTTTAGGTGAAAACATGGGAAATATTTTTGAAGATGAAAACTTTATTGGGAGGTCTAAGAAAAACAATATTTTTAAAAATAAAACACCTCTTGATCATAGATTCTTACCAGATAAATTACTACATAGAGATGAACAAATAAGGCAAATTGCAAAATGTTGGGTTGATGTATTAGATGGGGTTACTCCATCAAATGTTACTTTATATGGTAAAACAGGTACTGGAAAAACAGCTACCTCTAAATTTGCAAGAGAACAACTGCTGGAATTTGCAAATAATGAAAATGTATTTGTTAAAATTGAACATATTAGATGTACTGATTATACAACAGAATATCAAGTCATTGCTGAGTTATGTAATAGACTTGGACGTGATGTACCAAATCGTGGCTGGACAAAAGCTGAAGTTGTAAATACATTTAGAAATATTTTTAAAAGACCAAGTATCCATAGAGGTAAATTACTTTTAATTGTTATTTTAGATGAAATTGATATATTGCTTGATAAAGATGGGGATGGGATTTTATATACCCTGACAAGAACAGATAATGTATCGGTTTTATCAATTAGTAATTATTTGGACTTTAAAAATTTAATTAAATCAAGAGTAACAAGTAGTTTAAATGATAAAGAAATAGTATTTCCACCATATGGAGCAGATCAATTATCAGATATTTTATCTGAAAGAGCTGAGCTATCATTTAAGGACAATGTTTTAGAATCTGATGTGATTCCATTATGCTCAGCAATGGCCGCTAAAGAAGAAGGTGATGCAAGATATGCTCTAGATTTACTTAAAAATGCTGGTGAATTAGCATTTGACGAATCTTCAAAAAAAGTGACAAGCAATCATGTAAGAAAAGCTAAAGATAGAATAGAACACAATAAAGTCAGTGAAATTTTATCTACATTACCACTTCAACAACAAAGACTTTTAGAATCTATTTTGAATTTAACAAAGAAAAATGAAGAAATTACCTCAGGTAAACTATATGAGACATACACAGATATTTCTAAAAAAGACGCTGTAACTTATAGAAGAATATTTGATTTTATTAATGACCTTGAATTATTAGGTTTAATATCAACCAACACGGTTTCACGTGGACGTGGAAAAGGAAGAACCAATATTATCAAACTTCAATGTGATGAAAACTTACTGGAAACAGCTTTTTATACTATTTAGGATTGTTTTTAATTAATGTTTTTGAAATTGCCATTCTCACAGGTACTGCATTTGCAGCTTGTGTGAAATATTTATTGTATTTAGTATTATCCACATCACTGTCAATTTCATCAATTCTAGGTAAAGGATGCATAACTATCAAATCTTTGCCTTCCAACATTTTTTGTTAATAACATAAGCACCTTTAATTTTCAAATACTTTTCAATGTCACCAAAACGTTCCTTTTGAATTCTGGTTATATATAAAATATCAATATCATCAATAACATCTTCAATGTTATCTGATTCTTCATATCTGACATTGGTTTTATTTAAATCATGAAGAATTTCTTGAGACATTCTAAGTTCAGGCGGAGATACTAAATAAATTTTAATATTTTCAAATAATCCTAAAGCATTTGATAGGGAGTGCACTGTACGACCAAATTTCAAATCTCCAATTAAAGCTATTTTCAAATTATCAATTTGACCTATTTCTCTTTTAATTGTGTATAAATCAAGCAATGTTTGAGTTGGGTGTTGTCCTGCACCATCACCTGCATTGATAACCGGAACATCCACAATATCTGATATGAATTTTGAAACCCCTTCAAGTTCATGTCTAATAACTAAAGCGTCACAGTATCCTTCAAACATTTTAGCAGTATCAGCAATACTTTCACCTTTTGACACGGAACTGGATCTACTATTTTCAAAACCAATGCCCTCTCCACCTAAACGTTTCATAGCTGTTTCAAATGACATTCTTGTTCTTGTAGATGGTTCAAAAAACATTAAACCTAATATTTTTCCTTTTAATTCCTCTGAAACTTCTTTTGATTTAGCAATATTTTCTAGTTTAGATGCTTCTTCGAGAATATATTCAATATCTTCTCTTTCAAAGTCTTTTATTGAAATTATATTTTTTAATCTAAACATTTAATCAAATCCTTTTTATATAACTATTTTAAACTTTGATGTTCCTAGTAATAATGTTTATATTATTCTTTCAATTGGCACAACTAAAATATCACGAGCACCAGCATTTCTTAAATCGTTTACAAGTTCAAATACTTGTTTTTCATCAATTACAGCTTGTACAGCAACAGTATTTTCACCAGATAATACTTTAGACATTGTTAAACCACCCATTGATGGCATAACTTCTTTGACTTTATCTAAATCAATTTCATCAACATTCATCATAATTAATTTTTTCCTATCAGCATCAAGCACACCTCTGATACTTGTGCTGACAGCTTCAATTAACTCTTTTTTCTCAGATAAGCTATCATGATTTGCAATGAGTTTAATGGTACTGTCCAAAATCGAATCGATAATTTTTAAATGATTCATTTTAAGAGTTGTTCCAGTGCTTGTTAAGTCAGTAATTAAATCTGCAATGCCAATAAATGGAGCTGCTTCAGTAGATCCACTTAATTTAACAATTTTCAAATCCAATCCTTTTTCATTTAAGTATTTTCTAGTCAAAACTGGAAATTCAGTAGCCACTTTCATGTCTTCTTTAATGTCTTTAATTGAATTTATATCAGATTCTTCAGGAGCAGCAAAGACTAATTTTGTTTGTCCAAATCTTAAATCAAATAATTCACTAACATCTGATTCGCTTTCTTTAATTAAGTCAACACCAGTTATTCCCATATCTGCAACACCATCATTGACGAATTCAGGTATATCAGACGCTCTTGCAAACATGACTTCTATATTTTCATTAAATGTTTTAGAAATTAATTTACGATTATTTTTATCGATTAATCCTAAACCTGCTTTTTCTAATATGTTTATAGAAGGTTCACTAATTCTTCCTTTTGAAGGAACGGCAATTTTAATTTTCATCATATCTTCTCAGATTTTTTTTATTGATAATAATATATTAATCATTTTATTAATATTTTATTAACTTTTAGATTTATTTTTATTTTATCTCTAATTTTTATAACTCATTTTTAAATTATAACTGAAATTAAACAAAATATTTAAATATTAAGATGTATTATATTGTTATTTAACTTATTATTAATGGTACTAATAATAAGTTATAATTGAATTTTGTGAGGTGAAAACTATGTCTGAAATACCAAAAGCTCCTATCGCAAGAATCATTAAAGAATCTGGTGCTGAAAGAGTCAGCGAAGATGCAAAGGATGAATTAGCTGCATACTTAGAAGAAGTTGCACGTAATGTTGCTAAAGAAGCAAACAGCGTTGCTAAAATCGCAAAACGTAAAACTGTTAAAGCAGAAGATATTAAATTAGCTATCAAAAACTTATAAATAGTTTTTAACTAACTTTTTTTTATTTTTTTTTAAGGTGTTATTATGTATAATACTATATTAATCAAAAATGCATTAATTTTAAACCCGAATAATTTTGAAAATAAGAAACAATCACTATTGATTAAAAATGATTTAATAGCAGAAATTTCCGATGAAATTGATGAAAGTAATATTGATAAAGTAATCGATGCAGAAGGTAAAATATTACTTCCAGGATTTATTAATACTCATACTCATTTATCCATGACTTTATTTAGAGGTTTAGCAGATGATTTAAGTTTTGATAGTTGGTTAAATGATCATATTTGGCCAATAGAAGCAAATCTTAATGGTGATTATTGTTATATTGGTGCTCTTTTAGCAGCAGTTGAATTAATTAAATCAGGAACAACAACCATTAGTGACATGTATTTTTATATGGAGGATGTTGCACGTGCAATGGATGTCTCTGGTTTAAGGGCAGTTTTGTCATATGGAATGATAGACTTTGGGGATGCTGATAAAAGAGAATCTGAGATTAAAGAAAATTTAGCTTTATACAATGCCTGCAATGCCATGGCAGATGGAAGGATTAAAGTTTTCTTTGGTCCACATTCCCCATATACTGCTTCTGAAGAATTATTAATTAAAGTTCGTCAGTTAGCGGATGAATATAATATGGGAATTCATATTCATGTTTCTGAAACTCAAAAAGAAATAAAGGATATTTTAGAAGAAAAAGGTCTAAGGCCATTCGAATATTTAGAAAAAATAGGATTTTTAGGTCCGGATGTTATAGCAGCACATTGTGTATGGCTCAGTGACGAAGAAATTGAAATAATTAAAAAACACAATGTTAAAGTTTCACATAATCCCTGCAGTAACATGAAATTAGCTTCAGGAATTGCACCTATTTCAAAATTAATTGAAAATGATATTTGTGTGGCTATTGGAACAGACGGCGCTTCTTCAAATAATAATTTGGATTTGATAGAAGAGTTAAAAACAGCAAGTTTGCTTCAAAAAGTATCCACATCTGATCCTAAAGTCCTAAATTCAGATGAAGCAATTGAGATGGCAACCATTAAAGGTGCTGAAGCTTTAGGTTTAAGTGATGAGGTTGGTTCTATTGAAGTCGGCAAAAAAGCAGACATTATTTTAATTGACACGGCTTCAGCTAATATGACACCAGATAGTTCAGCTTTGTCATCTAATATTGTTTATTCAGCAAACGGTTCTAATGTTGACACCACTATTTGCAATGGTAAAATTTTAATGGAAAATAAAAAATTAACTACTTTAGATGAAGATGAAATTTATGCCAAAGCCAGACAAGCTATAAAAGAATTAAAAGAAGCTATCTAGCTTCGAATTTTATTTCATTTTTATTTATTACTATGCTCTTTTTCCATTCATCTTTGGTTTCAGGAAAATCGCTTCTATAATGTGCCCCACGACTTTCTTTTCTCAATATTGCTGATTTCACAGTTAAAATACAAATATCGACCATATTAATTATTTCCAATGCAGTTAATAAATCATCATTATATTGCTTTGTATTTTTAACATCTAAATTAACAATTTCTTTTTCATTTCCTGAAGTTTGGCTAATGCTTCATTTAAGGTTTTTTCGTCACGTACAATAGCTACTTTTTCCCACATCAATTTTTTAATATTATTTTTAAATTCTTTTGGTTTAATCGAACCTTTTTTGATTAAAGATTCTATTCTTGAAGCTTCTGCTTTAACCATTTCATAGTTGCTTTTCAGTTCAGTTGTTTTAGCTATTTTACTTGCACTTTCACCTGCGATTTTACCGAATACTTGGGTATCAGCTAAAGCATTTCCACCTAAACGGTTAGCTCCATGAACTCCTCCACAGACTTCACCCGCTCCAAAAAGATTTTTCAATGAAGTTGATGCATCAGGATTGATTTTCAAACCACCCATAAAGTGATGTGCTGTTGGAGCAACTTCAATTGGGCCATGCTTAATGTCTACACCAACATTTTCAAATTGTAAAACCATTGTTTCTAATTTTTCTTCAATATACTCATCATCTAAATGTGAAATATCAAGGTATACTCCACCATTTTCAGTTCCCCTACCTTCTACGATTTCCTGATAGATAGATCTTGCAACAACATCACGTGTTGCCAATTCCATTTTTTCAGGAGCATATTTACTCATGAATCTTTCACCATCACGGTTTATGAGTTTTCCCCCTTCTGCCCTTACAGCTTCTGTAACAAGCACTCCTTTTTTGGATTCCGGTGCTACCATACCCGTTGGGTGAAATTGCACTTGTTCCATATCTAATAGATCAGCTCCAGCATGATAAGCTATTGCATAACCATCTCCGTTTTTTTGAAAGGTATTGGATGTTACAGGGTATAATTGTCCAGCTCCTCCACTTGCAAGGATAACGGCTTTAGCTTTAAAGTATATTATGGTGGAATCTTTTAATCTAAGGCCTATTGCACCGATAACTTGGTTTTTATCACTAACTAAAGAGGATATCATAACCTCTTCGATACATTCAATGTCTCTTTTAATAATTTCTTCTTTAAGTGCATTTAATAATTCTGCACCAGTTCTATCTCCCTGATAACAAGTTCTTCTATAGGTTTGACCTCCAAAAGGTCTTTGGTCTATTTTTCCTGATTCTTGACGGTCAAATAATGCGCCGTAGTTTTCAAGGTCAATTAGCCTTTTCGGAGATTCATTTACAAGAATTTCGACTAATTTTTCATCATTTAAATAGCTTCCACCTTTTAATGTGTCAAATATATGTGCATCAGTTGAGTCGTCTTTATCAACAGTTTTGAATACTGCATTGTATCCTCCTTCTGCCATTCCGGTACAGCCAGACCTAAATGACAGACCTTTTGACACAATTATTGCTTTTAAACCTGAATCATCAACTTCAATAGCTGCCCTTGAACCTGCTCCGCCAGATCCGATAATTAATACATCTGTTGAGATAGTTTTTATTTCCATTTCCATTACCCTGTAAAATTTTTATTAATAACTTGTTATGTTTTTTTATTGTTAAATAAATTTCTTCAAAAATATTTATTAATCAAAAATAATTAATTATTAGTATTGAATCTATATTTCTCAGATAATATTTAAGTGTTTAATATTTTAATATTGTTTAATTGAAGATATGGTAAAAATTTTTTATAGTCTTGTCTATTTATGTAATTTAATTGGAAGGTATTTGATGAAAATTGAGGGTGAAGTTACAACGGGTTTTGGAAAAGCGGCATATTTTTTATCACAGGAATTTTACACTAAAGAGTTTGAAAAAAATTTGGGATTTATACCATTTCCTGGAACATTAAATTTAATTATTAATGAAAAGTATTTAGACAATATAAATGAACTGAAAAACAATTGTAAAAACTTAATAAAACCTGATGAAGGTTTTGGTGCTGTAAAATATATTAAAGCCATTTTAAATGATGAAATTAAAGGAGCTATTGTGTTTCCAGCTAAAACAACTCATGAAGAAAATTATTTGGAATTTATATGCAAGGATAAGCTAAGGGATATAAAATCTATTAAGGATGGTGACATTTTATCAATAGAGTTTTTTTTGTAATACCATAAAGTATTTTATCTATTAATAATATATTTGATAATACGTTCTCAGGGCGGAGTGAAAGTCTCCACCGGTGGTGATTTTAAAAAAATAAGTCCACGAGCACAACGGTGTTGATTTGGTGAGATTCCAAAACCGACGGTGATAGTCCGGATGAAAGAGAAGATAATAGTTATTTTTAGCCCTGGTTCTAGTAAATAAGGAGATATTACTATGAATCATGAAACAAAATTAGAGAAAGCTTTCGAAGCAATTAGAAATGGAGAATTTGTACTGGTTTTCGATGATGATGATAGGGAAGGGGAAGTTGATATGATTATCGCTTCTGAATTTGTAAATCCTAAATCAATTGCAACCATGAGAAATGATGCTGGTGGTTTAATCTGCAATTGCCTGCATTCTGATTTTTGTGATGAAATTCATTTGCCGTTTATGGTTGACATTATGCAAGCAGCTAGTGAAAAATATCCAGAACTTAGTGAACTTGCACCAAATGATATTCCATATGATGATAGGTCATCATTTTCCATTTGGGTTAATCACAGAAAATCTTTCACTGGCGTAACAGATCATGACAGAGCAAGAACCATAAGTGACATGGCTTTAATGATGAAGGAAAAAAGATTTGATGAATTCGGTGCAACATTTAGATCCCCAGGTCATGTGTGTCTTTTAAGAGGAGCAGATGGACTTGTTAAAAATAGGCAGGGACATACTGAAATCGGCCTTGCATTATGTGAAATGGCTGGAGTTACTCCTGTTTGTGTGGTTTGTGAGATGATGGATGGTGAAACCGGAAAAGCCACTTCAATATCCGATGCTTGTAAATATGCAGAAAAAAACAATCTTATATTGCTTAAAGGCGAAGACATCATCAATGAATATTTAAAAGAATAGCTAGCTTTTACTAGCTATATAATCTGAAATAAATTTTGTATTTTGTTTAATTTTATAGGAATTATAAATGCTGAATGAGACGTATTTTCCGTCTCTCATTTTAATTTCTAAACCGTCACGAACTTCTTTTGAATTGTTTATTTCAACTACTTTATCATATGATATTCTCAATGTTTTATTTTTAAGTGCTTTTTCAATGTGAATTCCATCATCTAAAATTTTTACAATTTTTACAGCACGACGATTTTTATCGGAAGCTATTTGAATATTGCCTTCACCGTCAAAAGTATATTCCGGTATTAAACAAGTTGCTTTCCAACCATGCTTCATTTTTTTTAAAATATGAGTTTTGTCTTTTTTAGTTAGTTTGACTCCTTTTTCAGGACTTAAATTAAGTGCCATTATATCACCTTACTTTTAATTTCATCAAATGAGTAAATTTTATTAAATTCAACTTCATGGGCCATATTAATTACTGAATCGATATCTAAGTTATTTTCTATTAAATCCATTGCATGTGAAGTAAATAAATCATATCTTATTTCAACTTCTGGAATAAATCCACGCATATCTCCAGATTTTAATTTTGGAAGTTTTAAAACATTTTCAACATGTGTGTTGTTTTTAATATAAGGAACTACATTATCAAATATCTTATCATTGTAGACCTTGTTAAGTAAAATTGCTTCTACTGAAACTCCAAGTTTTTCCAGCATATTCGCATGGGAAACTAAATCGATTGCTGCAGATTCAATTCCACCTTTATTCACGCCTGATGCAAGAATCATAGGTATATTTGATGACATTGCAATTTCAGCAGCTGAAAAAGGAACTTTTTCATTTAAAATACCAGTAAACACGCTCATTACTCCTTCAATAAGTACAATATCATAGTCCGAATTATTCAACCTGTCTATTGTAGATTCAATATCTGCCCAACCTAAATGTCCAATTTTGACAGATGCGAAGTCCTCCATTTTTCCTTTGGTCAAATATAATCCAGGTATAATGTCACGTACATCTGGACCTACTTTTAGAAGGGCTACTTTATAACCTCTTTTTGTTAATGCACCTGCAAGACCGGTTAAAATGAAAGTCTTGCCAGAGTCAGACCCATTACTTCCGATCATTAAGTATTTTGGCATTTTATTTCCTTTAATCGACGGTATTTTAATACCTGTATTGATTCCGACCTCACCTTTTAAATATTTTTTAACCTCCTTGTTTCTATTGTAAATTTCATCAGTATTTGTAGCATCTATTTGTTCTAATAGATTGTTTACAATAATCGGATTTTCATCTAAAATTCCATGAATCATTGTTCCTATAACATTGCCATCATCGTTACATGCACCTGAAAAGAGGTTATAATCACCTTTTTTGTTAGTGTCGCCATAATTCATTCTTTGAACTTTTGAATAAAACAGAATTTTAGCATCACCTTCTACTTTACCATAAGTGTGAGTATGAAAACCAGTCACATCTTCTTTTTGGTTTTTTACTAAAAATGAGTTATTATATACTTTTGCAACTACACGGTCACTTGTAATCAATGGTGAGAAATCAACATCAATTATTCCAAGACCTTCTTTAAGAATCGGCACCGGAGATTTACGGCCGATATCTATTTGATTTGATAATAATTGAAATCCTGCACATATGCCAATAATAGGTTTTCCATCACGTGCCATATGTTTAATTTCTCTGTTTAATGGAATATCAATCTCATTTGATTCAATTAATGTTCCACCAGGTATTATTAATGCATCAAGTTCTTTTGAAGCTTTATTACCATTAACTAATCCGTTTTCACCTACAACATCGGTTGGCAAGTTTCCAAAATCTTCAAATCCTGGAACAGCTCCATTAATATAGGCAAGTCCAATCTTTGTCATAAAATAACCTCTACTACTCTATTGTTTTTTATTAGTATAATATTTAAAGGTATATTTCAAGTGTAAAAAATCATGAAATTTATATAATTTTCAAAAAAGTTCAAGTTCAATTATACCTAAAAAAGCTCTTTAACTTTCAGCTTTTATTATTTAAATAGAAATGCTTAAGATCCTATAGAGAAATGTGAATTCATGAATTGCATAAATAATTGATGAAATGGATTAAAACTACATGTATTTTAGGTAATTCAGTAGAAAAAAGCAGTGGTTGAAGAGTCATTGTTATTCATTAGTACGACAGCAGTTCTTTTGATAAAATAAAAGGAATAATGGATTATCTATAAATCAATTAATTAAAAAAATATGCAGATGGAAAAGTCCCATCAGAGTAATATTGCTTTTGAAGACAAAACTTTGAAATGGTTTATTTTGTGTTTTCAAAAACACTCATGGCCTTAATAATTTTTAAATCATCTAATGGTTTTGCTTGAATTTGCAAACCAACAGGAATAGAATCCACTTCACCTGCAGGGATGCTTGCTGCCGGAATGCCTGCTAGATTGGCTATCACTGTTAAAATATCGTAGGCATACATTTCCATTGGCTCTAACTTTTCACCAATTTCATGAGGAAGTTTAGGAACAGTAGGACCAACAATTAAATCAACATTTTCAAGCATTGAGGTAATTTCTCCTCTGATTACAGACCTTGCTTTTAATGCCTGTTTATAATATTTTCCACTAAATTCAGCTTCTGCAATATGTGAACCAATTTTAATTCTTCTTAATACTTCATCTCCACATACATCTTCGATTCTAGAACCATAATCCCTTCCATCATATTTTCTAGTAGCAGAGAAGAATTCTACATAGTTAATTAAGTAGTAAGTAGGTAAACACAAATCAATATAATCAAAACTCACTTCAACAAGTTCAGCACCAGCTTCAACTAATTTATTAATGGCTTTATTTACAGTTGCGTTAATTTCATCATCTGTAACCTCAATAAATTCTTTACATACAGCTATTTTCATACCTTCTAAGGAAGTGTCTTTTAATACTTCAGTAAAGTCCGGTTTATCCCAGTTGAGAGTTGTACATTCAGTTTGGTCATATTTTGCAATAGTATTTAATGCTAGTGCAATTCCACTCACATCATTTGCCAAAGGTCCAATTTGATCCAGACTCATTGATAAGTCAAGTAAACCTTGTCTTGAAACAGCACCATATGTTGGTTTGAATCCAATAACACCACAGTGAGATGCAGGATTTCTAATGGATCCTCCAGTATCCGAACCAATGGATATATCACACATTTGAGCTGCAATAGCTGCCGCACAACCACCAGAGGAACCTCCAGGAATCCTGCCCATGGCCGCCGGGTTTTGAGTAGGTCCATAGTAAGAAGTTTCGGTTGAACTTCCTGCTGCAAATTCATCCATATTCAATATACCAATGATTATACCATCTTCAGAAAGGATTTCTTCAACAGCAGTTGCGTTATAACTTCCAATATAATCTTCTAAGGTTTTGGAAGCTGCAGAAATAATTAAATCTTCAACATTAATGTTTGCTTTTATACCAAATACTAATCCAGCCAAAGTACCAACTTCATCGCCTTTTGCTATTTTTTCATCAATAGCTTCCGCTTGTTTCAATGCATTTTCTTTGTTTAATTCAATAAATGCATTAATTTCTTCGTTATTTTCATCGATAACTTTAATGAAACCTTCAACATTTTCTTTAGCTGTCATTTCTCCATGTTTAATGGAGTTTAATTTTTCAATAACGTTCATTAAAACACCTTAATAATCGTAAATTATAATACTATTACTCTATTTTTCAAGGTTTATAAAGTTGCTTTTTTACACTCATTTAGTCTTGTGACAGATTATTTTTTGATTAATTTACCCACTTAAATCATTTCAAGATAGTGGATGTATTGGCTTTAAATTATAAAAATCAACCAAAACGTCATGAAAAACTTGTTTAAAGAAATCACCTAGTTTTTAAATGAAAACTTTTTCACAAATTTTAAATATTTTTTTAAATAGTATTATAATCATGAAAAAGGCAGTGGTGTTTGATAACTCAGGAACATTGATTGAAAGGTATAGGGTTATTAAAGATGTGTTAAATGGTAATGTATTTACGGATATTAATTCTTTGGAAATTATAGAAGCGGCAGACGCTCTTGCTTTAGTTGTTCTTCAATTCAATACTAACAAACTCTTGGAACTTGATCAAAATACTTTAATTTCAGATGTTATTAAACAATTCAATATTGATTTTGACATTAGTTTCTCTACCAAGCAGGTTTCTAAGGCGGAAGTTAAAGAAATTCTTGACAATGAAAAAACAGCTGCAATCTATGATATCACCGACGGATTCGATATTTTACGTGAAAAGATTCCTACTATGGAATTGTGCAACGGGTCAGCTTTAATTGTTGACATGGATTTGGGCCAGGTTGCATATACCATTACTTCAGCAGGCAAATTTTTCCCAAAAGTTTTAGAAACGATTGAAATATTAAAGTCCCGCGGCATTGAAATATATATTGCATCAGGAGATAGAAAGGGAGCAATTAATAAATTGGCTAACATGTTAGATGTTCCCGAAGAAAATGCATATGGAACTGTTTCTACAAGAGGCAAATGTGAAGTTGTTTCTATTCTAAAAGAAGGAGGTTATAAAGTCATGATGGTTGGAGATGGTCTTAATGATATTTTAGCCTTTAAAAAAGCGGATATTAGTGTTTTAACAATCGAGCAACAGGAAGAAGTATCTCCAAAGATGTTGGATAAGACGGATTATGTTATAAATGATATTTTTGAAGTCACCAATATTGATTTTTAACTTTATTTTTTTAGCTATTTTAACTTATAACTTATATCTAATAACTTATAAAAAAATAATTAATTATAAGTTTTCAATGACTTTTTTACTTTTTAAGACATTATCAAAGTTGTTTAATTCGATAATTGCTGTATCTATTTTTTTAAGCAAATTCAAATCAAGTGTACCTTTGCCTAAGGTAATATGTTGATCTTTTTTACCATCATTATCATTTAAGTGACAATAGCTGATATTTTTTAAAGATAACATTTCTTCAAGGTTTCCGCATGTGTTTCCATGACCGGTGTCAATTGTCAAACAGCACCCAGTTTCTTTTTGAATCATCTCAATTTCTTCAACTTTATTGCCTAAAAATTTTCCATTGACCGGCATGTTTTCAACCGAAATTTCAACATTGGTATTGTCAATTATCTCCCCAATACTTTCAACAGCATATTCAAGTGCCCATTTCCTAAGATGAGGCTCATTTCTTCCAATGATTCCAGGATGCACAGTTATTGTATTCGCATTAATGCTTTCAGCATAGTGTCCACATTCAATCATTTGTTTAACACTTTCCAGTCTTATCCCTTTGTTTAGACTTGCTATGTTTATGTCAACTGTTGCAGCATGAATTCTCACATCAAGACCGCAGTCTTTAAACTCACCATTGTCATTTTCATAAAAGGGATCTTCACCTAAAATCTCAATTATTTCAAATCCGTGTTTTTTTGCCAGGTCTATGATTTTATTGTTATCTTCCATGAACACAGCTAGTGTTGTAAAACCAAGTTTCATATTAATGTATTTGTAATGTATTTATATTAAATTATTATATAATATTCTTAAAGGTGGAGTATTTATGAAAAATATAGAAACATTAAAAAAAGAAAATATGAATTTGTCTGAAAAAATTTATATTTTTGATACAACCTTAAGAGACGGTGAGCAGACACCCGGTGTTGCACTAACTGTTGATGAGAAAATCCAAATCGCTCAAAAACTCAATAACTTAGGGGTTGATAAAATAGAAGTGGGGTTTCCAGCTTCTTCAAAAGGCGAAATTGAATCTGCAAGAAAAATCAAATCTCTAGATTTGGATTCTACTTTGGTTGGTCTTTCAAGGTCTCTTAAAAATGATGTTGATGCAGTTCTTGATGCTGATTTAGAATATATTCATACTTTTATAGGTACTTCCCCATTGCATCGTGATTATAAATTGAAAATGTCTAAATCAGAAATTATAGCAAAAGCTTGCGAGGCTGTTGAATATGGAAAAGACCATGGTTTGACTGTTGAGTTTTCAGCTGAAGATGCAACAAGAACAGAAAGGGATTTTTTAGTTGAAGTTTACAGAGAGGTTGTAAGTTCAGGAGCTGACTTTTTAGATGTTCCGGACACAGTCGGTATTTTAACTCCAATTTTAACTCATGAATTAATCACAGATTTAAAGGATAGTTTCAAAATCCCTTTAAGTGTCCATTTCCACAATGATTTTGGTTTAGCAACTGCAAATACTTTGACAGCTATTGAATGCGGTGTTAATCAGGCACATGTCACTGTCAATGGTTTAGGTGAGAGAACAGGTAATTGCTCTTTAGAGGAGTTAGTTATGACTCTTAAAGCTTCATATGATATTGATTTGGGACTTGATACAACAAGATTATATAGTTTATCTAATTTGGTTGGACGTTTAACTGGAGTAAAAATGCCTGTTAACAAACCTATTGTTGGAGCCAATGCTTTTGCCCATGAATCTGGCATTCATGTTCATGGTATTTTAAATAATGCTTCTACTTATGAACCAATGTCACCTGAAATGGTAGGCCATTCTAGAAGAATCGTTTTAGGAAAACATACTGGAGCCAATGCTTTAAAATCAAAATTAAAAAAATATCACATTGATTTAAATGATAAGCAATTTGAAAAGGTTTTCAGTGAAATTAAATCTTTAGGGGATAGTGGTAAATGTGTTACTGATGATGAGTTGGTTGCTATTGCCATTACTGAACTTGGATCTGCTCGTGAAACTCCAATCATTATGAAAGGTTTAAGCATTTCAATGGGAGGCAATGTTTCTCCCACTGCAACAGTTAAATTGGAAATTGATGGGAATGAAAAAGAGGCTTCAAGCACTGGTGTAGGTCCGGTTGATGCCGCTTTAAATGCAATTCGTTTATTGGTTAAGGACACCGTTGATATTAAACTTGAAGAATATAATCTAGAAGCTATCACCGGAGGTACTGATGCATTAGCTGAGGTATTCGTTATCAGTTCAGATTCAGATGACAACAAATCAACCGGCAGATCCACTAATCAGGACATTGTTATGGCCAGTATTTTAGCAGTTCTTGATTCCATGAATAAATTATTGTTAATTAAAAGAGCGTAATTTAGATATTTTCATGCATGCACTTAGAACAAACAGGATATGTTTAAATGTTATTTTAATTCTGATTTTAAAAATAGAAGGAAGCAATAATGTATTATATGGTGTTGATGAGGGTTATAAGATAAACAAAGAGTTTTATCAAAATCTCTTTAATACATTTCTTTCAAAGAGGTATTTTGAAAGCAATATGTTTGAAGTTCCTTTTCCATGAGCCTCTACATTACTTTTTAATATAGCTTTTAAGACACTGTCTATATCTTTTTCACAATCAATTAAACTAAAACAATCACCGACAAATTTCCAGTAGTGTGCATCACTAGCACCTAATGTTGGAATGTTTTCCTTTTTTGCTAATTTTTTTGCTTTATTGTTGCAATATCCAATAATAAATCTTGCATTTTTAGTTTCTATCGCATCAATTTTCAAGTTCTTGTAATCAATTTTACATAAAAGGCCGTGTCTATAAAAACAATATGGATGAGGTATTATTGCAAGACCTCCCAAATCATGAATTTTATCTATTGTTTCTTCAGGTGATAAGCCTCTAGGTATGTTTTCCTCACACCCGAAACCAAGAATATGGCCGAGTGTGGAAGAGATTTCTATTGACGGAATTGCTAGTATATCGGTGTTCCTAGTTTTTGCCAAAACTTCGCTAGTTCCATCAACGGTATTGTGATCACTTATAGCTATTATGTCAATATTTTCCTTTTGTGCGGTTTTTAAAATATCATCAATTTTTGAGTTGGAATCGGGAGAGTATTCACTGTGAATATGGGAGTCCATCTTAAGCATTTTATCTATCCTTGAATTGTTTTAATCAAGCCAATTGTTCCGGTCATCATAACATCTCCACCGGGAGCAGCATGATGCCAATCTAGATTTGTTTTTTCTATTAGCTCTCTTTTAGGTCCGCTAACAATAACTCTCTCAATTTTTGATATTGGATTTAATACATGTGCGCCATGTCCATGGTCATTATAAACTTCTTCATTAGTAATTTCACCAGAAGCTAAACGTTTTATGTATCTTTCAAGGGATTCGTCTGTTAAACTGGAGGTATGATGTTCGAATACTCCTTGAATTTTACCATCTTCGATTGATGCTGCTGTTGTATGGCCATTTCCAATATCTATTACAATAAAACTATTTAATTTTTTAGCTACTTCGTCAAAACACATTCCAGCTATTGAAGCAAATTTTGTATCCATTAATAATGGTGTTTTAGTGATGCCTTCATTTTTCAAGATTCTTCGCACAGCCTGCATTCTTGTCAAATATTCAGGTAAATTATCTCTAAATCCAAATTCCAATGGGGAAATAGGTTCTGAGATTTTTTCTCTTATTTTTTCGAATCTAAAATCTCTGTCTCCTATATTTTCATTATAACCATGATCCTGTACTGCAATTGCAATTTCATCAAAATCAAATTCCAAATCATATCCAAGTAAAAATTTGGATAATTTTGTAATGTTTATATCTCCCATGAAGATTTTTGAATAGGTCGAATAATCTTTTGAATCATCTGATAGTTCTATTCCAAATGATTTAACCTGTTCTAGGTTGTCACGAATTGTCTTAGCACACACAGGTTCCATTACTACATTATAACCTTTGTCCATGTGCTCTAAGATAGAACGTTTAATTTTTCCTCCACCCATTATTTCTCCTTCAAAGTAAATGTCATTTTCAATTTCTTGTATTTGTTGAGAGATATATAGGTGCGGGGATGGAAGAACAAGTTTAATAGCGTTTTCTAATTCTTTTTCACTATCATAAATCATCATATCTTGAGTTCCAGTTCCAACATCAATAGCTAAAATTCTCATGGTTAAACATTATTGTTGTTTATATTATTAATAATTAAAGTGTACATATTTGTACAACAAACCTTTATATAGTACATTAATGTAATTATTAGTATGAATTACAAAATAACTTTAAACTCAAATGAAGTGCCTAAGGAATGGTACAATATTAATGCTGACTTACCTGTTGAACTTCCAATGCCTAAAAATAGTGAAGGAAAAGATCAAATTGCTTCACTTCAAAAAGCATTTACCAGAGCAGGTTTAGAACAAGAGTTTTCACAAGAAAGATATATCAAAATACCTAAAGAGGTTAGAAAACTTTACATGCAAATGGGAAGGCCTTCTCCTTTATTTAGAGCTACTAAATTGGAAGAGTATCTCAATACTCCTGCTAAAATTTATTATAAACGGGAAGATACTTCTCCAACTGGTTCGCATAAGCTAAATTCAGCAATACCTCAAGCATACTTTGCCAAAAAAGAGGGTGTTGAAAGATTGACTACTGAAACCGGTGCAGGACAATGGGGAACCGCTTTATCTCTTGCATGTAACCTTTTAGATTTAGATTGTACAGTTTACATGGTTAAAGTTTCCTTTAATCAAAAGCCTGATAGAAAAAATATCATGAATATCTATAACGGTAACGTTTATGCATCCCCTAGTGAAAATACTAAGATTGGACGTGAAATTTTAGCCAAAAATCCAGATCACCCCGGTTCACTTGGTGTTGCAATTTCAGAAGCTATGGAAGAAGCACTGGAAAATGAAGAAGTCAAATACACATTAGGCAGTGTTCTTAACCATGTAATGCTACATCAATCAATCATTGGTCAAGAACTTAAAAAACAATTGGAAATTGCAGATGAAACTCCAGATGTCATGATTGCTTGTGCTGGTGGTGGAAGTAATCTTTCTGGGTTTTTATTCCCGTTTATCAAAGATAAAATCGATGGCAAATCAGATACTCAGTTCATTGCTGTTGAACCAAGTGCTTGCCCTACTTTAACCAAAGGTAATTATGAATATGATTTTGGTGATGTTAGTGGATTTACTCCAATGCTTAAGATGTTCACATTAGGCCATGACTTTGTAGCTCCATCAGTTCATGCTGGTGGATTAAGATACCATGGAATGTCTCCACAGATTTCCCTTTTAACTAAAGAAGGGTATATTGAACCTAGATCTGCCCATCAAAGAGAGGTATTTGAAGCAGGAATTACTTTTGCTCGTAATGAAGGTGTTCTTCCTGCTCCTGAAACTACCCATGCTATTAAAATAGCCATTGATGAGGCATTGAAATGTAAAGAAACTGGTGAGGAAAAAACTATTGTTGTGAACTTCTCCGGTCATGGAATGTTAGATTTAAAAGGATATGCTAGCTATTTTGAAGGGAATATGCCTGATGCTAAATAATCCTTTTTTATTTTTTTTATATTTTTTAGTTATAACTTATAACTTTTAACTTATTACTTTTAATTCATTAGTTATAACTTATAAGTATTAACGAATAACTAATAACTTATTTGTGAAAACAAATAATTTATAAGGAAGAAGTTATAAAATATAACTTATTTGTTAAAAGTTAGTTATGATAAGTTATTTCTTAAAACTTATTTTTTATAATTTAGAAGTTTTAACTTAAAACTTAATTCCTATCCCTTAGAAGTTAGAACTGATAAGTTATTTCATTTAAGTTTTAAATTGAAAGATATGACTTATTTCTTTTAACTTATACTGGATAACTTAAATGTTATTCTTTAGCATTTTGAATTTTTAAGTTATAACTCATAACTATTAACTTAAAACTTATCAAATTTAGGAGAATTCTTTAATGAGTGAAGTAATTGCAGTGATGAATCAAAAGGGAGGATGTGGTAAGACAACAACTGTTGTAAATACTGCAACATCCCTAGCGGTAATGGGCGAATCTGTTTTAGTTGTGGACATGGATCCTCAAGCTAATGCTACTACAAGTTTTGGCATTGATAAAACTAAAATAGAAAATACAATATATGATGCTATCATTGGGGATATAAATGTAAAAAAAGCAACAATTCCTACGTTTATTAAAAATTTGTTTATTATCCCAAGTAATATATCCCTTAGTGGTGCCGGAATGGAGCTTTCTCGACGTGAAAATTATCATATAATTTTAAAAGAAACTCTTGAAGAGGTTGTACCATTATTTGACTATATATTCATCGATTTACCTCCTTCATTAGGAGTAATAACCGTTAATGCATTAGTAGCTTCCGATAGTGTATTAATCCCTATTCAAGCTGAGTATTATGCACTTGAAGGAGTAGCAGATTTAATTAATACAATAAAATTAGTTGAAAAAAGACTTAGAAGTCCCACTCCAATTAAAGGAATTCTCCTCACTTTATTTGATAAAAGAACTCGACTTAGTAAAGACGTTTACAAAGAACTTAAAAATTATTTTGGCGGAACTGATCTGCTGTTTAAAACTATCATTCCAAGAAATATTAGATTAGCTGAAGCACCTAGTTTCGGTAAACCTTGTTTAGTTTACGATCCAGAAAGTACTGGAACAAAAGCGTATCTTAGATTAGCTAAAGAAATTATTCAAAGAGATGAAAACCTTAGTTTGAATGAAGCTAAATCAAAAATAGATATTAATGACAAGTCTCAATCTAAAATTGTAAAAAATTCAGAAAAGAGTGAGAGTGGTGCATAATGGTTAGAAAAGGACTTGGAAAAGGTTTAGATTCATTAATTCCAGATTTTTATAATGAAGATTTTGATAGTAATTCACCTCAATCTCTTGAAGACATGCTTAAAGAAAATGATGATGATGCTGTTGATGATATAGAAAATAAACAAGATACTGTTGAAGAAGTTAAGGATATAAAATCTACACAAGACGATATCGAGAATACAGAATCTAAACAAGAGGATAAAGAAGAAATTGTAGCCGATAATGATGATAAAAAAGATAATTCAACTTCAGAAGGAAGTGGAATAGTCAAAGAAGAGAGTCCAGAGGAAAAAACATATGAAGAAACTCAAGAGGGCAGTGAATCATCCGAAAACTTATCTGGCGATAAAAGCAGTGAAGGTTCTCTACAAACATCACATGAACTCGAAATCCAACAAAAACATGTAGAAGAAGTTAAAAAGATTGTTGATAAAAATCCAAGGATTACCTTATGGTCTTCAAAATCTTCTGCGGTATTTAGATACTTAAGAAAAACTGAGCCGGAATTTAGCATTTCTAAAGAAGCTTCTGTTTTAATTGAAGAAGTTGTTTCTAAAAAATATCCTGAAATTTGGGCATTATTCGATGAAAATTAAATGTATCATATAATATGGTTTACACTTGAAATCATTATCAATAGATTTAATATAATCTATTGTTTATAATTTTTTTTCTATTATTTCATTAATTTAATGATAAATTATTTTAAAAACATTTTTCTCTAAAACTCATTTAATACTACCCACAGTCTAAAAATCAAAAGTTGTTTGATATTCACCACTTATTTTTATATAAGGTTCAGCTCTATCAACTACAACACCTAATTTTCTCAACTGTTCTTTATTGGAGAATGGTATTTTTTTACGAATAGATATGATTTCACGAGCTGATTTCATACCAATTCCTGGAACTCTTATCAATTCTATAAGTGGAGCTCTGTTGATTTCTACAGGGAAAATATTCATATTTTCTGCAGCTAGAATTTTCGGATCTTGAGTTAATAACAGATTATCATTATTATCAAAAACTAACTCTTTAACATCGTAGTGATAGTCATTCAGTAAACTATCAGCATTATAAAGTTTTGATGTTCTATCAGTTGAACATGATTCTTTATTTGAAAATTCAGTTTCTTGAACAGGAGTAAATGCTGAGAAATATGTTCTTTTTAATTCTGATTTTTTGTATATTTTTTCCATTCTACTAAGTATTTCCCTATCACTTTCATTGTTTGCTCCAATAATTAATTGTGTAGTGTGAGTAGAATTTGGATATGTGGTGCTTTTATGTTGTAGATTATTTATCCAGGATAATCTTTTCAATATATCTTTATTATAATCCTTTGTAGATGATAGTTCTGCAAGTCCTGAAGGTGTTGCAGCTTCAATATTTATACTAACTCTGTTTGCTAAAGCCATTGCTCTTTTAATTGAGTCTTTACTTGCTCCAGGCACTATTTTTAAATGAATATAATCATCATATCCATATTTTTTCCTTAAAAGATGGACAGTTTCTATTTGGTTTTCCATAGTAGATTCTACATCACTTGAAATTCCCGAACTTAAAAACAATCCATTAACTAATCCTCTGTTATAATATCCAAGAAATGCTTTTGCAAGCTCTTCAGGTGAAAGTTCTAATCTGGTAAAATTTCTTTTTGATTGGTTAATGCAGTATTTACAATCATTTTTACATTTATTAGTTTGCAGTGTTTTGAAAAGAGGAATCTTACATCCATTATGACCAATAGCTTCATATATTCCTGGAAGATTTACTTGTGAGCTTTTATGATGACTTACATAATCACATAAATCATATTGTGCCGAATCTGTTAGAATTTTCATTTTTTCTAGTGTGGTCATAAGTAATAATATGTGTTCTTATATTTAATTAATGTTTTTTTTTGCAAATATTTTAAAACATATTAATTCCATATATAATACTGAATTGATTAAATTGTGTGATTAAATGAAAAGTGATAGTGTAAAAAATGGAATTCAAAGAGCCCCACATAGGTCTTTATTAAGAGCATGTGGTTTAAAAGATGATGATTTTGAAAAACCATTTATTGGTATTGCTAATAGTTTCACTGATATTGTACCTGGACATATTCACTTAAGAGAACTTGTTGAATTTGTAAAAGATGGAATTGAAGCTGCTGGAGGAATTCCATTTGAATTCAACACAATGGCAGTTTGTGATGGAATTAGTATGAACCATGAAGGAATGAAATATTCCCTTCCTTCACGTGAAATTATTGCAGCTACGGTAGAGTCTATGACTAAAGGCCATGCTTTTGATGGTTTGGTTTTAATTCCAAGTTGTGATAAGGTTGTTCCTGGAATGATTATGGGTGCAGCAAGAGTGAATGTTCCGTCAATTGTTGTAACTGGAGGACCTATGGAATCTGGAGAATATGATGGCAAACCAGCAGATTTAATTACTGTATTTGAAGCTGTTGGTGCACATGCTGTAGGTAAAATGTCTGAAGAGGAAGTACTTGAACTTGAAAGATGTGCTTGTCCTGGAGCTGGAAGTTGTTCTGGATTGTTTACAGCTAATACGATGGCTTGCATAACTGAAACATTTGGCCTATCTCTTCCAACTTGCGCTACAACACATGCAAGAACTGAAGAAAACAATCAAATTGCTTACAACTCCGGTCGCCAAATAATTGAATTGGTTAAACAAGATATTAAACCGTCAGATATTTTAACCCAAGAATCTTTCAACAATGCTATTGCAGTTGATATGGCCTTAGGCGGATCATCTAATACTGCTTTACATATTCCAGCTATTGCTAGTGAAGTTGAAGGTTTAAGTGTTGATTTAGATTTATTTGATGAAATTTCAAGAAACGTACCTCATATCACTCTTATTTCCCCTGCTGGTGAAGATTCAATGATGGATTTGCACTTAGCTGGTGGTATTCAGGCTGTTCTTAAAACTCTTGGAGATAAAATTAACACAGATCAATTAACCGTAACAGGCAAAACCATTAAAGAAAATTTAAAAACTGTTGAAAATAAAAACACTGATGTAATCCATACATTGGATACTCCGGTTCATGCTGATGGAGGTATTGCAATTCTTAAAGGTAATTTAGCACCTAACGGTAGTGTTGTTAAAAAAGGTGCTGTTGCAGACCATTTAATGCATCTTAAAGGACCTGCTAAAGTTTATGACTCTGAAGAAGAGGTTACAAAAGCTATATTTGGTCATGAAATCGGTGAAGGTGACATTGTAGTTATTAGATATGAGGGTCCAAAAGGAGGTCCGGGCATGCGTGAAATGTTAAATCCAACATCTGCCCTTGCAGGAATGAATATTAAAGATGTAGGATTAATAACTGATGGAAGATTTTCTGGAGGAACTCGTGGGCCATGTATTGGCCATGTATCTCCTGAAACAAGAGAAAATGGACCAATTGCAGCAATTCAAAATGGAGATATAATTGAAATTGATATTGAAAACAGATCTATCAATGTAGAATTATCTGATGAAGAAATTGAAGCAAGATTAAAAGATGTAAAACACCCTGAAAGTGATGTTTCAGGTTGGTTAGCGTTATATCAAAAATTAGTTCACTCAGCAGACACTGGAGCTATTTTAAGGTAGTGTCAAAATGGAAATATTAAAATACTCTGAAATCAATTTACAAGAGACTGTTAAAAGGTCGGAACAAGACATCAACAATGTTTTAGATACAGTATCTGAAATTTTAGAAAATGTTCGTGTAGATAAGGATCAAGCTATTCGCAAATATACAGAAAAATTTGATGGTGTACTAATAGAAAATTTAAAAGTATCAAAAGACGAAATTAAAGAGGCTTATGATACTTTAGATGATGAATTATTAACTGCTTTAAAAAATGCAGCATCAAACATTGAAAAATTTCACAAAAAGCAAATTCCAACCGAATGGGAAATGAAAGTAAATCCAGGAATTGTTGCAGGGCAAATTGTAAGGCCTATTAACTCAGCCGGCTGTTACATACCTGGAGGTAGAGCTGCTTATCCTTCTTCAATATTGATGACTGTAATACCTGCTAAAATCGCAGGAGTTGAAAAGGTGGTATGTGTAACTCCGCCTCAAAAAGATGGGAAAATATTAGATGCTATTTTAGTGGCTGCTGATATTGCAGGTGCTGATGAGATTTATAAGGTTGGTGGAGCACAGGCTATTGCTGCACTGGCTTATGGAACTGAATCTGTTTGTCAAGTAGAAAAAATTGTAGGGCCAGGAAATATATTCGTTACTGCCGCTAAAAAATTAGTTTATGGACAAGTAGATATCGAGTTTCCAGCAGGTCCATCAGAAGTCTTAATTTTAGCTGATGAGTCTGCAAATCCTGAATTTTTAGCTACAGACATATTAGCTCAAGCAGAACATGATCCTAATGCTTCCTGTTTTTTAGTAACTGATAGTGAAAATTTGGCTATTGAAGTTGATGAACATGTTAAAAAACTAACGGAAATTGCATCTAGACGTGAAATTATAGAGGAATCATTGTTTAAAAGCGGAAAAATTATTATTACAGATACTTTTGATGAAGCTATTCAGGTTACAAATGAATATGCTCCCGAACATTTAATCATAACTACTAAAAATGATGATGAAATCCTATCATGCATTAACAATGCAGGTTCTATCTTTTTAGGAGCTTATTCTCCTGTTGCCGCTGGAGATTATGGGTCCGGTACAAACCATGTTCTTCCAACCGGAGGGGGAGCTAAAATGTATTCAGGTCTTTCAACTGAAGCTTTTATTAAAAAACCAACTGTTCAAAGATTAACTAAAGATGGTTTAAAAGAATTGTCTAAAACATCTGTTCCTATTGCTGAGTATGAGGGTTTCTTTGCTCATGCAAATTCATTTAAAACAAGATTAAGAGACGATTAATTGGGTTTTGAACATATTGATATTGAAGATATGGGTGAGGATGATTTAATTAGGAGCGATATGAAACAGAACTAATTTCCAATTTTAATTACACATTTGCCAAGATCAGATAAATGCATTGAAATTATTGAAGAGTTATTTGGCCTTGGCGGAAATTCCTTTGTTATGGAACATGCTGCTGGTGCAGCCTTTTATAAATTCACATTCCATAAAATGCAGAGCTAATGAAAACCCGTTGGAAATGTACTGTCACGGTCTATTGCCATGATGGCACTGTTTATTTAAATATTTATATTCTATATTGAATACTTCAAAACACTACCAAAACATAAAACGAATTTAAGAACCATAAATGGATAATGTGGTGGATAAATCTACGAAACAGATGTATTGAAAGAAATTTTCCCACAAAAAACAACACTAAAAATCAATCAAAAAAATGAAAATACATCATGATAATTTTAGGTATATCAAAAAAACTAATAAAATTGACAATGCTTTTTAAAAAAACAATGTCAAAATCAAGAAAACGAATTTTCAAGATAACACAAGGTATTTTAAATGAATTTATCCAGAAATTTAATTTGGAATGAAAATCGAATAATTAATTTTAAAAATCCACAAAATTTTTGAAAGTGCTTTATAATCCGAAAGATTTAATTACTTTGAAAACATATGGATAATCGAAAAATAAGTATTTTTATTATTCATATTAATATTTATTCTTCATTTAAATTATATAATACATGTTTTTTTAATACGATGTGAAATTTCAAATATAATATTGGCACTTGAATTTAAAAATACTTTTCATTAAATTGAGTAAAAATAAAAAAATTAATATCAAAAAATAATAAAAATTGTTAGTCATTTACAAAAATAGAATTTTTAAAAAACTTTTTGCAATAATCAAATAATATTTTATAAAACCTTACTTTTAATATTTATAATAGAAAGGATTGTACTGTAACGGTGCATTCCCTGTTATATATATTAAACTGAGATTGTTTAATTAAATTAACAAAATATGAGGATTTTAAAATTAGATTAAAAAAATTAATTATATTAATCGTAATATTTTCTTTTGTTTTTTGTATCATATCTACAGCATCTGCAACAGATATTAACAATTTAACTAATGATGATATATCAACTATGAATGCACCAATTATAGATGAAAAAAATGAGCATAGTCCCATTTTATCTAGAAATGAAGGTTCTTTTACTGATTTAAAAGAATTAATTAATCAAAATACTAATGGTACTTTAGATTTAGATAGGAATTATAAATTTAATAGTCATGTTGACAGTAGTTTGAGTAATGGAATTGAAATTAATAAGAATTTAGTTATAAATGGAAATAACTTTGTCATTGACGGTAATCATGAAAGTACTATATTTAAAAATTCAAGATCTATTAATTATTTAATTATTAATAACTTGTCTTTAATTAATGCTAATTCTAATGTATGGGGAGGAGCATGTAATTTTATTAGTGTAAAAAATAATATCACTTTTAATAATGTAAATTTTACAAATAATTTCGCTAAATTTGGTGCTGGAGCTATTTATGCAACAGCATGTACAGATGTAACCCTTATCAATTCATATTTCAATAATAATTCTGTTAATCCTCTCCCCCATTAATGGAGGATATGGAGGAGTCATTATTGCAAATAATAATTTAAAAATTAATAATTGCTATTTTATTAATAATTTTGCAAACCGTGATGGAGGAGTTATTTATACTATGACTGGACGTAATTTGACAATTAACAATAGTAGATTTATCAATAATTCCGCAAAATCTTATGGAAACATTTTCTTTGGAGGATCAATTAATATTAATAGTTCTATTTTTATTAACAACTTCGCAGAAAGAGGAGGAGTTGTTTATAGTAGTAGCGGATTTATTAATATTTCAAACTCAGAGTTTGATAATAATTTTGCAAGGGGAGAAAATATAAGTTATGGGGGTTGTATTTATGCAGAAGGATATTATAATCAATCAATAGATATTACAAATTCTAAATTTACCAATAACTTTGTAATAAGTAACCGAGATTGTTATGGTGGGTGTATTTTTGGAGGAAAATATGTTAATATTACCAACACCGAATTTACCAATAACTCCGCCCAATCTAAAACAAACACAAGTTATTCAGGAGTTATTTGGACTAGTTATTTAAGTTTAAATAATTCAACCTTTGTAAATAATAGTGGTCCTTCATCAATTATACAGTCTACTGTATTAATCATGTCAGATTCTTTTATTGAAGGAAACATTGCAGAGTATCGTGCAATAATTAAAGCAACTAATAGTACAGTTACAAATTCATGCATCTCAAACAATCATGGCAGATATGGTATTTTGTACACTGAGAAAGGACAAATTTCAAATTCAAAATTTAAAAATAATATTGCGGGAAAAAGTGCAGGAGTAACTGCCGATAATATATCAATTTTTAATTCTACTTTTACAGACAATATTGGAAATTTTGCTGGTGCGGTTCTTTCAATAAACGCTATTATTTCTGATTCTAATTTTACCAATAATCAAGGATATTTATCTAAAGACATTATTGCATTAACTCCACTAAATTCTATTAATAATTTATTTGATGATGCTAAAGTTTATAAGAGTTGGGGATGTGAATAATACTAAAATCTTAGATAATGGAACCTTAAAAATCTTTAATTTTTCCATTGCATTAACTCCGCTAGGACAGTCTATTTTAACATATAATTGTAGTTATGTTAATCCAACTGATCTTATAATCAGCAAGGTTGCTAATGAATCATGTGTTCTTAATGGTTCTTTAGTGTCTTGGAACATTACTGTCTGGAACAACGGCAGTATTGATGCATTTGATGTAATTGTCAATGATACATTGCCAGAAGGATTTATATTAAAAAATAGTTCTAGTAATCTTATTTGGAATATTGGAACTTTACTTGCAGGTAATAGTATATCTTTCACTATAGAAACCATAGCTATTAAAGTAGGAAATTGGACGAATATTGCGAAAGTAACTACAAGCACACTAGAAACTAACTATACAAACAATGAGGATAATGATACCGTTCAAGTAATCAAACCTGATATTGCTGTTGAGAAATTATCTTTGAATAAAACTGTTTATATTAGTAATCAGACTGTGTTTACAATTATTGTTCGCAATACTGGTGATTGTGATTTGGGCAATGTCTTTGTTGTTGAAAAAATTCCTAAAGGTTTAGTTTACAATTCATTTAAAGGTATTAATTGGTCTTATAATAATAGTCGATTTATATATGGTGGAATTTTAAAAGTTGGCAAGTCTGTTAGCTTTAATATAGTCTTTGACACGGTTAGTCCAGGTAATTGGACCAATGTTGTTGTTGCAGGTTCAAATGGAACAGGTAACAAAACCGCTAATAATACTACTGAAGTTTATAAACCTGGCCTAAATGTGGAAAAAATCACTTTAAATCCAGTAGTGCATGTTGGCGAAATTACTTCATTTAAAATTATCGTAACTAATACTGGGGATTGTAAACTTGGAAATGTTTTTGTACATGAGGATAGCTATAAAGGTTTAAAATTCCATAGTTTCTTTGGTAATAACTGGAAACAAAAAGGAGATAATTTCTATTATCAGGGGATTTTAAACCCTGGTGAGTCAGCATCATTTATCGTATCATTTACTACTTTAACGCCTGGAAATTTCACAAACATTGTTACTGCTGGTTCAAACATTACTGCTAATAAAACCGCTGAAAATAAAACCGAAGTAATTAAAGAAAATCCTCATAACCCAAATAATAAAACTATAATAATTAAAGAGAATCATACTAAAACAGATAATGGCCATGATATTAAAGTGCATACTTCAAGAGCAACAGGTAATCCATTATTCGCATTATTCCTGGTTCTATTAATGATTAGTATGACTTC